>NZ_DASPHO010000308.1:0-7454 GCF_035629615.1 Hyalangium sp. | reverse complement strand
ACTGGGGCAACTGGGACGCGCGCGTCCCCTACGAGGGCTCGAAGAAGTACCACCGCATCCTGCGCTCCCTGCGAGACCACCCGGGCGACTGGGTGCGCGCCTTCCTGCAGATCGACGCGGACTACCGCGCCATGCTGCTGTTCACCTACCAGAGCTACCTGTGGAACGAGGGCGTGCGGCGCTACCTCCAGCTGCTGCTGCCGCGCGAGCACCTCTTCCCCATGCGCTACCAGGCCGGCACGCTCCTGTTCCACCGCGATGCCAGCCCCGAGGTGCTGCGCACGCTGCGCGACGCCACCTTCCCGCTGCTCGCGCCGGACACGACGTTCAAGGATCCCAAGGTGGAGGAGGCCGTCCAGTGGACGCTCGGGCGCGAGAAGATCGCGCTGAAGGATCTGGTCATCCCCGAGGCCAGGCGCATGCTCTACTTCAAGCACGAGGAGCGCCCGGTGCTCGCCTTCCCGCACAAGCTGGTGCTCGGGCGGCCCATGCCGGACGAGGTCAACCGCGGGTCCATCAAGGTCAACATCGCCTTCACCCTGCCCCCCGGGGCCTACGCCACCCTCGTCGTCAAGCGCCTCTTCCACTTCTCCTGGAGAGAGGACACCCCCGACGAGATCCGCGCGGCCCAGCGCCCCCGCCTCACGGAGGCAGTGCAGCGGGAAGCCCCCAGGCCCCGCGAGGAGCGTGCTCGTGGCCTCTCCGAGCGAGGTGCTCCCGCCACCCGGAGCCGAGGTGCCCCCGAGCGCGACCTGGGTGGACGCTCCTGGGCCCCCGAGCCGCCCCAGCAGCCTCGCGAGCCAGCCCCTGCCCAGGCGCCCGCTGAGCCCCGAGAGCCTCCTCCCGGCTTCCGGGAGCAGCAGCGCCTCAAGAAAGAGGCCAAGGCCAAGGCCCGCGTGGATTCGGCGGTTAAGCACCCGAAATCACAAAAGAAAAAGTAGAATTCCGGGGGTGGGGAAAAATAGGCTCACGCGCGAACGCAATGGGGGGACCCATGCTGCGTAGACCCAAGCGTGAACGCTCTCACATTCGATCCCATTGGGGACATCGCTCAGGCCATCGGGTCACTGATGGCTGAGGAGGCCCCAACGCTCCCCTGGAAGGCGGACGTGCTGGCCGCCCGCCGCGGGGACCCCAACGCCTTCGAGGCGCTGGTGCGCAGCGTCCAGCGCGCCGTCTACGGCCTGGCACTCCGGCTGCTCAACAGCGAGGCAGAGGCGGCGGAGGTGTCGCAGGAGGCCTTCCTCCGGGCCTACCAGAACCTGCATCGTTACGATGAGTCCCGGCCGTTTGATCTCTGGGTGATGGCCATTACGCGTAACCTCTGCCTGGATCTGCTGCGGCGGCGCACCAAGATGCGCACCGAGGAGCTGGAGCCCATGAAAGAGGTGCTCCCCAGTGGTGAGATCTCGCTGGAGGACGGCGCCATCGCGCGCCAGGAGCGCCAGTCGCTCGAGGAGGCGATGACCACCCTGTCCGCGGAGGACCGGGAGGTGCTGGCGCTCTACTACGTGCAGAAGCGGACGACGAAGGAGATCGCCCAGATCCTGGGCTGCGCGCCGGGCACCATCATGGCGCGGCTGTTCCGGGCTCGGGAGAAGCTCCGCAAGAAGATGACGACGGAGGAGCCCACATGACTCCGAACCAGTGTCCCGATCTCGAGGTGCTCTTCACCGAGCTGGAGGCCGGCGAGGGCTCTGCGCTCGATCACGCCGCCACCTGCGCGCTGTGCAGCGCCGTCCTGGAGGATCACCGCCAGCTGGAGAAGGATCTGTACCGGCTGGCCGATCCGCTCCCCCCGCCCACGCTGGTGGCCAACGTGATGGCGCGGGTGGCCACCGAGCCCACGCCCCTGCGGCGCGAGCTGTGGGCCGGCATCCCCATCCTGGTGGCCTCACTGGGGGTGGGGCTGGGGTTGCTGATCACCAACGATCAGGCGCTGTCCCAGCTCGGGGCGGCGCTCGCGGCCCTGGTTATGGACGGCAAGGGGTTGCTCCAGGGGCTCGCCAGTGGGGCGAACGCCCTCTGGAGCACCGCGGCCGGCCCCGTGGCCGCCATCCTCATCATCCTGCTGATCGTCTCCTTGTCCGGTCTCAAGCGGCTCGTGGGCGACGGTCCCAACCCTTCCCAAGCGTGAGTGTCCCATGAAGATCGCCTCCCGCATTCTCCTGCCTACCCTGCTGCTCGGCGCGTCCGTGGCGCTCGCAGCGGAGACTCCCACCCCTGCTCCCGCCGAGGCCCAGGCAGCCCAGGCCGTGAAGACGATCGACGTGAGCTTCCGCGGCTCACTCCGGGATGCGCTCAAGCGCATTGCCCAGGACGGTGGCATCAACGTGGTGGCCACCGGTGAGCTGGACACCTCTGTGGAGGTGCACCTCAAGGGTGTCACCGCCCAGCAGGCCCTGCGCACCATTGCGCGCACCTATTCGCTGCGTCTGGACGAGGAGGGCTCCATCTTCACCCTGCGGCCCATGACGCCAGCGGAGAAGGAGTCGGCGCCCACGGCGAACGCGGCTCCGCCCATGCCGGCGCCCCCTCCGGGGCCCGGTCCGATGGGAGTTCCGCCCATGCCGCCCGTGGCCGTCACACCGCCAACGCCCCCGACTCCTTCCGAGCTGCTGGAGGAGGTCGAGGAGGAGGAGATCGACTCCCGTGAGATCCGGAACAGGGTCCGCGACGAGGTCCGCAAGACCCAGCGCCGGAGCAGGGGTGAGCGGGATGTGGTGGCGCGTGGCCACTCGCTGGAGGTGAAGGAGGAGGACAGCGTGCACAACGCCGTTGTCTATGGCGGCAACCTGGTGGTGAAGGGGCATGTCGAGGAGGACGCGGTGGCCTTCAGCGGCAACGTGGACATCTTCGGCACGGTCGAGGGGGATGCGAGCGCCTTCAACGGCAACGTCACCCTCCATCCGGGCTCGGCCGTGATGGGAGATGTCTCGGCCATCGGCGGCACGGTGATCCGGAACGATGGCGCCCACGTGGAGGGTGGCATCGAATCCTTCGGTGGCGGGAACGTGGGGAAGGTGGTCGCTGGCCAGGTGAAGGACACCCTCAAGAAGGAGTTCCGGAAGAAGGAGGCTGCTGCGGATGAGGATGACGACGCGGATGAGGACGACCGTGGGCAGGGCCTCCCGGGGTTCTTCATCAAGTTCGCCGCGCTCTTCGGCCTCGGGTTCCTGGGGCAGCTCTTCTTCCCCGCGCGCATGAAGGAGCTGTCGGCGACGGTCCGCGCGCAGCCCATCCGGAGCGGGTTCGTGGGCTTCCTGGGTGCCCTGGCGCTGATTCCCATCACGCTGGTGCTGTCGATCACCATCCTGGGCATCCCGGTAGCGGCAGCCCTGCTGCTGGTGGCCGCGCTGGCGGCGGTGCTGGGCTTCACCGCGGTGGCGAGCGAGATCGGGATGCGGGTGCCCATCATGCGCGGGAGAAAGACGCAGGCGGTGGTGCTGGCGCTCGGGTTGCTGATCCTCCTGACGCTGACGTCCCTGCCGGTGCTGGGGTGGTTGGTGATGATCCCGACGGTCCTGATGGGCTTTGGAGCCGCCATCCTCACCCGGTTCGGCCACCGGCTCCGCGGCATCCCCGAGCCCCTGTCGCGCTCCACGGCCGACGTCTGAGCCACTCACGCCGCGCAGCACCCCACGGGGGGCGACCCACACACCGGGTCGGCCCCCGTCGTGCTTTCAGCGCTGACATGCCGCAGTCCGAGCATCCGAAGCTCGTTGTGCGAAGATGCGGGATCCCATCTCCGCGGCTTCGCTCATGAGAAGACCCCACGCCCCCGCGCGCCCGACGCCTCGTACCTCGTCTCCGCGCACGCTCTCGATCTTCATGCCCTTCTCGCAGAAGGTGCTCTACACGGGGCTCTTCGGCCTCATCGCCCTGCTGCCGGTGGGCGTGCTCTGGGTGCTGATCCGGGGGGTCACGGGCCCCACGGTGGCGAACTGGGTGAGCGCCGGGGCGCTGCTGCTGATCCTCGGCTTCTATGCCTGGAAGCTGCACATGGTGGAGGCGCACGGGCGCTTCTCCCTCTTCGAGGACCGCATCGAATGGAAGGGGCTCCATCCTCGGCGCCTGCGGACAGTCCTCGAGCACCAGGTGGTGCGTTACTCAGAGATCGGGCACATCGAGCGAAACCCCTTCAGCATCCTCCTCCGCCACGGCCCAGAGACCCGGATCGAGAACCAGCGGCTGGATGTCGCCGTTCGCCCCGAGGAGCTGGACGCGCTCTGGGAGGAGCTCACGCGCAAGGTCTCTCGGGCGATTCCAGCGGGCTCGGTCGTCTCCGTGCGTCCCCCAGACGAGCAGCCCACGTACTACCTGCCCTCAGGCGATCCCTTGGCGCGCCTCTCTTCTGAGCGCACCGTGGCAGGGCCCTTCCGCCTCGAGTCTCAGGACCTCACGTGGCGCATCCGCTCCAAGGGGGATGAGGAGCCCCTCGCGCACATCCGGCGGCAGTCCACGCGCGGGCGAGGTACCACCGACGGGCATTGGCTCATCGAGACGCCGGAGGGAGAGCTGCTGGCGTACCTCTGGAAGTATCTCCAGGCTCCGTCCGGGAGCCACTACAACGTCCGCGGCCTCCGAGGCGAGGAGCTGGGACGGCTGAAGGTGAGGCCGGGCCTCTTGAAGACCGAGGCCGAGCTCATCACCGGCGTACAGCGCCTGCACCTGGTGCGGGCGTCGGGCTCGGTGCGGATAGAGCAGGATGGGCAGCACGTGGCGCAGCTGGAGGACTCGCGGCTGCTCAGCGTGGACCAGGGCCAGGTCGTCGGCGAGCTGCCCTATCTGACGTTCTCGCTCGCGGTGGCGGTAGGTGTGCTGATGTCCAAGGGCGATTGAGCGTCCTGCCGGGTGACGTGTCACTCGGACTGCACATCGTCGAGCTGCAACGCCACCAGCTCGAAGCCTCCGCCGACGTGCTTGAAGCCATGGCGCTTGGCGCGCCTCACCACCACCTCCAGGACCGTGTAGCCCAGCAACAGCTTGAAGCCGAGTTCCTTGGCCTTCTGGGAGATGGCCGTCACGATGAGATCGATTGCCTTGTTGCGCTCTTCGCGGTCCAGGTCCGGCGCAGCGACGAGGCCTTCGATCCACGCCACAGAGCTGTCCGTCCGGTACAGAAACCCGGCACCCTTGCCGGGGATGATGAACCCCGTCTGCGGCAGGGCATCCGGGGTGATCTCCTCGTTCCGGAACCGCATCCAGGCGCGAACCTGTTCGAAGTGCAGTTCCGGAACGTAGAGCTCGGGAGTCATCAGGGCCGATGACTAGCGGAACATCAGCTGCGCCATGCGCTGCGCGCTCAGCTCCACCGCGTTGTTCTGGCCGAGCGTGGTCAGCTTCTCCGCGCCCTTCTTGGCGACGTTCTTCACCAGGTCGCCGACCAGGTCGGTCACGCCGCCCTTGCCGCCAGCCGCGCCCAGCAGGCCGCTGAAGAGGCTGTTGCCGCCGAGACCATCCAGGATCCCGCCGCCGGCCGCACCCGCGAACTTGCCGAGCAGACCCTTGGCCAGACCGCCACCAGGGATCAGGTTACCGGCCGCACCCAGCAACGCCTGCAGGGGCTTCTCGCCCGACAGCAGGCCGCCAGCGAAGCTCGCCGCAGCGCCGAACAGCGGGTTGATTGCCCCGAGAATCGGAGCTGCGACCTTCAGCACCTTGCCAATAGCCTTGCCGACTGCACCCATGGTTTTGATCCTTTTCAAGAGGCCGTCGTGGCGGCCATCGATTGTGTCTGACAAAGGAGTTATCGAACGTACCCCGGGAGGGTTGTCCCCACAGAGTAAACAAACTGAGGGAAATGGTAGTTACGCTCGGGGCAGAGGGGCGATGCCTAATGGATTCAAGGACTTGGCCACTGCGGTGAGGATCAGGACTTGGGGGCGGAGCCCTTCTCGGGGTTCGAGCCCTGATCGGGGACGGTGGCGCCCTCGGGCGCGCCCTTCGGGGCCTCCGAGGTACCTAGCGCGGCCTGGTAGCGCTCCTGGGAGCGATCATCGCTATAGCCATCTGGCATGTGCGCGGGGCTGTGGGCGATCTCGCCACTGACGATCTTCTCCAGGTGGGTCTTCACCTCGTCGACGGTGGGGATGTTGGGATCGCGCGCCTTGAGCTCCTCATCCGGGAGGACCCAGACCTGCGGCGGCTTCTCGGGGTGGGTGGCGTAGTCGATGATCCTCTCGACATAGTCGGGCACCGGGACATCCAGCAGGCGGGCCTGCTCGCGCACGTCCGGGTCCGCCATCAGCTGCGCGCGCACTTCCTCGATAGGGCGAGGCAGCTTGCGCTCGGGGTACACCTTGTTGTCGCCACTGTTGGGGGGGGCTCCTTCGGACATGGTGATCTCCAGGGCCCGAGGACTCAGGCAGGCGGCTCGCCATGTCCGGCCCGGGCATGGGCATATTGCTAGCCCAGTCGGCCCGGATCTCAAAGAGTGCGGAACTCCCTGCGACTCTACGGCGTCTGGGGCAGCTCCGCGCAGACGCGCAGGCCTACTGTGAGGTCTCGCAGCGAGGCATCTGACGGATCGCGGTTGGCGGAGCGGGCGGAGTTGGGGCCGTAGTAGTAGCTGCCACCGCGAGCCACGGGTTTTGCGGGCTCCAACCAGTTGCGCGTCCACTCCCAGGCATTGCCTGCCATGTCTTCCACGCCGAAGGGGCTGCGGGAGCTGGGGTAGGTGCCCACTTCATCCGGGCCGAAGCCGCCTGACTTCTGGCCGTAGGTGAGGTCGATGTTGGCGTCGTCCGAGCCGAGCTTGTGCCCATGAGGGTACTCGCGCCCGTCCACGCCCCGCGCGGCCCGCTCCCACTCCAGCTCCGTGCACAGCCGCGCGCCCGGCACGCCTCCCTCCGTGAGCGGCCGCTTCGCCAGCCAGGCCACGTACGCCTCCGCGTCCCCGAGGTTGATGCCGGTGACGGGCATGCGCAGCCAGTCCTGCTCGGCACGCCGCGCCCTCTCCGGGTAGAGCAGCGGCTCGCCCTCACGGACCGTGTACTCGCTGGAGCCGGGGCTGGGCTTGAGGTGGAGCACCCAGGTCCCCTGCACCTGCTCCAGCTTCAGCTGGCCGACGTAGTCCTTCACCCCGGGTGTCCGGCGCTTGCGCTCCTCCGCCGGCAGGTCCTTCAGGAAGGCCAGCCAGTCCTGGTACGTCGTCTCATAGCGGGAGATGAGGAAGGCCTCCGTGTGTCGCTCGTGGAGGGGCAGGGTCTTGAAGAAGTCGCGCATGGCGTCCACGGAGCTGCCGAACAGCAGCGGCCCCGGTGGGACATAGATGAAGTCCTTGGGCAGCGAGCCAAGGGGGAGCAGCGGCAGCCTCAGCAGCCGCTTCTCTCCGCGCGTCAGCCTCAGCGGCATGGAGGCGGGCTCATGGCCTGGAGCGCTCGCCGTCAGCTGGTACAGGCCTGGCCGCACCTGCACCTCCTTCCAGGGTCCGGAGGTGAGCAGCAGCGGCG
>NZ_DASPHO010000307.1:0-6824 GCF_035629615.1 Hyalangium sp. | reverse complement strand
TGGTGGCCGCGTCCCGATCCAGCCGAGCGACGCGGGCCTGGGGGAAGCGCTCGGCCACCTCCGTCTCCACGCGCTCGGTGCCAATACCCAGCCTGAGCATGGGCCCGGTGCACTCGCGGCAGCGCTCGGGCACGGGGGTGGCCAGGCCGCAGTAGTGGCACATGACGCGCGAGGCGGCCCGGTGCAGCGTGAGGCAGACATCGCACTCGGAGCACTTCAGCGTCAGCCCGCACACCTCGCACAGCAGGAAGGTGCTGTGGCCGCGGCGGTTGAGGAAGAGGATCGTCTGCTGGCCCCGGTCGAGCGTCTCCTGAATGGCGTCCAGCAGCGGCTGGGAGAGGATGGGGGCCTCTTCGGTGACGGGGCCCCCGTCGCGGGGGCGCTCGATGCGCAGATCCACCAGCTCGATGCGAGGCATGGGCCGGTCGTCCACGCGGTGCTTCAGCTCCAGCAGGCGGTAGCGGCCGCGGCGAACATTCTCCAGGGACTCCAGCGAGGGGGTGGCCGAGCCGAGCACCACCAGCGCTCCGGCCTGCTTGCCGCGCATCACCGCCATGTCCCGCGCGTTGTAGCGGAGCTTGTCCTCCTGCTTGAAGGAGGGGTCATGCTCCTCGTCCACCACCACCAGGCCCAGGTTCTCCACGGGCGCCCAGATGGCCGAGCGCACCCCCACGGCGATGCGCACCACGCCCTTGCGCAGCGCCTGCCAGTGGAAGAGGCGCTCGCGGTCCTTGAGGCCCGAGTGCAGCACGGCCACGTCCGAGCCGAAGCGGCTGCGGAACCGGCCCACCAGCTGCGGGGTGAGGGCGATCTCCGGCACCAGGACGAGGCTGCCCTTGCCCTGGGCGAGCGCGTGCTCCACCGCGCGCAGGTACACCTCCGTCTTGCCGCTGCCGGTGACGCCGTGGAGGAGCACCGTCTGGAAGCCCCCCATGTCGAGCGAGTAGTGCAGGGCCTTCACCGAGATGTCCTGCTCGGGGGTGAGCAGCTCCGGACGGCCCTGCCCCAGGCCCTCGCGAATGCCCGGCTTGAGCACCAGCTCCTCGAGGCGCACCAGCCCGCGGGCGGCCAGCTTCTTGAGCGTCTCCCGGCCGCCGGGGATGGCGTGGGCCACCTCCTCCACGGGCGCCCGGCCTCCCACGGCCAGCAGGTAGGCCAGCGCGGCAGACTGGGCGGGAGCGCGGCGCAGCTCGGGTGGGGCCTCGGCCACGATGGCCACCGCGAAGTGCTGCACGTCCGGCCGGGCTTCCTTCTCATCCTCGGCCTTGGAGAGGCCCGGAGGGAGCGCGCCGCGGATCACCTCACCCAGGGGGTAGCGGTAGTGCTCGGCGGCGAAGCGCAGCAGGGCAATCAGGTCCGGGGGGAGAGAGGGGGACTCTTCCAGCACGCGCTGGATGGGCTTGAGCTGGATCCCCTCCTCGGCAGGCAGGGAGGCAGGCCCCAGGAAGAAGCCCAGCGCCGTGCCGCGCCCGAAGGGCACCAGCACGCGCTGGCCAGGCGCCAAGCGTCCCGAGAGCGTCTCCGGGACGACATAGGTGAACTCCCCCCGGACGGGGCGGCCAACAGCGACGGAAGCAAGGGCAGCTGACGGGCTCACGAGATCCACAGTACCGGAGTGATCCGACACGACCATGTCTCGGGAGGTCCTGCAACCTTGTGTGTGATCCGGCGTACCATGACATTCTCTACAACGCTTGAAGCGGCCCTCGCCGTCCTGCTCGCCCTACCCGCCATGGCCGACTTCCTGCGCAAGAAGGGAGACGCCATCGACTTCCTCGGCTACGACTGGAGCCTCAACGGACGGTAGGTTCCCCGGAGGGGTGGGACCGACATGAAGAGCCGACGCGCAGCACTGTGGCTGGTGGGTATCGCGGCGTTCGTGGCCGCCGTCATCCTGTTGCCCGTCAATGAGTGGTTGCTGGCGCTCATCGAGCGCATCCGGGACATGGGGCTGGTGGGAGCGGCCGTGTTCGTCGTCGCCTATGTGGCGGCCACGGTGCTGGTGCTGCCGGGCTCCATCCTCACGCTGGGGGCCGGCTTCGCCTACGGGCCGGTGTACGGCACGCTGCTGGTGATGCTCGCGAGCAACCTGGGCGCCACCTCCGCCTTCCTGCTGGGGCGCACGGTGCTGCGCGAGCGAGTGGCCCGCCGCATCGCTGGGGACCCGCGCTTCAGCGCCGTGGACGCGGCCGTGGGGGCGCAGGGCTTCCGGGTGGTGCTGCTCCTGCGCCTGTCGCCGCTGTTCCCCTTCAACCTGTTGAACTACGCGCTGGGGCTCACCCGGGTGCGCCTGAGGGACTACGTGCTCGCCTCCTTGCCCGGCATGTTCCCCGGGACGCTGCTCTACGTGTACCTGGGCTCCCTGGTGACGAACGTCACCCAGCTCACCAGCGGCCAGCGCCCGGACAGCGGCCCGTGGGGGCGCGTCCTCTTCTGGGGCGGGCTCGTAGCCACCGTCGCCGTCACCGTCCTCATCACCCGCATCGCTCGGCGCGCGCTGGACTCGGCGCTCCGCCAGGCCGCTCCGGCCTCGACGTCTCCCTCCTCTCCCGACAAGGCCTCACCGTGAAGAAAGCCCTGCACCTGCTCGAAGGAGATGTGCACGACGCCACGCTCGCCGCGCGCGTCCATCCCCTGGAGTGGAAGAACCCCACGCCCGAGGGCCGCTACAACCTCGTCGTCATCGGCGCGGGCACCGCCGGGCTGGTGGCTGCGGCAGGCGCGGCGGGCCTGGGTGGCAAGGTGGCCCTCATCGAGCGGCGCCTCATGGGAGGCGACTGCCTCAACTTCGGCTGTGTGCCCTCGAAGGCGCTCATCCGCTCGGCGCGGGTAGCGGCCACGGTGCGGGATGCGCGGGCGTACGGAGTAGAGGCCGGCGAGCCCACAGTGGACTTCTCGCGGGTCATGGCGCGGGTGCGAGCCCTCCGCGCGGGCATTGCGCACCACGACTCAGCCGAGCGCTTCCAGGGGCTGGGAGTGGACGTGTACCTGGGTGAGGGCCGCTTCGTCGCGCCGGACGCGGTGGAGGTGGAGGGCCAGCGGCTCACGTTCTCCCGGGCCCTCATCGCCTCCGGGGGAAAGCCGGCCGTGCCCTCCATCCCGGGGCTCGAGGAGGCGGGCTACCTCACGAACGAGACGGTGTTCACCCTTACCGCGCTGCCCTCACGGCTCGTGGTGCTGGGGGGAGGGCCGATCGGGTGCGAGCTGGCGCAGGCCTTCCGCCGGCTCGGTGCGCGCGTGGTGCTCATTGGCAAGGAGGAGCGGCTGCTGCCGCGCGAGGACCCCGAGGCCGGCACGCTGCTGATGCGCCGCTTCGAGGCGGAGGGCATCACCCTGCAACTGGGCGCCCAGGTTACCCATGTGGAGACGCACGGCGCATCGAAGCGCGTCCACTTCGAGCGCGGCGGTGCAGTGGGGGCGGTGGATGCAGAGGCGCTGCTGATCTCCACGGGCCGCGCGCCCGAGCTGGAGTCGCTGAACCTGGAGGCGGCGGGCGTGAGGCACGGGCCTCACGGCGTGGAGGTGGACGACCGGCTGTGCACGTCGAACTCGCGGGTGTACGCGGCCGGGGATATCTGCTCGCGCTTCAAGTTCACCCACGCGGCGGACGCGCTGGCGCGGGTGGCGCTGCAGAACGCGCTGTTCCTGGGCCGGAAGAAGGCGAGCGCGCTCGTCATTCCATGGTGCACGTACACGGATCCGGAGGTGGCCCACGTGGGCCTCAGTGCCGAGGAGGCCGCGGCGCGCGGGGACAAGGTGGTGACGGTCACGGTGCCCATGTCCTCGGTGGACCGGGCCATCCTGGAGAGCGAGACGGAGGGCTTCGGGCGGCTCCACGTGGAGGCCAAGACGGGGAAGCTGCTGGGTGGCACGCTCGTCGGCTCGCACGCGGGCGAGAACATCGGCGAGCTGGCGCTGGCGATGACCCAGGGGCTCACAGTCGGGGCGCTGGCGAACACGGTGCTGCCCTACCCCACGCAGGGCGAGGTGCTGAAGCGGCTTGGCGATGCGTGGAGCCGGCGCCGGCTCACGCCCCGCGCGAAGAACTTCCTGACGCGCTTCCTCGCCTGGCGGCGGTGAGCCATGCGGGACGTCGCGCTCTGTGTCTTCGCCAAGCCCCCGCGCGCCGGTGAGGCCAAGACGCGCCTGGCTCCCGCCGTGGGAGCCGAGGGGGCCGCGGACCTGGCTCGCGCCTTCATCACCGACACCTGGTCCCGGGTGACGCGCCTCCCGTGGGCTCGGCCCATCCTGGCCTCCACGGAGTCATGGCCCGAGGGGCTCCTCCCTGCTGGCGTAGAGGTCTGGCAGCAGGGCGAGGGGGACCTGGGAGCCCGCATGGAGCACATCCTCCTCCGAGCACTGGAGGTATGCCCGGCCGCGATGGCGCTCGGCGCGGACATCCCGGGCCTTCCTCTGGCCCACCTGGAGGCCGCCCGGGCCACGCTCGAGGATGCAGATGCGGTGTTCGGCCCGAGCGACGATGGCGGCTTCTACCTGCTTGCCCTGCGTCGGCTGCCGGTGGGGGCCTTCGCGAACCTTCCCTGGAGCCAACCGGAGACCCGCGCGCGCACCGAGGCGCGCCTGAAGTCCCTGGGGCTCACGGTGGCCCACGTGGCGCCGTTCTTCGATGTGGATGTGCCCGCCGACCTCGAGCGGCTGGAAGTGGAGCTGAACGCGGGTCGGATCCAGGCCCCCGCCACGGCAGCGGTACTCGCCACGCTCCGGAGGCCTGAGCGGTGATCTCCGTCATCCTCCCCGTGCTCAACGAGGAGCGGCGCATCGGCCAGCGCCTGACGGAGCTCTCCAAGATGGAGGGCATCGACGAGGTCCGCGTGGTGGACGGCGGTAGCACCGACGCCACCGTGGAGCGGGCCCACGCCTTCCCAGAAGTGACCGTGCTCGCCGCCCCGCGTGGCCGGGCCTCGCAGATGAACGCGGGCGCTGAAAGAGCTCGCAGCCCGGTGCTCCTGTTCCTCCACGCGGACGTGGCCCTCCCACCCGACGCCCCTCGCCACGTCGCCGCCGCACTGGAGGACCCGCAGGTGGTGGCCGGAGCATTCAAGACGTGGACGGTGGATGACGCCGGGAGCTCACGGCTTGGCCCGCTGTTGCACCTGGCGGACCTCCGGTCGCGGTACACACGCCATCCCTACGGAGATCAGGCCCTCTTCGTTCGCGCTGAGGCCTTCCGCTCCGTGGGTGGCTTCCCCTCGCAGCCGCTGATGGAAGATCTGGAGCTGTCCCGCCGACTGTGGAGGCTGGGCCGCATCCGCACGGTGGATGCACGCGTCACCGTCTCCGGACGACGGTTCATCGCGCGCCCGGTGTTCTACTTTCTGGCAGTGAACGGCTTTCCGCTGCTGTACCAGCTCGGGGTCTCACCGCAGATCCTGCTGCGCTTCTATCAGCATGTGCGGTGAGGCCTCATCGGATGGAGGACGTCCGTAACGGACTTCTTCGAGGACAAGGAGAAGCTTCGCGGCTTCGCGAGCGAGGTCGCCGCCTTGTCGGCATGCAGCTTGGCGGGCCGGTGGAGGGGATGACCGCGGGGCTGCTTCACCTCGGGCACGGCGTCCAGCAGGGGGAACAGCTCGTGCGTGTCGTGGACGTTGGCCCCGTCAGGCTCTCAGCCAGCGGCTGGCCTTGGGTGTCGACCAGAAGATGATGCTTGCTGCCCGCCTTCGCTCGGTCCGTCGGGTTCTTGCCCGTGAGAGCCCCGAAAGTCCACCTGGCCGCGCTGTCCCAGTTCGTTGAGCAGGACGCGCTAGAGCTGCTCGAACACTCCGGCGCGCGTCCATTGCTCCAGGCGCCGCCAAGCGGTCATCCCCTGAGCACAAAGACGATGGCCTCCAAGGCGGCTCGATCGTCGGCCTGTCGTCGGCCGGGCTTCTTCTTCTTGGAAACCGGAAGCAGCGGAGCCACTCGCTCCCACAGCGCGTCCGGTACGAGTTCGCGAGTCATAGGCCCCAGGTGCTCATGGCCCGCTCATCCGTCCACCCTCCCGTCCGCCTTCAGACCTTACTTTTGTTAGGTGCTCTTAGTCTTAGTGTTCACCTAATTGGCAGGAGGCTCGCTGGCCTCTTGCGCCGCAAGCCCCGGAGTGCAGAGGCACCTGCAGGCCCTCCGCTCTCCTGATGAAGCGCTACGCCGCTACCTCAAGAGATAGGCGCCCCTCTGCTGGTTGGCCCCGTCAACCCAGCGGTAGTAGGCCAAGTCGTCGCGGCCGTCGCCATTGAGGTCCGCGAACTCGGCCCCCAGCCAACCCACGGTGTCAGCAGCGATGTGGAAGGGCGGGGTGAACTGGGGCGCCCACTGCCAGCCGCTGCCGGTGTTGAGGTAGGCCCCCATCTGCTGGTTCGCTCCATCAATCCAGCGGTAGTAGGCGAGGTCAGCCCGGCCATCGCCATTGAGGTCGGCGAAGCGGGCACCCAGGTCGCCCACGGTGTCAGCAGCGATGTGGAAGGGCGGGGTGAACTGGGGCGCCCACTGCCAGCCGCTGCCGGTGTTGAGATAGGCCCCCCTCTGCTGGTTGGCCCCGTCAACCCAGCGGTAGTAGGCCAAGTCGTCGCGGCCGTCGCCGTTGAGGTCGACGAAGCGGGCACCCAGGTCGCCCTCGGTGTCGGCGGAGAGATGGAAGGGCGGAGTGAACTGGGGCGCCCACTGCCAGCCGCTGCCGGTGTTGAGGTAGGCGCCCCTCTGCTGGTTGGCCCCGTCAACCCAGCGGTAGTAGGCCAAGTCGTCGCGGCCGTCGCCATTGAGGTCCGCGAACTCGGCCCCCAGCCAACCCACGGTGTCAGCAGCGATGTGGAAGGGCGGGGTGAACT
>NZ_DASPHO010000306.1:0-28755 GCF_035629615.1 Hyalangium sp. | reverse complement strand
GGGCGCAGGGCGCCTTCGAGGTCTCCCGCGGGCAGGCCGAAGTGGGCGCCCACGGCGTTGAGGAAGGCCGAGCGCACCAACCCCAGGGGCAGTTGGGCTGCCATCGGCTTCAGCCGCTCGAGCGCTGCCATCTTCTCCTCGAAGCTCGCCTGGGCGCCCTGCGGGAGGACGCTGGCGAAGATATGAGAGGTGAGCGGCGGTGCACTTTGAAGAAGCCGCTCGACTCCGTCTGATCCTTCACGACGCGCGAAGGTGTCCGGATCATCCCCTTGCGGCAAAAGCGCCACACGAGCGGCTGCTCCGGCAGCAAGCAGGGGGCCAGCGAGCCGCTCCACGGCGGCCAGGCCCGCCTGGTCCCCGTCCAGCAGCAGGACGAGCTGCTGGGCCTCGGCGCGGCGCAGCAGCTGGAGGTGGCCGGGGGTGATGGCGGTGGAGCAGAGGGCCACGGCGTGGCGCACGCCCACCTGGTGCAGGCCGATGCAGTCGAAGTAGCCCTCCACGAGGATGGCGGCCTTGCGGCGGCGGATCTCGTCGCGGGCCTGATCCATGCCGTAGAGCGTCTCGCTCTTGTTGTAGAGCAGGGACTCCTTGGAGTTGAGGTACTTGGGGCCCTCCTCGGCGCCCATGAGGCGGCCGCCAAAGGCGATGGGGCGGCCCTCCGGGGCGCGGATGGGGATCATCAGCCGGCTGCGGAAGAAGTCGTAGTAGCCGTCCGAGGTGTTGCGGCGCTGGATGAGGCCGGCCTTCACGGCCCAGTCCGTCATGCCCGAGCGGGTGAGCTTGTCGGCCAGCGAGCTCCAGGCGTTGGGGGCCCAGCCGAGCCCGAAGGCGTGGGCTGTCTCCTCGGAGACACCGCGGTTGGCCAGGTACGTCCGGGCAGCGCGGCCCTCGTCCTGCCAGAGCAGGGTGCGGAAGTGCTCGGCGGCCAGATCCGTGGCCTCCTTGAGCTGCTGGCGCTCCTTGGCGGTGGGATCCTGGGCGGCCTCGACGTCGACGCCCACCTCGCGGGCCAGATCCTTCACCGCGTCCACGAACGTCTTGCCCAGGTACCGCTGGACGAAGGAGACGGCGTCCCCGCTGGCCCGGCACCCATGGCAGAAGTAGAAGCGCTTCTCCGGGACGACGTAGAAGGAGGGTGTCTTCTCCTGGTGGAAGGGGCAGCGGCCCTTGAACTCGCGCCCGGACTTCTTGAGCTCCACGTGGCGCGAGATGAGGCTGACCAGGTCCACCCGCTCGAGGATTTCTTCGATCTTGTGCTCAGGGATCACGTGGCCTGACCCTCGGCTTGGGGAGTGCCGGAGAGCATGCCCCACGGCTCCGACGTCCAGGGTTGACTGCCTGGGCCCAAGGCCCCCCTGAATCTAGCCCTTTCCCTCAGCGAGGGAAGCGGGGGGGGGAGAGGCCTTCGCCGCCGTGGCTCCTGGCACGTCTGATCCAGCGGGGTAGGCACGGGTACGGCTCCTCCCACCGGATCAGCGCCGCCCGGGTGGGTGGGCGCGGCATGGCGGGCTGGGAGTAGCCCTTAACGTTGGAAAGGCACGAGGGCAAGCTCCCGACCCGCGAGTGGGGTACGGGAGCAGCTGATCAGCTCCTGATCAGGCGGGCAGCTTGCCCAGCTGCGCCTTGACTTCGTCGGAGATGGCGCGGCCCTCGGCGCGGCCCTGCACCTTGGGCTGGACGGCCTTCATCACCGCGCCCATGTCCTTGGAGCTCTTGGCGCCCACCGCGGCGATGGCGGCCGCCACTTCGGCGCGCAGCTCCTCGGCGGACAGCTGCTTGGGCAGGTAGTTCTGGAGGATGGTGATCTCCGCCTCCTCCTTCTGAGCCAGGTCGTCCCGGCCGCCGGTCTTGTACTGCTCCACGGAGTCGCGGCGCTGCTTGATCAGGCCGGCGATGACCTTCTCGATGCCCGCGTCATCCAGCGCGGAGGCCCCAGGCTCCACTTCCTTGTACTTGACGGCGCTCTTGAGCATCCGCAGGACGCTGAGGGTCAGCTCGTTCTTGGACCGCATCGCGTCCTTGAGGTCCGCGTCGATGCGCTCTTTGAGGGTGGCCATGGCAATCACTCCATCCAGTAGGTGGGAGGGGGGCGACGTTCGGGAGCCAGGGCAACTGACTTGCAGCGCCCCGGCTCACACGGGCGCGGACTAGAACGACTTGCGCGCCTTCTTCACCGCGCGCTTCTTGGCAGCGAGGGCCTTCTTCTTCCGCTTCACGGAAGGCTTCTCGTAGTGCTCGCGCTTGCGGATCTCGGAGAGGATTCCCGCCTTCTCAGTGGCCTTCTTGAAACGCTTGAGAGCGCTCTCGATGGACTCACCTTCCTTCACTCGAATACCGGGCAATGCAGTCACCTCCTTCCGCTGTGCGTCAAAAAGTCGTGAAAAGGCAGCGGATATGGCGCAGCGGCCAGCAAAACGCAAGAAGCCCCGCCAAAAAGCAGGGGGGCCTTGGATTAGACTGGCCCTCCCGTGACACCCGCTCTGCTCCTGCTCCTGCTCCTCTCGGCCGATCCCCGTGGTGACGCGGGGACCACCGGCTGTTGGAAGGCCTGCCAGCGGCACGTCCAGGAGGCCTCCCTCCGGGCCAAGGTCTGCCGCCTCTGCCTCACGCAAGGGGGCACCCAGGAGTGGGTCCTGGTGCTCGCCGAGCTGAAGCCCGTGCCCCAGAGTGCACTGCGCTCTGCCCTGAAGGACGAGGACTGGCGGGTGCGCTGGGCCTCCGTGCGAGCTGGGGCCAGGGTGCGCAAGGTGCCCGAGCCCCGCGCCCTGGCGGAGTGGGTCACGGGGCTCCAGGCCGCGGAGGACCTGCCTGCCTGCATCACCGCCGTCCGGGCTGCCGCCGAGGCGGGCAGCACCCCCTCGGCCTTCTTCCAGAAGGCGGGAGACAAGGGCGCCGCTGCCGCCACACGCGTGCAGGCTCGCCAGGAGGCCATCCGGGGAGCCCTGGAGGTGGAGCTGTACGCGGAGGACGTCAACACCCAGTACCGGGCGCTCTCCCACCTGGCCACGTTCCTCAAGCGGCCCCCGGCCCGGGTGTTGATCGATGCGATGGCCACGCGCCCGGAGTCCGTGGACGCCGCGGCGGCGGCGGCCCTGCGAGAGTTCGCCGAGCGCAAGTCGCTCTCCGTGGGACAGATGCTCGTCGAGGTGGCCCAGCCCGCGGATCAGGAGCGGGTCAACCGGCTCTTCGCCATCTACTCCCGGGAGCTGCAGGCCCTGCAGCCGGACCTCTCGTCGGGAGACCCGATGAAGCGCCGCCTCGCGGTGTACAAGCTGAGGCTCTACGGCCCCCTGGCCCAGCGTGAGCTGGAGCAGGCGCTCCGGGACTCGGACGCGACGGTGCGCCAGTCTGCCGCGCGCGGGCTTGCCAAGGCCGAGGGGCTCACCTTGCTGGCAGCAGCCGGGAAGCGGCTGCGGTCGGGCGGGGACCTCGCCGCCCAGCGGCCCTGGTTGGAGGCGCTGGCGCAAGAGAAGCAGTGCCAGGAACTGCTGCTGACCGTGGCGGAGGATCCCAAGCAGCCCGTCTCCGTCCGGGGCGCGGCGCTCTCCCAGCTCACGGAATGCGACGGGGAGCGCCGGGAGCGTGGCTCGCGTGTGGAGCCTTTCCTGAGCATGGCCCAGCCTCCGCTGCGTGCCGGGGCCCTGCGCGCGCTCTGGGGCATCTCGGGCGTGGAGAGCAGCGAGGTGCTGAAGGCCGGCCTGGAGGATCCCGCCCCGGAGGTCGTCGTCGCGGCCATCGAGACCGCGGCCCTCAAGCGGCAGACAGGGCTGGCGGATGTCATCGCGGAGCGGCTCGGCGCGGAGCATGGTGAGGTGCGTCAGGCCGCGGCGCAGGCGCTCGAGCAGCTCGGAAAGGACCGGCACGTCAAGGCGCTCTCCGAGTGTCTCCAGAAGGACTCCATCCCCGCCGTCCGGGTGGCGGCGGCGCAGACGTTGGGGGTGCTCGGGGGGCCGTTCGCCATCTCCGCCCTGAGCCAGGCGGCCGCCAGGGATCCGGACTCCCACGTGCAGCACGTGTCGCGCGAGGCGTTGAAGCGGCTCGGTTTCTCCAACCGCTAGTGCCCGGCCCTGACGACGCTCAGGGGCCGCTGGTCACCTTGGCGTCCACCCGGTTGCGGCCCGCGCGCTTGGCGCGGTAGAGGTACTTGTCCGCCGAGGCGAGCAGGTCCTCCGGCTGGGCGAAGTCCGAGTCCAGCAGCGTGGCCACGCCCAGGCTGATCGTCACCTTGATGGGCGTTCCGCTGAAGATGAAGTCGCTGCGGTCCACCGCCTGCCGGCACCGCTCGGCGCACGCCAGGGCCTGCTCCTCGGCGGACTCGCGCAGCATCAACGCGAACTCCTCGCCGCCGTAGCGCGCCAGCAGATCCTCCGTGCGGACCGTGTCGCTCACTCGCTGCGCGATGCGCGTCAGCACGTAGTCTCCGGCCGGGTGGCCGTAGACGTCGTTGATCTTCTTGAAGTGGTCCACGTCGAACATCACCAGCGACAGCGGCACCCGGTGGCGCAGGCAGTAGGCGAACTCCTTGCGCAGCGTCTCCATGAAGAACTTCTTGTTGTAGAGCCGCGTGAGCCCGTCGCGCGTGGCCGACTCGTAGATGCTGCGCTGGTACTGCTCCTCCAACTGGTCCTGGATGGAGAACTTGAGGACCGTGTTGGAGCCGATCTGGATCTTGTCGCCGTCGTAGAGCGGCGCCGTGTTCACCCGCAGGCCGTTCAGGTACGTCCCGTTGGTGCTGCCCAGGTCCATGAGCTGGAAGCGCCCATCTCCCAGGGCCACCACCTTGGCGTGCTTGCGCGAGATGCCGTCATCCTCCACCTGGAACTGGGCCTCGGAGCTGCGGCCCATCACCGTCTCCGAGCGATCCAGCTTGAACATCCGCCCGATACCCGCGGCGGACTTGGCGCTGATCACGATCAGATAGGCGCTCTGCTGCTGAGCGTTGCTCAGCAGGTCCGCGATGGAATGGACGTTTGTCTTCTCCTCGGACATCTCACCCCCCATCTTAAGGGCCGGTATTTCCTGGCGGCAAGCTCACATCCGCTCAGTAAGGCAGGGGGGCCTTCACCGGGAGTGGGGCTTGCGTCCGCGCTGGCGGGGCTCAGCGGGTGGCGCTGGCGGCCGCCCGACCGTCAGCTCACCGGCGATGGGGGTCTGGATGAAGCGGCGCACCGCCTCCGGGGCCGGGTGGTAGGCCAGGGCCTGCATCAGCTTCACGGTGGCCGCCGAGGGGGTGAGGTCCCCCCCTCCGATGGCCCCGTTCTCCAGCGCCGCCGCCCCGGCCTGGTACAGGGTCAGGTCCACCCCATTGCGGTAGGCCTGGCTCACCACCACCACGGGGATGCCTCGCTCCCGGGCCTGGGCGAAGAGGGGACGCAGCGAGCGGCCCAGGGAGGGATCAATGGGGAAGTTGCCCGCCCCATAGGCCTCCAGCACCAGCCCGCGCAGGTGGGGCAGGAGCGCCAGGGGCAGGGCCGGGTCCAGCCCCGGGAACACCTTGAGGAGGAAGACGCGCGGATCCAGCCGCTCGAAGAGGCGGAAGGCGCCCCGGGGGGGCAGGCCCGGCTCGAAGGTGGCGTCCACCCCCAGTGTACCGAGCACCGGGAAGTTGGGGCTCTCGAAGGCGTCGTACTCGGACACCTTCACCTTGCGGGCCCGGTTTCCCCGGTACAGGTGGGAGTCGAAGCAGATTGTCACCTCGCGCGGGCCGTTGAGCGCCGAGAGGACCGAGTCGATGAGGTTCAGCCGCGCGTCCGAGCGGATCTCCCCCAGCGGGCGCTGGGAGCCGGTGAGCACCACCGGCCGCGGCAGCCCCCGGAGCATGAAGGAGAGCGCGCTGGCCGTGTAGGCGAGCGTGTCCGTCCCATGGGTCACCACCGCCCCGTCGAAGGCCGGCAGCCGCCGGTGCAGGTGGGCCGCCATGCGGCTCCACAGCTCCGGCTGCATTTCCGAGCTGTCCAGGTTGGAGAACAGCTCCAGCTCGATGTCGGCAAGCTCGAAGAGCTCGGGGACGCGGGCCTTCAACGTCCGGAAGAAGGCCGAGGGACGCAGCGCGGACGGCCGCCCCCCAGCCATCCCCAGCGTTCCCCCGGTATGTAGCAGCAGGACTTTGGGCATGGGCGAGCCCTTCACTGACAAAGGCCGCCTTCCTTTACAAGCCCTCCGCGCGTGGCTAAGACCCCCCGGCGTGTCCTCCTACTGCTGGAAGCGCGCCGTCCTCCTGCTCGCCGCTGCGTCTCTGACCGGGCTGGCCTGTACCAAGAACCCCGAGGTTGCCGCCGCCGATAAGGGCGGGGCAACCTCTTCTCCCGCGGCCGCTCCGCCCGCGGCCCCCCCGCCTGCGGCCCCCCCGGCGGCTCCTCAGGCCGCACCGGCCAACCCCGGCGCCGTGCTCACGGGGATTCCGGGCATGGACTTCTCTGCGCTGGCGCCCGCCGCCCAGCGCGAGCTGGCCAGCATCCTCACGGATGAGTTCTGCTTCTGCGGCTGTCCCCACACCCTGGGCGCCTGCCTGAAGCAGCACACCCAGTGCAAGCACGCCAAGAAGATGGCGAGGATGGCGGCCACGGCCGTGTCGGAGGGGGCCTCCGCCGCCGAGACCATCAACCTCATGTCCAAGCACTTCTCCTCCTTCCGCGAGTCCCGCGTGCAGCTGAAGGTGGACGAGCGCATGTGCATGGGGGATCCGAACGCCCCGGTGACGGTGGCGGAGTTCTCCGACTTCGAGTGCCCCTACTGCGCCACGGCCCGGCCCGTGCTGGAGGCCTTCGCCAAGAAGAACGCCTCCAAAGTCCGCTTCTGCTACCTGCCCTACCCACTGCCCATGCACGCCAACGCCGTCCCCGCGGGGCGGGCGGTGCTGTGGGCCCGGGACCAGGGCAAGTTCTGGGAGATGCACGACGCGCTCTTCGCCCACCAGGCGAACCTGTCGCCCGCGGCGCTGCCCGCCATCGCCGACAAGGTAGGCCTGCCGGGGGCAAAGCTCGCAGAGGTGCTCAAGGGCGACGCCTACAAGCAGGAGCTGGATGGCCTCCGCGCCCAGGGCAACGCCGCCGGCATCACCGGCACGCCCTCCATCTTCTTCAATGGGCGCCGCTTCCAGCTCCCGCCCGAGCAGGACCTGCTCAACCAGAGCCTCGAGGACGAGCTCGAGTGGCGCGCGAACAACAACGCGTGGGCCGCCGACTGATGGCCAAGGGATGACGCCGCCCCGGTTCCGCATCGACGGGTCCTCGCAGCTCGTCCCCGAGGAGCGCCAGAGTCCGCCAGCACTGGCGGGCCGCACGGGCTCGTACATGCTGATGTCCACGGCGCCGGATCTGCTCGTCTTCTCGCGCGTGCCGGCTCAGGGGGGCACCATCCCCGCCCCGCGCGTGGTGCTGTCGGGAGATGCCAGTGGCTTCCCCCTGTCGGACCTGATCGCCTTCCTCAGCCAGTCGCGCTGGAGCGGCCTCGTCCGCGTGCGCACGCCTGGCACCGAGCGCTCCCTCACCTTGCGGGAGGGAGAGGTGCGCGGGGCCAGCTCGGACGATCCGGCGGACCGGCTCGGCGAGGTGCTCGTCCGCCTGGGCTACGTGGATCGGGCCAAGATCGAGGAGGTGCTGCGCGGGCAGCCGCCCTCCAAGGTGGGCCGCGCCCTGGTGGAGCGGGGCTACCTCCAGGCGCATGATCTCTTCAAGTGCGTCACCCACCAGGTGAGCGAGATCTTCCACGCCATCGTGCTGTGCCACGAGGGCTCTTTCTTCCTCATCGACCAGCCGGTGGACGACAAGTCCGGCCACAACATCCAGCTCACCACGCAGAGCCTGTTGATGGACAGCATCCGGAAGATCGACGAGCTGGCGCACTTCCGGAAGCGCATCCCCCACGGGCGGCTCTACGTGGGCAAGAAGCGCGCCTCTGACGGCAAGCTGGAGGCGGACGAGGATCGGGTGCTGGCCCTGCTGGACGGCCGGCGCACGCTCGTGGAGCTGGGGCACGCGGCCAAGCTGTCCGAGTTCGACATCACCAAGGTCGTCTTCCGTCTGCTCGAGGGGGGCTTCGCGGTGCTCTCCGAGAAGCCGCTCGCCCCCGTGGCGACTCCCTCCACGGAGAAGATCTCCACGCCCACCCCCTCGCGGCCCACGCCCGCGGTCCGTCAGAGCCGGGTGGATCACCGCGAGGTGGCGCGCGTCTTCAACCTCATCTTCAAGGAGATCCGGGAAGAGGTGGCCCGCAAGGGCATGGACAGCGAGTTCATTTCCTCGGCCAACGTGGCGCTCTCCGGCCAGGCGCTGACGTCCTCACCGGTGCTGCAGGGGCTGTCGCTCGCGGACGATGGGACGCTGTCCGAGCCGCAGCTCATCCAGGCCTTCGAGGCCCACCGCACGCGCCTCGGCTCCGAGCCGATCGCCTCCTTCAAGCAGGCGCTCAGCGACGTGATGTTCTTCCTCCTCTTCCAGGCGGGAGAGCTGCTCGAGTCCCGCGCGGACGAGGATCTCGCCCGGCGCGTGAAAGAGCTGCTCGGCACGCTCGAGACGCCGTGACGGAGCTGCCCCGGCTCACTGAGGAGGTGCCCGGCTGTGGCGGCGCCTTCAAGCACGTCCCCGAGGACTTCGAGGTGGAGGAACTGCCCGCCTACGCGCCGAGCGGGGAGGGGGAGCACCTCTTCCTCTGGGTGGAGAAGCGCGGGCGGGACACGCGCGAGGTGGTGCGCGCGCTGGCCCAGGCGCTCGGGCTGCCCGAGGGGGAGATCGGCGTGGCGGGCATGAAGGATCGGCACGCTGTCACCCGCCAGCTCCTCTCCGTGCCGGCGCGAGCGGAGCCGAAGCTGCCGGCCTTCACGCTGGAAGGTGTGAGCGTGCTGTGGGCCCGCCGGCACGGGAACAAGCTGCGGACGGGGCACCTCAAGGGCAACCGCTTCCGGCTGCGCCTGCGGGGCGTGAAGGACCTGGGCGCGGCGCGAGAGTCCTTCTCCCGGCTGGTGGCGCGAGGGCTGCCCAACTACTTCGGAGAGCAGCGCTTCGGGCGCGAGCGGGACAACGCGGATCGGGGCAAGGTGCTCATCCTGGGGCAGCGGCTGCCCCAGCGGCCAGACCGTTTCCAGCGCAAGCTGTACCTCTCCGCCTTCCAGTCCCGCCTCTTCAACCGGGCCCTGGCCGCGCGCCTGCACGCCGGCACCTTCGATCAGGCGCTGCTGGGGGACGTGCTTCGCAAGGAGGACACCGGCGGCCTCTTCGTCTGCGAGTCGCCAGAGGTGGATGGCCCGCGCGTGGCAGCTTTCGAGGTGAGCCCCGCTGGGCCCATGTTCGGCCCGAAGATGACGCCCTCGGCCCACGGCGTGGCGGAGGCCGAGGCAGCGCTGCTGGCCGAGGAGGGCGTGACGCTGTCGGACTTCACGCGCGGGGGCGGCGAGACCGAGGGCACGCGCAGGCCCTACCGCGTCCGGATCGGCAATCCCGAGCTCTCCCCGGAAGGGGAGGATCTGGTGCTGGCCTTCGAGCTGTCGAAGGGCGCCTACGCCACGGAGCTCCTCGCCGAGCTGCTCAAGGAGGGGTGAGCCGCGGGGGCGGGGTGGGGCGCAGGGCCCTCACCCCGTCGCGAGCTCCCCTTACGGCGTGGGAGCGGGAGTCGCCGGGTTCTCGTCGCCGACGATGTTGAACTCGGTCCGGCGGTTCTCCGCGCGGCCCTTCTTCGTGGCGTTGGAGGCGATCGGCTTCGACTCGCCGAAGCCCACTGCCTCCAGCCGGCCCGGATCGATGCCCAGCTTGATGAGCTGCGCCATCACCGAGTCCGCTCGCTTCTGGGACAGCTTCAGGTTCGCCGTGTCGTTGCCCACCGAGTCCGTGTGGCCCTCGATGCGCACCTTCTTGATGGCCGGCGTGTCCTTCAGCACCTGCGCCACGTCCGCCAGGATGGCGGAGCTCTCCTTGCCGATGATCTTCGCCGAGCCGGTGCCGAAGTTGATCTGCTTCTTGATCTCGATCCGGTCCTTCTTGACGACGACCATCTTGTACTTCTTGGCGCAGCCCTTCTCCTCCTGGACGCCCGGCTCCTCGGGGCACGCGTCCAGCCGGTCGGGGATGCCATCCCGGTCCTTGTCCGTGTCCGGGCAACCGCCGTTCTCAGAGGGGCCCGTGTCGGCCGGGCACTTGTCCAGCCGGTCGACGATGCCGTCCTTGTCCAGATCCTTGTCCGCGCAGCCGCCGTTCTCCGCCGGGCCTGCCTCGGTGGGGCACTTGTCCTGGCCGTCCGGCATGCCGTCGCTGTCGTTGTCCAGATCCGGGCAGCCGTCATCGTCCTGGAAGCCGTCCTTGTCCTCCGGCTCGTCCGGGCACTTGTCCTGCGGATCGTTGGTGCCGTCCCCGTCCTTGTCGACGATCGGGCAGCCCAGGTTCTGGATCGGCCCCACGTCGTTCGCGCACTTGTCCGCCGCGTCGACGATGCCGTCGTTGTCGTTGTCCAGCTCCGGGCAGCCGTCGTCATCCTTGAAGCCGTCGTGGTCCTCGGCCTGATCCGGGCACTTGTCCAGCTTGTCGACAGCGCCGTCGTTGTCCCGATCCTTCGGGGCCTCCTCGGGGCAGCCGCCGTTGTCCGTAATCCCGGGGATGAGCGGGCACTTGTCCCCCGTGTCGTTCACCCCGTCCTTGTCGTTGTCCGGCTCCGGGCACCCGTCCTGGTCCTCGAAGTTGTCCTTGTCCTCGGCCTGATCCTGGCAGGGATCGTCCTTGTCGAGGATGCCGTCGCCGTCGGTGTCCGTCTCCTCGATGCGCACCACCAGCTGCTGGGGCTGCTGAGGCTGCTCGGGCTGCTTCACCGTCGGCTGCACGGGATCCTGCGGCCGGGTCGGCTCGGGCTTCTCGCGCACCACCACCTGCTTGGGGCCGCAGTCCTTGGACAGCGCTAGCGCGCGCTTGATCGCATCATCCGCGGTGCGGATGTGCTCGGAGGCGCGGAAGCTGCTGCCCTGGCTCAGCTCGCCGCGGGCGAAGTCCAGGTGGGCCTCGGCAACGGCCAGCTCGACGGGGGCACAGCGCAGGGCACCGCTGCGGCGGGCGCGCTCCACGTCGGCCTGGATGACCTCCGAGTCAGCGCGGATCTTCGAGCCGCTGACACAGGCGGAGCAGGCAAGGAGCAGCGCAGTGGCGAGGAATCGCTTCATCGGAGGGCGCTCACACTTCAGGGGGAGGGGCGGGGGCTGTCGGTGGAGGAGGGGGAGGGCTCGGTGCCCCCAGAGGCCATGGCCCGCTCACGGGCCTCGTTGGCGAACTTGGACGCCTTCACGGCGAAGTTCACCCCGGCCTGGTAGTCCGAGTAGGCCACCTCCTCGCGCGCCTTCTGGATGTAGAGGTTGGCAGCAGTCCACTCGTAAGGAGCCTTCTGCTCGGCCTCGGCGGTGCGTGCCGCCTGGATCTGCACCTCGGCATCAAGGATGTTGGCGGTGGAGCGCAGCGGGCCGCACCCGGTGAGGGTGCCCGCCAATGCCACCAGTACCGTCAGCTGCTTCATGGAGGGGCCTTGGGGTGAGGGGCTGGAAGACGAATGTTCAGGTCGTATCAATCGCGTCCAGGGGGGTCAAGAATCGGGAACATGCAGGAGAAGCGGGCAGGCCGCCCTGGCCAAGGTTTTGACAGGCTGGTAGGGGCCTTGTCATCGTCCGACACCGTGCGCATGCCCTTTCGTTCCCTTGGCCTGGCCTTGCTCCTGGCCGCCCCCCTGGCTCTCGCGATCCCCCCCTCTGCCCAGAAGAGGCTCCGCAGCCGTGGGGAGGTGGAGGCGCAGGTAGGGCAGTTGCTCCAGGGCAGCTCCTCGGTGCCCAACACCATCTCCCGGCTGCGCTACATCGGCGAGCGCGACTATGCGGCCAGTATGCTCGATCAGTCCCTGCGCAAGGTGGTGGATGAGCGCCTCCGCCGCAACATCACCGCCGTGATGGCCGGGCTCGAGGCGCGCACCGCGGAGCCCATGCTGGTGAGGCTGGCGGCGGATGGGGACAGCACGGTGCGGATGTATGCCGCGCAAGGCCTGGCGCGGCTGCGCAGCCGCCAGGTGAACGTGCTCGTGCCGCTGCTGGAGGACAAGAGCCTCGGGGTGCGCAAGGAGGCCGCCCGGGCGCTGGGCGCCTCTCGCAACCCCACCATGGGCAAGCTGCTGATCGCCGCGGCCAAGAAGGAGCCGGAGCTGGAGGTGCGCGCCGAGCTGCTCGTGGCGGCCGGGGCGGCCGGGGACGCGAAGCAGGCCTCCGCGCTCAAGGAGTTCCTCAAGAGCGACTCGGAGAGCACCCGCTTCGCAGCGGCCAAGGGGCTGTGCAAGCTCGGCTCCCAGGAGGGCTTCGACTTCGCTGGCAAGCTGCTCGCCTCGACGGACCGCTTCGTGCGCCGCCAGGGGCTGGAGCTGTACGAGGGTGTCCCCGCGAAGAAGTCCTCGCCCGCGCTCGCTCCGCTGCTCAAGGACGCGGACAAGTCGCTCGCCGCGGGTGCCGCCCGGATCCTCTACCAGGGAGGGGAGAAGGCGATGCTCAAGTGGCTCGTGCTGGCCTCCTTCCAGGCCCAGGGCGACGAGAAGCTCGCCTACGAGAAGGAGCTGGAGACGCTGCAGCTGGCGGACGATGAGCGCAAGGCCATCCTGCGCAAGACGGGCATGGTGAAGTGATGGGAGTGGCCGGTGTGCTCGCCGTGGCCCTGCTGCTGGCGCAGGCTCCCACCGCTCCCGTCCCCGGGGGCTGGGCGGCCCTGACGCCCGAGCAGCGCGCCACGCTCCTGAAGGCCGCGGAGCCAGGGGCCGCGCTGGATCAGCGGCTGCTGCGCGTGAGCGCCCGCTTCCTCGGGACGCCCTACGTGGCCTCACCCCTGGGCGAGGGCAACGGGGTGGATCCGGATCCGACCTTCCGGCTGGATGCCGTGGACTGCCTCACCTTCGTGGAGGAGACGCTGGCGCTCAGCCTGGCGAGCCAGGACGCCGAGGTGCCCTCGCTGCTCGAGCGCATCCGGTACGCGAGCGCCCCCACGTACGAGGATCGCAACCACCTCATGGAGGCCCAGTGGCTGCCCAACAACATCCGCAAGGGCTTCCTGAAGGACGTGACGCGGCGCTACGGCGGAGAGGACACTGTCCAGGCGCGGAAGAGCCTCACCGCGCGCACGTGGACTTCCCGCTCCTCCCTGGAGCTGAAGCTCCCCAAGGAGAGGCAGCCCCTGGGGACGTTCACGCTGAATGTCATCCCCCTGGAGCGGGTGATGACGCACGCGCGCAAGATCCCCTCGGGCACCATCATGGTCATCGTGCGCGATGACCTGCCGCTCAAGGCCACCCGCATCACCCACCTGGGCTTCGTGCTGCAGAAGGGCAAGCGCACCTGGCTGCGGCACGCCGCGCGCAACGGCTACGGCCGTGTGGTGGACGAGGATCTGGAGACATTCCTCGCGCGCAACGGGCGCTACACCAAATGGAAGGTGACGGGCGTGAGCCTCTTCGAGGCCCACCTCCCCCAGGAAGCAGGCGAGGGAGCCGTCGTCCGCTCCCCCTGAAGCCCGCAGCTCAGCTCGCCGTGCCGGGCGCGCTGGCCTGCTCGTTCTCGAGCTCCTCGTCCTCGGCGGCCTGGGCATTCTCGTCCGCGCTCGCGTCCATCTTCGCCTTCGACTGGGCGATCAGCTCGGAGGCCTTCTGGGTGAACTCCTCGGGCACGAGGATCTCCCACCAGGGGTGCGGGTTGCCCGTGGTCAGCACGTCCACGGTGCCCGCACGGCGCGCCCGCGAGAAGACGGGGATGTGTTCGGCTTCCAACAGCCGGACGAACTCCTCCGCGGTGAGAGGGTCCTCGGCGGTGCCCACGCGGATGAACTCACGGGTGTCACGCTCGTGCGGCAGGGGCAGTCCTCGCCGCCGCATCTCCGCTGCGTCCACCAGCTGGATCTCAGAGCAGTCCGCACACTGGGTCACGTGGTCCTGGTACTCCGAGCCGCACTCGACGCAGTATTTCATCGCACCCTCCCTCCCCGACATACTGGGGCTTGCCCCCGAAATTAGCACGGGCAGATCAGTGGCGCGCGGACTCTCCGAGACTTTCGACGGCTGCGGAGAGCCGATCCACGTCGATGGGCTTTCGCAGCACCACATCGCAGTGTTCAGCACCTTCCACCTGCGCGTAGCCCGAGACGAGGATGACGCGGGCCCCCGGGTGCAGCGCCTTCACCCGCTGGGCCAGCGCCGTGCCGCACAGCCCCGGCAGTGACTCGTCCGTGACGATGACGTCCGGGTGCTCCTCCTCGAAGGCTGCCAGCCCGGCCAGTCCATCGCCCGCCGTCCGTACCTCGAAGTCGACCTCCAGGATCTCCGCCAGCAGCTCCCGGCTGTCGCCATCGTCCTCGACCAGCAACACCTTGATGCGGTCAGTCCCAGTGCCCATGCGCCTGAGCAACCCATGTGTTCGCGCAAAACGTCCGTGTCCCAGCAGCGCCTCCCAGCCGGGCAGGAGGGCAAGCGAGGGAGCAGGGAATGTCCCCCTCACCAGCCGGGAGGAGGCTGCCCATCTTGAGGGGCGGAGGTGATGCCATGAAGGTGTTGATGCGGGGCGTGCACCTGTCTCTCACGGACGGGCTGAAGGCGTATGTGCAGGAGCACCTGGTGGACCACATCGAGCGGCTGTGCGACGACCAAGAGGCGTCGGAGATCGACGTCTCGCTCGTGGACATCAACGGACCCAAGGGCGGTGTGGACAAGGAGTGCCGCGTCACCGTGAGGATGCCGGGGCTGGCGGCCATCCACGTCACGGAGACTTCCGAGACGCTGCACCAGGCCGTGGATGCGGCCCGGGATCGGCTGGAGAACGCCCTGAAGCGGTCGCTGGAGAAGCGGCGGGACGTGACGAACCAGGGGCTGCCCCAGGACGTCGCGAGCAACGTGCCCACCTATTGAGGGAGCGAGTGGACGGGGGCTCGGGTTTCCAGGCCGCTGGCCGGGGGCCCGAGCCCTGACTGTGATCCATCGCCGATTCTTGCTGGCCTGGAGCGGTGA
Source organism: Hyalangium sp. (assembly GCF_035629615.1). GTDB lineage: Bacteria > Myxococcota > Myxococcia > Myxococcales > Myxococcaceae > Hyalangium. The sequence continues at coordinate 13,767 of NZ_DASPHO010000306.1, read as the reverse complement.
ACGCTATAAGCGGAGCCTCACCTACCGGGCTAAAGGACGGCGATGGTTCGCGTCAAGTTCCTCATTTTCGCACTCCTGGCCCTCGGGCTGGGCCTGGCTCACCTCGCTGTGCTGTCGGGTCCCATGAGGACCCGGGCGACCGAGGATGCCCAGGCACAGGCCTCCGCTGGCACCGCCGAGGTGGTTCGCAACCTCGAGGCGCGCCGTGGCATCGCCCGGGCGCTGGCGCTGAAGCTGGCGGCGAGCTCCGAGCTGGCCAGCGCGGCGCAGGACTTGAGCACTCCGGAGGCGCCCACCGCCGAGCGCTTCGCTCCCGTGCGCGCGGCCGCAGAGGCCGCGCTGCCCAAGGACCTGCCGGGCGTGGTGCTCGGGGTGGTGACGCCGGGGGGCGCCATGCACGTGCGCGCCGGCGGCGAGCCCTCCGCGGACGCGGCCGTGCTGGACGTGAAGGCGCTGGCTCAGGCCGACGCTCCCTCGGTGGTGGAGGCCTTTGGCATCCCGCATGCCTTTGCCGCCGTGCCGCTGGTGTGGCGCTTCGTGCGCATCCCGGGTGCGGAGAAGCTGGAGACGCAGCTCGCCGCGACGCTCGTCGTGGGCGTGCCGCTGCTGCCCGAGGGCGCCCTGGAGGATGCGGCCAGGGCCTCGGGGGCGGCCGCGCTCGGGTTGGTGAAGGAGGACGTGCTGGTGGCTGGAGGGGGCGGTGAGAAGGTGCACCTCGAGAAGGCGCTGAGCACGCTCAAGGAGGGGCAGCCGGCCTCTGTCGTGCACAGCGGGCAGGTCCATGCCCTGGGCCCGTTGAAGCTCCCGCTGCTCACCTCCAGCAAGGACTTCCTGGGTGGCCAGGCGCCCCTCGTGGTGGGGAGCCGCCGTGCGCTGGAGGGCACTGCCTACCAGGTGCTGTCCCTGGCCAACACGAAGCTGATGGTCACGCTCGCGGACTATCAGCGCAACGCGATCTTCGGCCTCGGAGCGCTGCTCGTCGTGAGTCTGCTGTGGACGGTGCTGATGGGCTCCGGCAAGAGCGCGCGCGAGGTGGCCTCCGAGTCGGGTGGGGATACGCTCGGACTCGGTAGCGCGATGGCGGCCATGCACGCGCAGCAGGCCCCGCGGCCCGCAGCCGTGCCTCCGCCCGCCACCCACCCGGGGCTCGAGATGACCGCCGCCTCGCCCGTGGCCGCGGCGGCCCGGCCGCCCACGGGCGAGTTCCCGTTCGGTCCGCCGCCCTCCGTCCATGACGCGCCCGCCGCCCAGGGAGCTCCTCCCCTTCCTTCGGCGCCTTTCGCGTTCCCTCCGGCCCCGGAGCCGCAGCCTCAGCCGTACGAGGCGCAGCCCTACGGCTCGCAGCCCCAGGGCTTCGCCCCGACGCCCTTCGAGTCCGGGCATCAAATGCCTCCTCAGGCCGGTGCCGAGCTGGGAGCTGCCATGCCTCGGGCCGGGGCCTTCCACTTCGAGGAGCTCCCCACCGCGGCGTACTCGCTCCAGCAGGCGGCGGATCCCTATGCGGCTGCGGCGGCCATGGACGACAGCCCGGAGACCACGCGCGTGGCTGCCATCCCGCGCGAGCTGCTCCAGGCCGCTGCGCGCCCGTCCACCCAGGAGATGCCCCTTCCGGCGCAGTTCGCCGCCGCACCGCCCCCGTCGGCTCCCTCCGTGGCTCCCGTCCCGTGGAATGAGCCGGGCGCGCAGGCCGTCCCGCTGCCGGGCGCGGCCTACCAGCAGTACCTGGGCAACACCGGTGATGCCTTCTCGGAGGAGGACTTCCACTTCCAGGAGGTCTTCCGCGAGTTTGTCCTCACCCGCGAGCGGTGCAGCGAGCCCTCTGACGGCCTCACCTACGACAAGTTCGTGCAGAAGCTCCGCAAGAACAAGGAGCAGCTCGTGCAGAAGTACGCCTGCCGGACGGTGAAGTTCCAGGTGTACGTGAAGGAGGGTAAGGCTGCCCTCAAGGCCACGCCCGTCAAGGACTGAGTCGGCGGAGTCAGAGGGCGCGCGGCAGCACCACGCTGAAGCGCGCGCCCTGGCCCGGCTCGCCCCCTACCTCCAGCTTGCCGCCGTGCTCCTGGAGGATCCGGGCGGCGATGGCCAGGCCCAGCCCCGTGCCGCCCTCCTTGGTGGTGAAGTAGGGCTCGAAGATGCGGGCCCGGTGCTCGGGCGGGATGCCCGGGCCGGTGTCCTCTACCTCCACGATGGCATCCGTCTCCGTGCCCTTCACTCGCACGCGCACCTGGCCGCCCTTGTCCTTCAGCGCCTCCTCCGCGTTCTTCACCAGGTTGACGAGCACCTGGGTGAGCTGATCGCGATCCGCGCGCGCCATCACGCCCGTCTGCAGCGTGGGCAGCAGGGTGATGCCCTGCGGCGGCGTGGCGTAGAGGGACAGCACGCTCTGCGCCAGCTCTCCCAGATCCACGGAGGAGAGCTGCGGCTTCGGCAGCCGGGCGAAGCGGCTGAACTCGTCGACGATCCGCCGCAGCCGATCCACCTCCTCTAGCACCACCGCAGCGCTGTCGCGGAACAGGGCGGGGAAGCGCGCGTCCTGCGCGCTCTGCGCCGCCAGCAGCGTCTCCAGCGACATCTGGATGGGGGTGAGGGGGTTCTTGATCTCATGAGCGAGCCGCCGCGCCACCTCCTGCCACGCGGCGATGCGCTCGCTGGCCACCAGCCGCTCGGTGGTGGAGTGCAGCTCGGACGTCATGTGGTTGAAGGCGCGCACCAGCTCGCCCACCTCGCCGGTGGCCTGCGCCGTCACCTGCACCTCGCGAGCGCCCTCGGCCACGCGCCGAGCGCCCTCGGTGAGCGCCTCCACCGGCCGGGTGATGCGGCGAGAGACCACCAGCCCCAGGAGCACCGCGAAGCCCAGGCCCAGGGCGGCCAGCAGGAGGAAGGCGACCGTCACTCCCTGCTCGGCCTCCAGGAGCGCCGCGCGGCTGAAGACGAGCCGCACCTCGGCGGCGTCCTGCAGCGGGAGGATCCGCTCCACCGTGGGCGGCGCGGCGCTCCCAGCCCGGGCGATGACTGCGTCCCCGGAGCGCAGGGAGATCTCCGCCTGGGTGATCCGCGCCAGGTGCTGGGCGAGCTCCTCGTTCAGGAGCACCCCGCCTACCGCCCACAGCCGCAGATCTCCGTAGTCCACCGGGCGCGCCGTGACGAGTGCGGGCACGTCCCGGAGCCCCTCGTCGCTCCGCACGCTCACCCGTACCGGGACGGGCTTGGGGGAGCCCTGCTTCGTGACGGCGAAGAGCGCGGGATCCGGATCCCCGCGCCGGGCCGGCAGGTGGCCGGAGGACAGCGTGGTGCCCTGGTTGTCGAAGAGGCTGAGCACCGTGAGGCCTCGGCTCTTCATCAACCCCTCGGCGGTGTCGGCCTGGATGGCGCGGGTAGGACGCTCTCGGGCCTCGCGGGCCAGGTCCTCCATCGTGGTGCTCTCCACCAGCTCCTCCACCGCGCGCCGGGCACGCTCGGCGGAGCGCTCCAGCGCCTCCTGCGCGGAGGTGGTGGCGCCCTCCATCCGGGTGTCGAGCTCGCGAGAGAGGGTGGCGCGCAGGCGGTTGAGGGTGAGGGGGACCACCACCGCCAGCGGCACCAGCGCCAGCAGGGCGAAGGTGAGCGCGAGCCGGGTCCTCAATCGCATGGCCGTCTCCTCACCGCGGGGTTCCGGCCTGCGCGGACTCGGCGGGCATGAAATACACGCCGTCGAGCACCGGCAGCCCCTGCGCGTCCAGCACGAGCCCGCCCAGCTCCGGAGCCGCGCGCACGCCCAGGCCCTGGGCATAGAGGGGCAGGATCGGTACCGTGGGGCCGACCGCCACCGCCCGCTCGCGGGCCCGGGCATCTCGCGCGGTCGGATCTGCCACGGCGCCAATGAGGGGCAGCTCCACGCCGAGCAGATCCTTGCGCCCGGCTGCGTCCAGCACCACGGCCAGCGCCGGGCCAGGCACGGGCGGCAGCAGCAAGGACTGGAGCATCAGATCAAAGTCGCCCTTGGCCCAGCGGGTGCGGAGCAGAGAGCGGCGCAGCGGCTCCAGGGCGACTTTATAGCCGCGGTCGTGGAGCTTCACCTGGATGCGCTCGGCGACAGCGCGGTGGTCCTCGCTGTCGACGTCATAGAGCAGCGTCACCGCCTTCGTGCCGCCGCCAGGCGGTGCGGCTGGCCGGGGCCGAGGGGCCTGGGACAGCAGCGCGGGCGGGAGCAGGTGCGGCATGGGCACGGCCGGCGCGCGCACGAAGAGGCGGGTGAGATCCTCTCGATCGATGGCGCTCTCGAAGGCCTGTCGGAAGTCCGCCGGCACCCGGCGCGGCGAGAAGGTGAGATAGGTGGCGTAGAGGGCCGGGCCCGTGAGGACGCCCGCCTCCGGCAGCACGCCCAGCTCCAGGTGCACCTGTCGCGCGGCCCACATCCGCGCCAGCCCGCGCTCATCCGTCGGGGTGAGCAGGATGCGATCCAGGTAGGGCCGGCCCTCGAGGTAGCCGAGCCGAGCCTCGAAGAGGCCCTTGGCGGCCGTGGCGGAGAACGGGCCCAGCGAGGGGGCCACGGTGGTGAGCGGCAGGGCGAGCGCGGGGTGGCACAGCGAGCGCTCCATGTCCGGCCAGGGGAACGAGAGGGGCAGCTCCACGATGGAGCCGTTGGCGGACAGCTGCCGGGCCTCTCCCAGGACGGGGAAGAGGAGCGCGCGGTAGGGCGTGGGGGCCTCCGTGCCAGTCATCCGCATCCACGCACGAGACAGGGTGTTGGCCAGCGAGAGTGAGGGCAGGGTGATGCGCACCGACTGAGCCATGGGCCGGGACACCTCGCGGGCAATGGCGATGCGAGGTGCGCCGCTCGAATCGAGCCGGCAGACGGGGCGGGACAGGAAGCTGAAGAGCGTGGCCTCCACCGGGGAGTCGGCGATCGTGGGATCTCCGATCGGCTCGGCGGAGCCGGTGTGAGCCAGCCGCAGCTCCCCGCCGTAGGGAATGCGTCCGGCCGCGAGCGCAGGGGTGACGCAGAGCAGAGCGAGGCAGGCGAGAGCGTGGCGGAGCATCATGGCGCACCCTGGCGCATGAGGAAGACTTCACCGGTGCCGTCCGAGTGCCAGAGTCCCACCAGCACCTCACGGAAGTTGTCCTTGTCCAGATCGGCCGTCACCACCTGCAGGGCTCGGCCTGGAGGCAGCGCGCTCTGCCAGAGCACGCCATGGGTGGTGGGATCGTCTCCGGCGAGCGCGTAGACGCGCACCACATCCGGCGCTGGGAAGAGCTGGGAGGTGGTGGTGATCAGCTCCGGCGTCCCGTCCCCATCCAGATCTCCGAGCGCGCTGCCGGCCCCGAGCCCCTGGATGCGGACGGGCGGGGTGGTGGAGCGCGCGTAAAGGGAGGCCGAGCCGTCCAGGTGGACGAAGAGCATTCGCGGCGGGACGATGCTCGCGGTGGTGAAGGGCGCCGGGGTGGTGAGGATCCGGCCCTCACCGACTCGGACCTCGGGCGTGAATGTCGTCTGGCCGGAGGTGAACATCCCGCGCTCTGCGGTGCCCAGTGGGGCCGTGTCCAGCGGGCCAATGGGGCGCAGGGAGCCCTTGGCCGCGTCGAACACGAGCACCTCGCCGTGGGCATAGCGGGCGGACCAGGCTGCAATCCTCGCGGGCTGGGGAATGACGGCGATGACGCCGAAGGGCTCGCGGGGAGGCGCGGGGCTCAGCGGGAGGTTCTCAATCTCCCTCCGAGCGAGGAGGCGTCCATCGGCGCCGAAGACAGACACGGCGCGCTCGGTGAGCACGGCCACCTCATCCTTGCCATCTCCGTCGAGATCCCCCGCGGCGAGAGCGGCAGGGACCTGCTCGAGCCGGACCAGCGTCGCGCCCATCAGGCGCACCGGGCGCGGCCCGGTCATCACGGTCATCGAAGGTGAGGAGGCCGTCAGCGGGGAGAGGGCGGCGAGGGCGAGCGCCCCGGCATCTGCCTCCACGGCTCGGACGAGGGCTGAGGCAGGCACTGCGGGGCGGCTCGGGGTGCGCCCAGCCCAGAAGTTCACCCACGTCCCCAGCAGATCGCCCCGGGCGCTCAGCTCTCCACCCTGGACGGAGATCGTCAGGCGGACGAGGGAGCGTGTCCCCCGCTCTCGGGAGAGGTTCTCCGCTGCCTCCGGCGAAGGAGCCTCCAGCACCACGGGGCCCAGCTCCGCGGCGGCGAGCCGCGAGGCCAGCAGCGTCCCCACGGCGCGCGCCAGCTCGGGAGAGGGGCCGCTCAGGTGCAAGGCGACGGGAGGCTCCGGCTTGAGGGCGCGCACGTCCTCCGAGACGAGCTGAACCAGCCGCTCGACAGAAGGGGGCCCGGCCGGTGTGGCGGAGACCGGGGAGGCGGGCGCCATGGAGGCCGGAGCACGGGGGGGCGGCTCGGCGGCGATCGCGAGCGTGGACAGCAGGAGCGTGGCGAGAGCTCGTCGCACCGTTACCTCCGCTTGCCGTCCTCGAGGAAGAAGGTGCTCGTGTCCACCTGGCCCATGGGGGGCGCCTCGGCGGTGGGGGCGGTGCCTTCGAGGAAGGGCTCGAGCCGGCCGGGCATGGAGTTGCCGGCGAGCAGGCCGGTGGCCGGATCGATGCGCACCTGGACGACGCCGGGCGGCACCTCGAACTCGCGCGGGGGCAGGCCTTGGTGCGCCGCGCGCATGAAGTCCAGCCAGATGGGCAGGGCGGCGCGGCCACCCGTCTCCGTGCTGCCCAGGGGCGAGTTGTTATCGAAGCCCACCCAGGCGGTGGCGACCCAGTCCATCGTGAAGCCGGAGAACCAGGTGTCCCTGGACTCGTTGGTGGTGCCCGTCTTGCCGGCGGCGGGGCGGTTCAGCTCGCGCACCGCGGTGGCCGTGCCCTCCTCCACCACGCTGCGCATGAGGGTGGTGGTGAGGTAGGCCACCGCGGGGGGCAGCGTCTCCTCGAAGGCGGGCGCGTGCTCCTCCAGCACCTTGCCCTCGACATTCCGGACGCGCAGCACCAGCAGCGGATCCGAGTAGCGGCCATTGGCCTGGAGCGTGGCATAGGCGTTGACGGCCTCCAGCAGCGTCACCTCGCCCGTGCCGAGCGCCAGCGTGAGGTTCTCCGGCAGCGCCGAGTGGATGCCCGCGCGGCGCGCGTAGTCGATGGCGGTGGCCGGGGTGATGGCCTCGATGAGCCGCACGGAGACGGTGTTCTTGGACTTGGTGAGGGCCTGGCGCAGCGTCATGGGCCCATCGAACCTGCCATCGTAGTTCTTCGGCTTCCACTGCTTGCCGGTGTACGGGTCGCGAATGGCCTCGGGCGCGTCGTTCACCGTGCTCAGCGGCGTGAAGCGTCCGCTGCCCAGCGCGGCGGCATAGATGAAGGGCTTGAAGGACGAGCCCGGCTGCCGCTTCGCCTGCGTGGCGCGGTTGAAGGAGGAGCGCTCGAAGTCGTAGCCGCCCACCATGGCCACCACGTTCCGGTTGGCGGGGTTGACGACCACCAGGCCGCCCTGCACCAGCGGGATCTGATCGAGCGTGGCCTCCACGGAGGCCGGGGCAGGCAGCGCCTTGAGGACGCGCACGCGCACCAGCTCGCCGACTTGGAAGACGTCGGAGATGCTCGAGGGAGAGCCCTTGCCCTTCTGCCGGGCCCACTTGACGGTGGGGAACGCGATCTCCGCGGTGCGGCCCACGAGGTCCACCTTGGCGATCCCCTTCTTGTCATCCACCGCGCTGATGAAGCCGGTGAGGCGCAGGCCCTCCTTCAGGGGGCGCAGGGGGACGGAGCGCACCAGGGCCTCCTCGGGAGAGGGAGGGGCCTCGCCCTCGGGAGCGAGCTCCGGCCGCAGCTCCTCCGCGCCTTCATCCTCCTGGGACACCTCTGGCTCAGGGCCCGCCTTGGCCAGCGGCGCCAGATCCGCCACGTACTCCGCGTCCTTCTGCCGCCGGCCCGCCTCCTCGATGCGGTGGGCGATGAGCCCCTTGAGGCGCTCGAAGCGCTCGGCCTCCACGGTGCCGAGCGGGCCGCGGTAGCCCTGACGCCGATCCACCGCCTCCAGGCCGGTGCGCACCGCCTCCTCGGCCACGGCCTGGAGCTTGGGCTCCATGGCGATCTCCACGCGCAGGCCGGCCTCGAGCGCCGCCTTCTCGCCGTAGCGCTCGATCAGGGTGCGGCGGATCTCCTCGGCGTAGTACGCGCCCACCGGGGGCGGCGGCCGGGGTGCCAGGACGAGGGGCTTCTCCAGCTCCGGCTCCACCTGCTCCTTGGGGAGGAAGCCGTGCTGCATCAGCTGCCCCAGCACATACCGCTGGCGGGACTTGGCCCGGACGATGTTCGTCTCCGGGTTGATGCGGTGGGGCGACTGCGGCGTGCCCGCGAGCACCGCGGCCTCGCCGATGCTCAGGTCCTCGGCGTGCTTGCCGAAGTAGTAGAGCGCCGCCTCCTCCAGGCCGTAGCGCCGGTGCCCGTAGTAGATCTGGTTGATGTAGAGGTTGAGGATCTGATCCTTGGTGAGCGCCTCCTCCACGCGCGGGGTGAGGATCCACTCGCGGATCTTCCGGGGCAGGCTGCGCTCGGGGGTGAGCAGCAGGTTCTTCACCACCTGCTGCGTGATCGTCGAGGCGCCCTGCCGGGTCCCGCCGGCGGTGACGTTGGCGATCAGCGCGCGCACCATGCCGACGTAGTCGAGCCCCTCGTGCTTGTAGAAGTCCGCGTCCTCGGCGGCGAGGAACGAGTCCCTCACGTGCTTGGGCAGATCCTCGATCCGAACCAGCGTGCGGCGCTCCAGATAGAACTCGGCGCACACGGTGCCGTCCGCGCACGTGACTTTCGTCACCTGGGGGGGCTGGTAGTTGCGCAGGGCCTCCACCGAGGGCAAGTCCCGGCTGAAGTAGACGTAGGCGCCCACGCCGGCCGCCAGGATGAGCACCAGGCCCACGAGGCCCACGAGGATCAGCCGCTTCGTCCACTTCCAGATGCGCGCACCACGCCCAGGCTGCGCCGGTGGCGGCGGAGGGGCTGGGGGCGGCTCAGGGGTGGAGGGGACTTCAGGAAGGTTGGGCATCGCGCGGGCCGGATTCATGGGGCTCGGATGAGAGGGACGCACGTTAGACTGATGGAGGGGTAACGGGAACCGTCAGGTCCACTGCCTGCCCGCGGGCCTCACAGGCCCGGATCCTCCTGTAGCGGACCGGTCACTGCTCCGCTCCCGAGGGCAGGGGGTGTGACGCCGAGGCTGGCCACCTTGTTCATCCGGCTCGCGTTGACGTGCGCCTTGACGTAGCGGGGCGAGAGCCGGGTGGCGGCAGCGTAGGCTCCCTGAGCCTCCTCGGTGCGGCCGAGCCGCTCGTAGGCCACCCCCAGGTTGTTGTGGACGTAGGCCACGTGAGGCAGCCGGGCGGCGGCGCGGGCCAGCACCTCGGCGGCCTGGGCATTCTCATTGGCGCGCAGCCACGCCAGGCCGAGGTTGTTGAGCGCGTGGCCGTGCTCGGGAGCCAGGTGGACGGCCTGCTGGAAGCGGAGGATGGCCTCGGAGAGGTTGCCTGCGGCCAGCTGCGCACGGCCGAGGACCTGGTAGGCCTCGGGATCCTCGCGATCGCGCGCGAGGGACTCCTCTGCCACGCGGATGGCCTCGGCGGGGTGGCCCAGGGAGAGGAGGAGGCGTGCCTGCTGGACAAGCGGGGAGGCATCCTCGGGACTCAGGTGGCCCAGCTGCTCCAGGGCGAGCACGGCGAGCTCCGTCTGCCCGGTGAGCGGGCCCAGGCGGGCGATGACGCGCAGGGCCTCCGCGTCCTCGGGGACGTCGTAGAGGGCCCGGCGGCACTCAGTGAGGGCCCCCGACAGATCGCCCAGCTCACGCAGCGTCCGGGCGCGAGCTAGGTGGTTCACACGGTTCAAGTGCTCATGGGAGAGGGCCAGCGTGCCGGTGGACACCTCGGGAGGCGCAGCCTCCTCGGTGGAAGCGGGAACACGGCGGGAGTCCAGGCGAACAGACGCGAGAGGCTGGGAGGAGACAGCCAGGCCCGTGGCACCCGCTGCGGCAGGCATGTCGGACGAGGTGGGCTCTGAGGGGCGCGAGACCTGAATCCCCGGGTGCACTGCCGCGGCGAGGGCGACAAGCCAGGGCACGAGGGACTGGAGCCGGTGGGACTTCAGGGCGCGGGGGGGAAGGGAGCTCTTCATGGCATTCTCCTGCGGCCTCTCATTGCGACGGCCGTGCCAGGGGGAATTCCCTCGAAAGCAGGGAGAAGTGTGGCCGCTGGGCCACGGGACGCTGGGAAAACCGTGGAAGGGGCGCGGGTGTCGTGCAACGGTCCCTCGCGATGAAGATCGCCACCTGGAACGTGAACTCGGTGCGAGCCCGTCAGGAGCGGCTGCTGAACTGGCTGAAGAACCACCAGCCGGACGCGCTCTGCCTGCAGGAGCTCAAGTGCGTGGAGAAGGACTTCCCCACGGAGGCTGTGCGCGAGGCGGGCTACCACGCGGCCTTGTACGGGCAGAAGACGTACAACGGCGTCGCGATCCTCGCCAAGACAGAGCCGAAGGACGTGGTGCAGGGGATCGCCGATGAGGTGGAGGATCCCCAGGCGCGGGTGATCGCGGCGACGGTAAACGGGGTGCGCGTGGTGAGCGTGTACGCGCCCAACGGGCAGACGGTGGACTCACCGGCGTACGTGTACAAGCTGGAGTGGTACTCGCGGCTGCGGCGCTACCTGGACGCTCGGCACAAGCCGGACGAGCCGATGGTGCTGTGCGGCGACTGGAACGTGGCTCCCGAGGACATCGACGTGTGGGATCCGAAGCTGTGGGAGGGGCAGACGCTGTTCACGCTGAAGGAGCGGGATGCGCTGCAGCGGCTGGGCGCTTTCGGCCTGACGGACACGTTCCGCAAGCTGCACCCGAGCGAGCAGAAGTTCAGCTGGTGGGACTACCGGATGCTGGGGTTCCCGAAGAACCAGGGCCTGCGCATCGATCACATCTACGCCACCGCTCCAGTGGTGGAGCGTCTGGTCAAGGCGGAGGTCGATCGCGAGGAGCGCAAGGGCAAGCAGCCCTCGGACCACGCGCCGGTGTGGATCGAGCTCAAGGACTGACGCCTCCAGGCGAGCGGCCCTCCAGGTGCTGGGCAGGCCCCCGGTGGTTCATGCAGGGGCCAACCTTCGGGTGTTACGAACATAATGGGTGAATCCTGGCTTCAGGGGCGAGGACTCGATGGACTGTGACTGGCTCATCATCGGCTCGGGGTTCGGCGGCAGCGTGAGCGCGCTGCGGCTGACGGAGAAGGGCTACCGGGTGGTGATGCTCGAGAAGGGCCGCCGCCTCGAGGCCAAGGACTTCCCGAAGACGAACTGGAACCTGAAGCGGTGGTTGTGGATGCCGCAGCTCGGGTGGCGCGGGCTCTTCAAGATGACCTTCTTCCGCCACGTCACCGTCCTCTCTGGGGTGGGGGTGGGGGGCGGCTCGCTCGTCTACGCCAACACGCTGCCCATCCCGAAGGACCACTTCTTCCACGGCGGCCAGTGGGGCCAGCTGGCGGACTGGAAGAAGGAGCTGGCGCCGCACTACGAGCAGGCGCGGCAGATGCTCGGGGCAACGGTCAACCCGCTGCGCACCTACCCGGACCAGCTCATCCAGGAGGTGGGAAAGGAGATGGGGCGCACGGACTTCCAGCCCACCTCCGTGGCCATCTACTTCGGCCAGCCGGGCGTCACCGTGCCGGATCCGTACTTCAACGGTGAGGGCCCACCGCGGACGGGCTGCACCTCGTGCGGCGGCTGCATGCTGGGGTGCCGGTTCGGCTCGAAGAACACGCTGGACAAGAACTACCTCTACCTCGCGGAGAAGCGCGGGCTGACGATCCATGCGGACACGGAGGCCACCTGGGTGCGCCCGCTGCCGGACGGCGGCTACGAGGTGGAGGCGCTCGAGGGGACTTCGGTCTTCTTCCGGCGCAAGCGGCGCTTCACCGCGCGCAACGTCATCTTCGCGGGCGGGGTGCTGGGGACGATGGATCTGCTGCTGAAGCTGAAGGCGAGCCCGGATGGGCTGCCGCGGCTCTCGGAGCGGCTGGGCGACTTCGTCCGGACGAACTCGGAGGCGCTCATCGGAATCGTGACGCCTCGGCGGGACAAGGATCTGTCCAAGGGCATCGCGATTGGCTCCATCCTGCACACGGACGAGCACTCGCACCTGGAGCCCGTGCGTTACTCGGCAGGCTCGGGGTTCTTCCGGTTGCTCTCGGCGCCGTACGTCACGGGCCAGGGCCCGGTGACGCGGCTGGCGCGGCTCATCGGGGTGATGCTGCGCAGTCCGCTCAAGATGCTGCGGGTGCTGGCCGCGCGCGACTACTCGAAGCAGAGCATCATCCTCCTCTACATGCGCACGCTGGACGGCTACCTCAGCATGAAGCGCGGGCGCGGGTTGATGACGGCGCTGCGCAAGGGGCTGACCACGGCGCTGAAGGCGGGCCCTGCGCCCACGGCCAACATCCCTGAGGCCGCCGAGCTGGCCCAGCGGGTGGCAGAGAAGGTGGGCGGGATGCCGATGAGCCTGGTCAACGAGACGGTGCTGGGCATCCCCACGACGGCGCACATCCTCGGTGGGTGCTGCATGGGGGACTCGCCGGAGTCGGGTGTCATCGACTCCCAGCACCGCATGTACGGCTACGAGGGCCTGTATGCCATCGACGGCTCAGCGGTCTCGGCGAACCCCGGCGTCAATCCGTCCCTGACCATCACCGCGCTGGCCGAGCGGGCCATGACCTTCATTCCCGTGAAGAGGCAGCTGGAGCAAGGAGCGACAGAGGCCCTGACGGCGGCCCCCCCTCCCGTGGCTGTGGCTCGCTGAGCCTGCCGTCGAGCTGCTCCGCTCAGACGTTCACCACCAGCCGGTCCCAGCTCGCGCTCATGGGCACCTCGAGGACACCGTCCTTCCAGGAACCCAGCTCCAAGGCTCCCGTGACGGAGCGCACGCCCTTGAGGCCATAGAGGTACATTGTCTCCCGCTCCCGCGCGGGGGCCAGGTTGCCCTGCACGCGGCGCTCCAGCGTGAAGCGGCCCCGGTCGAAGCCTCCTGTGATGAGGGTGAGGCGGGACTCTCCGTAACCGTCCCCCTCGTCCTCGTAGAGCCGGGCTCGCACATCGGGCCCACAGTGGATGTGCCACTCGAGGTGCTCCCAGTTCGCCGTCGTCGTGTGCAGCGCGGGCTTCGTGAGCGCAATGGCCCCGCCCGCTCGCAGCCAGATGGGCACCGTGTCCAGCGGGCCGTCCGCGATGATGTGCTGGCCTCCCTCCTTCACCGTGAGCGCCCTCTCCAGGTTGGGCCACTCCAGCCACTCGCCCTTCGGCAGGTACACCAGCCGCTTCGTGTGGCCCGGCTTCGTGATGGGAGCCACCAGCAGATCCCTCCCGAAGAGGAACTGATCGAACGCCCGCAGCGCCTCCTGATCCGCCGGATCCAGCATCAGCAGCGGCCGGAGCACAGGCAGGCCGTTCTCGGCAGCCTCCTGCATCAGCGAGTACAGCGTGGGCAGCAGCCGGTACCGCCGCTCCATCGCCGCTTTCGCCAGCTCCAGGTGCTTCTCCCCGAAGCGCCACGGCTCCTGGAACGGCATCGGCTTCGCCGCGTGGTTGCGCATCAGTGGATAGAACGTGCCCAGCTGAGTCCACCGCGAGAACAGCTCCGCGCTCGGCCGGCCGATGAAGCCCGGGATGTCCACGCCCGTGAACGCCACCCCCGACAGCCCCAGCCCCATGAGCATCGGCATGGACAGCTCCAGGTGCTCCCAGTGGCTCGAGTTGTCTCCCGTCCACGCCGCCGCGTA
>NZ_DASPHO010000305.1:0-11495 GCF_035629615.1 Hyalangium sp. | reverse complement strand
AGGGTCTCAAGACGGATCTCATTCTCAGACACTCCCGGGCTGAGCTGGCAAACATCGTCTGCGATCCACCACAGGCCGACGTCACTGCTCGCGCAGGTCTCGACCCATCTCTTTCGGGCGTCCTCCAGAGCGTCGTTGATGTTCATGGAGTGAACTTGATCGCGCGGTTCCCAATACCGGGGATGCGAACATCTATCGTGAGTGGACCGGAAGTGGATACAGGGCGCATACCGGCACACCGCCGGAGCCCACGGTCCCAGGGCTTCCACCATGAGAATCATGCGCTTGGATGCCCCTCTGGCCATGGGGGCACCCTCTTCCTCTTCCATCGCCTTGCCCGGACTCCCAGGCTGCTCTAGAACCCCGCGGGTCCCCACATGCTCCCGCTCAAGCCAGCGCTCCGGGCCGCGCGCCTCGCCCACAGCTTCTTTCCCTTCAGTCAGCTCCGCACCGCGCGCCTGCTGCTGGGGCTGAACGGGGCTCAGCCTCTCGAGGTCCACCGCCCGCTGTTCGGCTACGACTTCGCCCTCCAGGCCCAGCGCAGCACCACGCACATGCTGCTCTACCTCCAGGGCGAGCGCTTCCTGGCGGACCTGGAGCTCATCGAGCCACACCTGCGCCCTGGCATGGTCGTCTTCGACGTCGGAGCCAACATCGGCTACCTGGCCATGTACCTGCGCCGCCGCATCGGCGACTCGGGCCAGCTCTACTGCTTCGAGCCCGAGCCGACGAACTTCGCCGAGCTCCAGGCCAACCTCCACCGCAACCACCTCTCCAACTGCCACGCCCTCCAGCTGGCGGTGGGCGCGAAGGAAGGCACGGTGACCTTCACTCCGGGGCTCAACGGCTTCGTCGCCCCGGAAGGCGCCTCCGGCATCCCCGTCCCCGTCACCCCGCTGGACCTGTTCATCGAGCAGCGACACCTCCCCCGCGTGGACTTCGTGAAGATCGACGTGGAGGGCTTCGAGGTCGACGTGCTCAGCGGGATGACCGCGACGCTGTCCCGGCCCGACAAGCCCATCCTCTATGTCGAGGTCCACGGCCGCGGCGAGTACTACAACGGCAACCCGCGCCGGGTCTGCGAGATCCTCGAGGGCGTCTACCGGAACATCCGCGCCTACGTATCGCCTGATGACTTCAAGGCCCGCCAGGGTCGGCTGCGCCGGGTGCTCCAGCGCGTCTCCCCGTTCGACAGCGTGGAGCGCAGCTGCCGGGTCGATCTGGAGGAAGTGAAGCGCCACGATGAGCGGCGCTATCAGCTCCTCTGCCTGCCCTGAGTGCTCCCCAGGAATACGAGCAAGCAGGCAGCGGTTCCGCCGTACTTCCAGAGACATGACCTCCTCCCCTGCCGCTGTGCCGACGCCTCTCGCAGAGGCTCGCCCGGTCGATGGCAACGAGCGCCTGACCCTCCTTGACGCGCTGCGCGGCTTCGCGCTCTGCGGCGTCTTCATCTCCAACACCTATATGTGGTTCAGCGGCCGGTTCCTGCTGCCTCGAGCCCAGATGGAAGCCACCCTGGCCAGTGCGTCCCTTCTGGACCACGTGACGATCCGGGCGACGGGGTTCCTGGTGTTCGGGAAGTTCATCACCCTCTTCTCGTTCCTCTTCGGGCTGGGCTTCGCCGTCCAGATGGGGCGGGCCGAGCAGCGCGGTGCCTCCATCGTCCCGCTCTACGCCCGCAGGCTGGGAGTGCTCCTGCTCATCGGCCTCTCGCACCTCTTCCTGCTCTGGTTCGGAGACATCCTCACCACCTATGCGCTGCTGGGCTTCGGGCTGCTCCTGTTCCGCAACCGCCTGGACAAGACCCTGCTCATCTGGGCCGCCGCACTCATCCTCGTTGCGCCGATCGCCGGCATGGTCCTCCTCCGGCTCCCTGAGCTCCTAGGCCCGTCCGGAAACATGGCGGAAGCCGCCAAGACGGCCCGGGAGAACTCCGAGGCCCTCAGGGCCCAGCTCCTCGTGGCCTTCAAGAGCGGCATCTACCTCGACGTCATCCGAGCCAACGCCACCTGGTATCTCCAGGAGTTCATCAGGCCGCTGATCCCCTCCATGCTGGCCATCTTCGGCCGGTTCCTCCTGGGACTGGTGGCGGGCCGAAACAGGATCTTCCACGAGCCTACCCAGCATCTGCCGCTCCTGCGCAAGGTGCTCCTCTGGGGCCTGGGCGTGGGAGTCATCGCAACCGGCGCCAGTGCCGCAATGCAGATGCTCTCCTTCTACAAGGTGCTGAAGCTCGACGACTTCCCGTGGCTCCCGTTCGCCATGTGGCCAGTGCGGCAGCTCGGCGAGGTGGGGCTCGCGGCGTTCTACCTGACGGGCTTCACCCTCCTCTTCCAGCGCTCCACCTGGCAGCGGGTGCTCTCGGTGCTCGCCCCGGTGGGCCGCATGGCCCTGACGAACTACCTGTCGCAGACGGTGATCAGCCTCTTCATCTTCTACGGGTATGGGCTGGGGCTCATCGGCACGCTCGGGCCCAAGGCGATCGTGGCCCTCCCCATTGGTATCTTCGTCCTCCAGATCGGCGTGAGCCACCTGTGGCTGTCGCGCTTCCGCTTCGGCCCCGTCGAGTGGGTGTGGCGCTCGCTGACCTATGGCAAGGCTCAGCCCATGCGCCGCACCTCCACCGAGGAGCCGGGCGCGGCGACCGGGGTGTGAGCATGCGCGGGAGGAGCGATCCCTGATCGATTCCTCCGCCCCATTGGTCTACCCTGCCGGGAGCACTCCATGCCTCCCGCTCAGAAGATGGTCCCCGCCCTCCTCGCCCGCTTGCGCCAGGCGCACCCGGATGCGCGCTACGAGCTCCACTGGTCCACGCCCTTCGAGCTGCTCGTGGCCACCATCCTCGCAGCCCAGTGCACGGACGAGCGCGTCAACCGGGTGACCGCCACCCTCTTCCAGAAGTACCAGGGCCCCCGCGCCTTCGCCGAGGCCCACACCGCCGCGCTCGAGGAGGACCTGAAGCCCACGGGCTTCTACAAGCAGAAGGCGAAGTCGGTCCAGGGCATGAGCCGGGGGCTGCTCGAGAGCTTCCGCGGCGAGGTCCCCCGCACCGTCGACGAGCTGGTGACGCTGCCCGGCGTGGCCCGGAAGACGGCCAACGTCGTCCTCAACACCGCCTTCAACCTCCCCTCGGGCATCATCGTCGACACCCACGTGGCGCGCGTCAGCCAGCGCATGGGGCTCACGAAGCGCGAGAAGCCCGAGGAGATCGAGCAGGAGCTGATGCGGCTCGTCCCCCAGGATCAGTGGACCTTCTTCGGTCCGGCCACTGTGCTCCACGGGCGCTACACCTGCACGGCGCGCAAGCCGAAGTGTGACGCCTGCCCGCTGAATGACCTCTGTCCAAAGACAGGAGTGTAGGAAATGTCCGGGCTGGAAGGAGCGATCCAGGCCGCCTGCGCGATCCACCCCGATCGCCAGGCCGTGACGACGTGCATGCGCTGCGGCACCTTCGCGTGCGAGGAGTGCCTCAGCGAGTCCCCCACGGGGGATCCCCTCTGCCCCGCCTGCGTGGCCCGCGCGGAGACGAGCCAGCTCCCCTGGGACTACCGCGAGGAGCACGGCTGGATCAAGGCCTGGTTCAAGTCGCTGGGCCCGCTCCTGCTGCGCCCGGGAGTCACGTTCGCGACCGCGCGGCCCGACGGGGACGTGGGCGGCTCCATTCTCTTCACGATCGTGGCGTGGTTCATCACCTTCTTCCCCACGTTCATGATCTTCGCGGCCTTCGGGGCCATGCTCCCCTCCTTCCTGGGAGAGGGCAACAAGAGCACCGTCCCCATCGGTGCCATCCTCGCGGGCTCCTACGGCCTCATGGCCCTGATCCTGCCGATCTTCGGCCTGGTGTTCACCCTCATCATGACCGGCCTCGAGCACCTGGTGATGATGATGTTCGGCAAGCCTCGGGGGTTCGACACCACCCTCCGGGGCTCCGCGCTTGCCATGGCGCCGTACATCCTCGGAGCGATCCCGATCTGCGGCCTCTACATCGCCCCGTTCTGGTCCCTGGTGCTCAAGGTCTTCGCCTACAAGGCGCTCCACCGCACGACGACCGGTGTCGCCGTGGCGGGGGCGCTCGGAGTGTTCGCGCTGGGCGTCTTGCTGAGCTGCGGGCTCTACGTCCTCATGATCTTCGCCGTGGCGGCCTCCGGCGGCCTCAAGTAACCCACACGGCAGCCTCGGCCTTCACTCGTGCGAGGCCACCCGCCGCGAGTCCGCCCGCACGAGCTCGCCCAGCTCGTGCGTGAGCTCCTCCAGCTCGCGCCCGCCGGCCATCCGCTGGATGAGCTCCTCGCGCGTGATCTGATCCTTGGAGAAGGTGCCCTGGCTGCGCCCGCGGTTGAGGATCGTGAAACGATCGCCGATGAGCCAGGCGTGGTGCGGGTTGTGCGTGACGAAGATCACTCCACAGCCCCGCGCCCGGGCCTGGGTGATGTAGCGGAGCACGATGCCGGCCTGCTTCACCCCCAGCGCCGAGGTCGGCTCGTCGAGGATGAGCACCCGGGCGCCGAAGTAGACAGCTCGCGCGATCGCAATCGACTGGCGCTCCCCACCCGAGAGCGTCCCCACGGGCTCTGAGCTGTCGCGCACGTGGATGCCCATCTTCTCCAGCTCGGCGCGAACGATCACGTCGGCAGCCTGGAGATCGAAGCGCCGGAACGGCCAGAAGCCCTTCACTGGCTCGGCGCCCATGAAGAAGTTCCGAACAATGGAGAGCATGGGGACCATCGCCAGGTCCTGGTAGACGGTCGCGATCCCCACATCCCGCGCGTCCCGAGGCGACCGCAGGCGCACCGCCTTGCCCGCGATGAACATCTGCCCGCGATCCGGCAGGTGGACTCCGGAGAGGATCTTGATCAGCGTGGACTTGCCGGCCCCGTTGTCGCCGAGCACGCACATGACCTCGCCCGCGCGCACGCTCATCGACACTTCCTCCAGCGCCGACACCTTGCCGAAGGATCTGGCCAGGCTCACCACCTCGAGCAGGGGGGGCTGGGGCGCCGCGACAGGCTCGCTCATCGCCGCGCCTCCGCCATCCTGCCGCGGACGTAGGTGTTCACGAGCACCGCGACGATCAACATGGCTCCGAGAAAGACCTTGTACCAGTCGGAGTCCACACCCGCGAAGACGATGCCCTGCTGCACCATGCCGAAGAGGAGGGCACCGAACGCGGCGCCGACAACCGAGCCATGCCCGCCCGTGAGCAGCGTGCCCCCGAGCACGGCGGCCAGGATCGCCTCGAGCTCCTTGCCCGTGCCGCGCAGCACGTCAGAGCCCGTGAACTTCACGGCCTGGAACGTGGCGATGAGGCAGGCGCAGAGCGAGGTCAGCATGAACAGCGCGATCTTCACCTTGGGCACGGGGACACCCAGGTTGCGGGCGGCATCAGGGGCTCCGCCGGCTCCGAAGATCCAGTTGCCGAAGCGCGTGCGCAGCAGCACCCACGTCGCCAGCACGGTGATGCCCACCCACCAGAGGACGCTGACGGAGAAGCCACCAATCCGGCTGGCGAAGAGCGCCTCGGCCGAGCCGTAGTGAAGCGCCTCGTGCAGCCCGCCCACCTGGGTGCGGCCGGTGACGAGCCGCGTCATGCCAATGGTGCACCCGCTCAGGATGAACAGCGAGCCGAGCGTGACGATGAAGGAGGGCAGCCGCGTCCGGACGACCACCAGGCCGTTGGCGAAGCCCACCCCGAGCGACAGCACCATGGCCACCGCGATCGCGGCCCAGATGGACCAGCCGAGCCGCTCGCACAGCAGCGAGATCGTCATGCCGCTGGCGGCGATCATGGAGCCGACGGAGAGATCGAACTCCCCGGCGATCATGAGCAGCGAGACGGCGGCGGCCAGGATCCCCAGCTCCGAGGCGATCTCGAGGTACGTCGCGGATCCGGCCCGGGACAGGAAGCCGGATCCGCCAGCGTAGAGCGCGAAGAAGGCCCAGATGGCCACTACGCCGCAGGCTGCGCCGAGCTCGGGGCGGTTGAGGATTCTGCGCATGTACTCCTACCGGATGCCCTGCTTGCTGAGCTCGATGACGCGAGCCGCGTTGTCCTTGGTCACGAAACCAGGGCCCGTCGGGAGGATGCCACCGGCCGGCAGCACTCCAAACTGCTTGTACTGGGACAGGACGACGATCGGCAGGTAGCCCTGCAGGTACTGCTGCTGATCGATGGCGAACTCCAGCTCCCCGTCCCGGATGCCCGCGAGCACATCCGGCGTCAGGTCGAACGTGCCCAGCTTCACCTTGCCGACGGTGCCGCCCTGCTTGAGCGCCGCGAGCGCGGCCTTCGAGCCCAGGGGGCCCAGGGTCATGATGCCGTCGATGCCATCGCCCAGCGCGGCGGTGACCTTCTGCTGGGAGTCGGTGGGATCCGCCGCGTTCACGGCGAGCACCTTGCCCGTGCCCCCCGCCTTGGTGACGGCGTCCAGGAAGCCCTTGCAGCGCAGATCAAGCGACGCGTTGCCGACCTCGTGGTTGACGCACAGGGCGTTCTTCACGCCCGCGCCGGCCATCTTCTCACCGCCGCCGAAGCCTGCCTCGTACTCGGTCTGGCCTACGTGGAGCAGCACGCCGAGCTGCTTGTACACGTCGCTGCCCGAGTTGATGGAGATGACGGGGATGCCCGCGGCCACCGCGGACTTGATGGCGTTCGAGAGGGCGTTGGCGTCGGGGATGGAGACGACCAGGCCGTCCGGCTTCTTGGCGACCTCCGCGTCGATCAGGCGGCTCATGGCCACCATGTCGAAGGTCTGCGGGGAGTTGTAGGTGACGGTGACGCCGTTGTCCTTGGCGGCGTTCTCGACCCCGTTCTTGACCACGGACCAGAACGTGTCGGACGCCTGCCCGTGGGTGACGACGGCGATCTTGATGTCCTTGCGCGGCGTGCTCGGGGCCTGAGCCGTGCCTTCCTGGCCTGCCGGCTTCGGCGCCTCACCCTTGGTACATGCCGCGGCCAGGACGATGGCCATACATCCAATCAGTGCCCGTATCTGGTGACTCCGCATGTGTGTCCCCTCATGTCTGGGCCGCGGTCCCTGTTGAAGCACCCCTCGCCGGGCCCTTACAGCGTTGGCGGGGGCGCAATGTAGCCCGGCCCTGCCCTCTCTGGGGATCCCTGAATGCGCTTTCCCGCTTCTCTCCACTCTGAGTCCTGGCTGCCCCCCATGCGAGCACCCTGCCGCTCGACGAGGGAGGGGGACTTCGCGTAGCTAGGGGGAGATGACTCCACTTCCCGAGCTGCTCGTCGTCGGCCATGTGACCCGCGACTTCATCCGGGGCGAGACCCGCCTGGGCGGAGCCGCCTCCTTCTCCGCACGGGTCGCGGCGACGCTGGGCATCGAGACGGCGCTCGTGACTTCGGCGCCTCCCGACTTCTCGCTGATGGCCCCGCTGAGGGCGCTGCCCCGGCTCTCGATCCACGTGCTGCCGAGCCCCGAGGTGACCACCTTCGAGCTCGACTACAGCGGGCCGCGCCGCCGCGTCATCCAGCGGGCCGTGGCCCGGCCCATCCACGCCGAGGACATTCCCCCCGCGTGGCGCGACATCCCCGTGGCCTACGTGGCGCCCGTGGCGGGCGAGTGCGACCGCGGGCTCGTCGAGGGGCTGCGCTCGAAGCTGATCTGCGCGGGGCTCCAGGGCTGGCTGCGGCGGCCGGGGGCGGATGGGACCGTGGAGCCGACGATCGCCAGCGAGGCCTCCCAGCCGCCCCGAGGGCTGGGCGCGGCCGTCTTCTCGGAGGAGGATCACCCCGAGGCCGAGTTCATCGCCGAGCAGCTCACCCGCCAGGGCCTCATCGTGGCGCTGACGCGGGGCCGGCGCGGCTCCAGCGTGAGGCAGGGCACGCAGCACTGGGAGATCCCCGCGGCCCCCGCCACCGAGGTGGATCCCACGGGTGCGGGGGATGTCTTCGGGATCGCCCTCACGCTGGCGGTCGCGCGGGGCGCCTCGGCTCCAGAGGCTGCCACCGTGGCCGCGTCCATCGCCGCTCGGGTCGTCGAGGGCCCGGAGCTCGGAAACCTCTCGGCGGCGGACACCCGGCACCTGCCTCCGCGCCCGGCGGCCCGCTAACGCCTCCGGTCACGGCTTGCCGAGCCCCGTGCCTCCGGAACGACGGGACAGCCGGAGAAGGGTGCGAAAGAATACCTCTGCCTCGGGCTCTTCCAGCCCCAGCTCGGAGGCCCAGGCGCGCCGCTCCGCAAGGAGGGACTCCTCACGGGCCGCATCGCCGCCCTGCCCCGCCTGGGCTCCGGCGCGGTCCGTGCGCCGGGCGAGCTGGATCCTTCGAGCCAGCAGGGACATCAGCTCCCGATCCAGCTGATCGAGGTGCGACTGGTACTCGGCCAGCTCGGAAGAACGGACCTCCGAGGTGGGAATCGCCATGCGCCCCGCCTCTGGGGCACCCGCTTCGGGAGGAGGGCGCTCGAGCGCCTCGTGGATGGCCTCGAGCGCCGTGAGCAGCTGGCTCCGTGCCTCGGAGGCGAATGGATTCTCCCGCTGGATGGCGGCGAAGAGGTGCCCGGCGTCGGAGCGGACCGTCTCGATGGTGCGGGCCAGCGACTTGAAGCTGGCGGGAGCGAACGGCACATTGAGCCCCGTGCCGGCATCGATCATTCCCTTGGCCACGAAGAATGTCAGCGCGTGGGTGTGGGCCATCACCTGGTCATGGCTCTCGGGCGTCTGCTCGACGATCTCGCAGCCGAGCCGCTCGTAGAAGGCACGAGCGCGCCCAGCGGCCTCCGGGTGCAGCGGATTGGGACAGATGACCACGCGCAGCGGCCGCTCGGCCATGGCCAGGCTGAGCGGCCCAAAGAGCGGATGAGTACCCACCCAGGGGACCTCGGTGCCCAGTGCCTCGGCGAGGGCCTCCACAGGCTTCACCTTCACGCTGCCCACATCCAGCACGAGCTGCCAGGGCCTCAGGTGTGGGCGCAGATCCTGAAGGACGGAGCGCATGTGGGGCACGGGAACGGCCACCACCACCAGCTCGGCCCCGGCTACGAGCTCAGGCAACGAGCGTGCGCGATGCGATGCCGGAACCTCCACGAGAGGATCCAGGGCCCGGTAGCCCATGCCGGACTCCTCCAGCAACGAGCCGAGCGCCCGACCGAACCGCCCATAGCCCATGAGAGCAACCTGCATCATGTCGAACCCTAGTACAGCCCGCTCCATTGAGTGACCCGCGTCTGTCCCTGGCGCGCCCAACCTGTCAGACAGCCCTACAGGTTCGAAGAGTGCGCGTCGCTCGGGCGGAACGCTTCAGCGGGGAGCCGCGGCCGGCGGGCTGAGCACCTTCATGGTGCCCTTCGTCACCCCGAACTGCTCGTGCACGGCCGCGCGACGGATGGCCTCGGCGGGCGACAGCCGCCCCGCGAGCAGCTCGTGGTAGGCGGACAGCACGCGCGCGGCCTCCTCCTGGGACTCCCGGACAAACTCGACCCGGAAGCTGCGCACGCCGCGCTCGAGGAGCCGGGGCACGAGCGACGCGGCACTCTGGGCCTGGGCGTTGAAGACGGTGTTGCGGCAACCCACGTCGACGATGACGGGGTGATCCAGCCCCAGCCGATCCCGCAGTGAGATCTGGTGCTGCTCGCACGGACGGCCACAGGTGCGGAAGTCCCGCCCGTTGGACAGGGTGTGCGAGTACACGCAGTGCTCGGTGTGGAACGTGGCGATGTGATGGTGGAGCGCCACCGTGAAGCGGTGGGCGGGCGCATGCTCCAGCAGCGCGAAGAGCTGGGTGGCGTCCAGATCGTGAGAGCACGTCAGCGTGTCCAGCCCCAGCCCGAGCAGGTACGCGGCAGTCACCGAGTTGGTGACGTTGAGCGAGAAGTCCCCATGCAGCACCGGGCGCGGCTGGCCCGCGGGCCGCTCGAGGAAGTGCATCATCGCACCCCAGTGGCGCACCAGCACCGCGTCCGGACGCAACCGGTCGATGCGCTGGTCATAGCCCTCCTCGCCGGGCTTCTGGACGCGGACGGTCGCGATCGTGACGCGCAGCCCGGCAGCCCGGGCCCGCTCCACCGCCCGCTGCAGGCCTACCAGCTCCATCCAGTCCAGCTCCACCTCGCGCAGCCCCGCGGCGATGACGGCCTCGAGCTGCGCGTCGTTGCGGCACAGGGGCAGCAGGCGCGCGGACTCCTCGGCAGACCCCGTGGACGCACGCCCCCCGAGCGAAGCGCGCACCGTGTCGAGCACCGGGGCCTCCACGACGGTCCGCCGGTATCCCTTCTCCACCGCGGGAGTGAACTCCGCGACGAGCTGACGGCGGAGCGCCTTGAGCTTGGAGACGGGCAGATGCAGCCCCGGCACCAGCGCAGAGCCGTCCAGCCGTGCCAGCCGGAAGGGCGTGCCTCCAAAGGCAGCGAGCTTGTCCCGCAGGAGCGCCTCGTCCAGTCCTCCCCCTCGCGCCGGAGCGAGCGGGATCGCGCTGACGACCGAGGCCACATGGCCCCAGGCGCTGGCATCGATGCGGAGCGGGCTCCCCTCCGAACCCGAGATCTTCAGCTCGAGGGAAATCCGGCCCTCGGGCTCGCCCTGGGTGAGCAGGCTCTCGACGCGACGGGCCAGGGCAGGATCGCTGTTGATCCACACCCGCTGCCCCACCGCCACGCGCCCCAGATCCGGCCCCGGGTTGCCAAAGCCCAGCACCCACCCCTCGCCTCGGCGCTCGACGCGGAAGATGGGGCCACCGGGCTCGTTCTTGTCCTCGGGCCTGCCCGCATCGAAGACGACGCCCATGCCAGGACGCGGCTCCACGGCGTCGGGCGTGGGCTCTCCCTTCAAGGGCGAGGACACCTGCCCGGCGGGGCTCTCCGGGCGCTCCGGGCCCAGCCCGAGCCCTCCCGTCCACGGGCGCTCATCCGGGGAAATCACCACCTCCTTGCCGGAGAGGGATCGCACCCGCCCGAGGTACACGCCCCGGTGCTTGGGAAAGCGGCCCTCGACGAGCGTCTGATGATCCGAGCCCGCGAGGAAGCCGTGCGAGAAGCCCCGGCTGTACGCAAGCGCCATGTCCGCCAGGTCGCGCTTGAGCTGCGCCTCGTCAGGCGCGCCCGCGAGGATGCCCTCCACCCAGCGCCGATAGCCTCCCACGGTGGAAGAGACGTAGGCCGGCCCCTTGAGCCGCCCTTCGATCTTGAGGCCGTGCACGCCGATCTCGACCAGCTCGGGCACGGCGTAGACGCCCGCGAGATCCTTGGGGCTGAGCAGGTACTTCACCTCCCCCAGCTCCCGCGTCTGCCCATCCACGACGAGCTCGTACGGCAGGCGGCAGGACTGGGCGCACTGGCCCCGGTTGGCGGAGCGGCCGCCCCAGGCCTCGCTCGTGAGGCACTGGCCGCTCCAGGACATGCACAGCGCGCCGTGGATGAAGACCTCCAGCTCCACCGCCGTCTGCCCCGCCAGCTTGCGGATCTCCGCGACAGAGAGCTCACGCGGGACGACGACCCGGCAGATCCCCAGCCCCTGGGCAAAGCGCACGCCCTCCGCGCTGGAGA
>NZ_DASPHO010000304.1:0-11308 GCF_035629615.1 Hyalangium sp. | reverse complement strand
TGCTGGAGCTTCTGGAAGAAGCTGATGAGGCCGCGCGGGTCATAGTTGGCCGCCGTCGCATACCTCGCGCCGTACTCGTCCGCCTCTGTCTCCTCGCTGCGGCCGTGCGCCAGCATCGCCCCGCCGCCCACGAGCTGCGCGGCGATCTGCGCCGCCGCGCCCGGGTTCTTGCCCAGCGCCAGCTCGGCGAGGGCATTGAGGCCATAGGCATTCACCATGGCGCGCGCCGAGTGCCGGCCCACCACATGGCCCGCCTCATGCGCCAGCACGCCCGCCACCTCGGCCTCGTTGTCCGCCGCGAGCAGCAGGCCCGTGTACACGTAGAGGAAGCCCCCCGGCGTGGCGAAGGCGTTCACCGTCTTCGCGTCGTTGATGACGTTGATCTTCCACTTCACGCCCTTCCGATCCCGGTTGGCCGACTGGAGGATGGGCGTGATGATCCGGTTCACGTACTCCAGGACGGCCGGGTCCTGGACGTACTGGATCTTCTCCTTCTGCTCGAGCTCCTGCTTCACCTGAAGACCGATCTTCTCCTCCTGCTCGTCCGAGATCAGGGCGTCCGCGACGGCCTTCTCCGCAACGAT
The DNA here is from genome assembly GCF_035629615.1 of Hyalangium sp. Classification (GTDB taxonomy): domain Bacteria; phylum Myxococcota; class Myxococcia; order Myxococcales; family Myxococcaceae; genus Hyalangium. The sequence continues at coordinate 10,724 of NZ_DASPHO010000304.1, read as the reverse complement.
GCGCTGCTTCGCACAGCCGGTGGCGAGGCCCGCCGCGAGGGTGACACCCAGGAATATCGAGAGGATGCGCTGCATAGAGACAACTCTTCCTTTCCAGACGCTGCGTGAGGTTGCGCCGGACTCGTAGTCAGGAGCCCGGGCCGCGGCAAGCATCACCGTGCCGCTTCTTGGGCGGGACGAGGGCAGGTGGCCGCTATGCAACGCTCTGCCTGGGAAAGTCCCCCGGCTGGAGCCCCAGCAGGGAGCCGGGCGGCCCTTGTCGCTGCCGGGCACGGGATGGACGTTTGAGCTCGGCGCTCCGTGCATGGACGCCAGGAGGCCTCAGATGTCACGTCCTTGCTGGGTCGGCTCGCTGAGCTTTGGACTGGTGCACGTGCCAGTGCGGCTCTACCCCGCGGTGGAGCCCCGGCAGGTGAAGTTCCACCTGCTGCACGAAGCGGATGGGGGCCGCATCCGCCAGAAGCGGGTGTGCTCGGTGGATGGCAAGGAGGTGGCATACGAGCACGTGGTGAAGGGCTACGAGCTGCAGCCCGGCCAGTATGTCGAGGTGACACGCGGCGAGCTGGAGGCGTTCGATCCGAAGTCCAGCCGCGCCATCGAGCTGGAGGACTTCGTGCAGCTGGGGGAGATCGACCCCGGGTTCTATGAGGCCACCTACCACCTCGTGCCGGAGGCGGGTGCGGAGCGCCAGTACGCGCTGCTCGTCGCGGCGCTGGGCCGCTCTGGCCGGGTCGGCCTCGGGCACCTGGTCATGCGTCACAAGGGGCACCTGTGCGTGGTGCGGCCCTTCGGACGAGCGCTCGCGCTCTCCACGCTGTACTACGCGGAAGAGCAGGTCTCCCAGGACACGCTGCCGGAGCTGGCCGTGCTGGGGCCGCGCCCCTCCGAGCAGGAGGTGGACATGGTGCTGCGCCTCATCGAGTCGCAGGCCACCGCCTTCGAGCCTCGCCGCTACCATGACACCCACCGGGAGCGCCTGCTCTCCTTCCTGGCGCGGCGCGCCCGGGCCCAGTCGAAGGTCGCAGAGCCGGTGGCGCTGCCCGCCGCGCCTCCCGAGCCTGGGGCCGCCGCGGAGCGGGCCGAGGCGTTCCGGCGCATCGAGGAGGGGATTGCTGCGCTGCGTCGAGCCGGGCGCGGGGCTGTCCGGGTGGAGCGGCGGCCGGCGGAACGAGGCGCGCTGCGGTTTCGTCCCCAGGCGGCCCGCGAGGTCCGGGCCCGCGAGGAAGTGGAGAGCGAGGGCCCCGTGACACCTCCCGGGACGGGCAACTCCCAGCCGCACTGAGCGGGCCTGGGAGCCGGGCAGGCATGCGGCGGCCGGCTGACAAACGAGACTCCGCTCCGAGAGCATCCCCTCCGAGGGTGGCCCGGAGTTCAGTTCTTTTCCTGAGGGCCCTGCCAAGGCGACACTGGGCGCTCCATGGGAGCTCAGGAACAGCGGTGGCACAGGTGGGGGGGCCTGCGGGTCCTCGTGTTCCTTGCCACGTGGGGGGTGGGCACGGCGGCCGTCGCCCTGGAGCCGGACCGGCGCATCTCGCAGTACAACCACCAGGCCTGGCGCAGCGAGAACGGCCTGCCGCAGATCTCGGTCATTGCCATCGCGCAGACGCCCGACGGGTACTTGTGGTTCGGGACCCACGAGGGGCTCGTCCGGTTCGATGGAACGCGCCTCACCGTCTTCGACCGCAAGGGCTCGCCCGCGATGCACTCCCAGCTCATCCAGGCGCTGGTGGTGGACGCGTCCGGCGTGCTCTGGGTGGGTACGGATCAGGGGATTCTTCGCTACGAGCAGGGCCAGCTCCGGGGGGTCCCGGAAGCGGGCACACTGGAGAGCCAGCCCATCTATGGGCTCGTGGCGGACGGCACCTCCGTGTGGATCTCCTCGCCCGTGGGGGTGACGAGGGCGCCCGTCTCCGGCGAGGCTCCCTGGCGGAACTACACGGCCCGGGACGGGCTGCCCGGCAGCCGGGCCTGGGCCATCATCGGGGATGGCGCGGGCGGCCTGTGGGGGGGCTCTTCCCAGGGCCTGGTGCGGGTGAGGGGGGACTCGGTAGAGCTCACCCCCTTGCCTGGGCCCGATGCGCCGCAAGTGTCCAGCCTGTGGCTGGCGCGGGATGGCACGCTCTGGATCGGCACGACCCGGGGGCTCCTCTCTCTGCACCTAGGCCGGTTCACCGCGTATGGCGCCGAGCAGGGCATCCCCCGGATGGCCGTGACGCGGCTGCTCGAGGATCGGGATGGCAACCTCTGGGTGGGCACCGAGAACGGGCTGCTGCGGCGCGGCGCGAGGGGCTTTGCCGCCGCCACGGCCCCGCAGAGCCTGGCGAACGAGCTCATCCAGACGCTGCTCGAGGCAGGGGACGGGAGCTTGTGGGTGGGGACTCCCCGGGATGGCGTCCATCGCCTGAGCAGCGGCCCCTTCCTTCCTGTCGGGGTGCCGGAGGGCTCGACCTTCCAATCTCTCAACTCGGTGCTGGAGACGCAGGACGGCACGCTGTGGTGGGGGGGCTCGAGGGGAGGACTGGAGCGGATGAAGGGGGGCGTCATCACCCGGATCGGCGCGGCGCAAGGGCTGGAGGACCAGCGCATCCGCTCGCTGGCGGAGAGCCCAGACGGCGCGCTCTGGGTGGGCACGTACTCAGGCCCCTACCGGTTCGATGGGCAGCGCTTCCTCCTCCTGGGGCCCGAGCAGGGAATGCCTCCGGGCGCCACTGTCTGGGCCATGGTCCCGGAGCCGGATGGCGGCATGTGGTTCGCCACCTCGGAGGGGCTCGTCTCGCTGCGAGGCGGGCGCGCCACGGTGTTCGGCCCGGAGCAGGGCTTCACCGTCGAGCTCATCATGCCCATGGTGCGCGAGGACTCGGGGACGATCTGGTACGGCACTCACTCCGGCGTGGTGCGCTTCGCCCACGGCACCTTTACCCGCTTCACCGTCCACGATGGGCTTGCGGGAAACTCGGTCTTCAGCCTGCACCTGGACGCGTACGGCTCGCTGTGGGTGGGCACCCTCACGGGCGTGTCGCGCCTGAAGAACGGGCGCTTCACCTCCATCACTGCTGCGCAGGGGCTGCCGGACGACACCGCCTACAGCATCCTGCCGGACTCCAAGGACCACCTGTGGATGAGCAACAACAAGGGCGTCTCACGGGTGAGCCGGCGCGAGCTGGAGGAGGTGTTGGACGGCCGGCGCGAGCGGGTCCACGGCCTCCTCTTCGACGATCGAGATGGGATGCGGGCCAGCGAGTGCAACGGCGGTGGCCAGCCGTCCGGGTGGAGAGCGCGCGATGGGAGGCTCTGGTTCGCCACCTTGCATGGCGTGGCGGGAGTGAAGCCGGAGGACGCCCGGCTCCAGCTCCCACCGCCGCGGCCTCACATCGAGGAGCTCCGGGTCCAAGGCCAGCCCGTGCCGTTCTCCGAGCGGCTGGAGCTGGCGCCGGGCCAGCAGGGGTTGGACATCCGCTTCACCGCCTTCGTGCCGCACGGCGCAGAGCGGGTGCCCTTCCGCTACCGGCTGGAGGGGTATGACAGCGGCTGGGTGGATGCCGAGGAGCGGCGCAAAGTCTCGTACCCGCGACTGCCACCGGGCAGCTACCGGTTCGAGGTGACGGCGCGCGGCCGGGATGGGCGGTGGGTGGAGCCCGGGGCCGCGGTGGAGGTGACGCTGCGGACGTGGTTCCACCAGACGCGGTGGTTCTATGCGCTGTGCGCGCTGGCCCTCGGCGGAGTGGTGGCGAGCGGCTATGCGTGGCGCGTGGGGAGGCTCAAGACGCGGGAGCGCTGGCTCAAGGCGCGGGTGGAGGAGCGGACCCGGGAGCTGGACGCCAACCTCCGCGAGCTGCGCGCCACCCAGGCCCAGCTGGTGCAAGCAGGGAAGATGGCGGCGGTGGGCACGCTCGCCGCCGGCGTCGGGCACGAGATCAACAACCCGCTCTCCTACATCATGTCCAACCTGGATCATGCCTGCGAGGAGCTGGCGGAGCTGGCGCGGCGGGAGGAAGGCCTGCAGGAGACGCGGGAGCGGCTGAACGAGCTGCTGCAGGTGCTGCGCGAGGCGCTCATGGGAGCGGATCGGGTGCGGCGCATCGTGAAGGACTTGAAGACGTTCTCGCGCCAGGACGAGGACACGCGGGGGCCGGTGGATCTGCGGGCGGTGATGGACTCGGCGGCGAAGATGGCGGCCGGGGAGCTGCGCCCGCGCGCCCAGCTCATCCGCGAGTACGCGGCGGACGTGCCACCCGCGGAGGGCAACGAGGCGCGGCTGTCCCAGGTGTTCCTCAACCTCATCATCAACGCGGCCCACGCGTTGCCGGAGGGCAAGCCCGAGCAGAACGAGGTCCGGCTCGTCCTGAGGCGCGCTGGCCAGGGCCAGGTCGTCGCGGAGGTGCGGGACACGGGGAGCGGGATTCCTCCCGAGGTGCTCGGCCGCATCTTCGATCCGTTCTTCACCACCAAGCCGGTGGGCGTGGGCACGGGGCTGGGGCTGGCGCTGTGCCATGCCTTCATCACCTCCATGGGCGGGCGCATCGAGGTGGAGAGCCAGGTGGGGCAGGGCACGCTGTTCCGGGTGATCCTGCCCGCGGCGAGCAGCGCGGTGGTGGCTGCACCACAGGCCGTGCAGGCTCGAGCCGGGGACGGGGTGCGAGGCCGGGTGCTGGTGGTGGATGACGACCCGCTGGTGAGCTCCGCGCTGCGGCGGACGCTCTCGCGCGAGCACGAGGTGGAGGGGGTGGTGAGCGCCCGGCGGGCGCTGGAGCTGCTCACCTCGCCCCAGGGCGGCTACGACGTCATCCTCTGCGACCTGATGATGCCGGAGATGACGGGCATGGATCTGCACGCGCAACTCCAGGAGACGGCTCCGGAGCAGGCCCGGCGGATGGTGTTCATCACCGGCGGGGCGTACACACCCGCAGCCAAGGAGTTCCTGGAGCGGGTGAGCAACGCGCGGCTGGAGAAGCCCTTCGACTCGGACAAGCTGCGGGACCAGGTGCGCGAGTGGGTGAAGCAGGCCCGCGCGCCTGGGTCCGGCCATGCCGCGTGAGGGCGACTACTTCAGCCGGCCCTCGGCGGCGTCGTAGTCGAGGTTGGAGAAGTACGCATCCACGTACTTGGCGCGCTCGTTGGCCTTGTAGTCCGGCACGAAGGCGTGCTCCCACGCGTCCATGACGATGATGGGCCTGAAGCCGGCGATGTTGTTCGTCTCGTGCAGGGTGATCCAGTGGTTGGACAGCCACCCGTTGCGCGGATCCTGGAATGTCACCGCCCAGCCGATGCCCGGCATGGTGGAGATGGCCTTGAAGTCCGCCAGCCACGTCTCGAAGGAGCCGAAGCTCTCCTCCATGGCCTTCTTCAGCTTCGCCGGCGGGGTGGCGCCGCTGCCGCCCGCCTTCAGGTTGCCGAAGTAGTACTCGTGGAGGACGACGCCGTTGTACTCGAAGCCCAACCGGCGGGTCATCTCCGCGTACATCGGGTTGGTCCCGGCCGCCTCGCCCTTGGTGGCCATGCCCGAGAGCGTCTCGGTGAGCTTGTTGGTGCGGTTGACGTAGCCCTCGTACAGCTTGAAGTGGACCTCGAGCACCGCGTCGCTGATGCCCTTGAGGCCCTTGCAGTTCGCAAACTGCATCGGCGTGTACTTCTTGTCGGCCATACTTCCTCCCATGCGGGTAGAGATGAGGCGCCTCTCATTAGGAGAGGTGCCGGCGTTTGGCGCGTGCAACTTCTCGCGGGTGTACGCGCATGAACAAGTAAGAAATGCGCGGGCCCGGCGCACGGTGCTATGTGGCTGTTGCGGATGCCTGAGCTTCCCGAGGTAGAGATCGCCCGGCGCAACCTGGCGCGTTGGCTCCACGGCCGCCGTGTGGTCAAGGCCGAGGCGGACAACACCCGTGTCTTCCGCGGGGCCAAGCGTGCGAAGTTCGCCGAGCTCTCGGGGCGCGTCGAGTCCCTGGACCGGCGGGGCAAGTACCTGCTGCTGACGTTTGAGGGCGAGCGCGGCCTGCTGGCCCACCTGGGGATGACGGGGAAGTTCGTCCGGCGCCCGGAGGGCCGGGTGGAGCCCCACAGCCGCGCCCGCCTCCACCTGGACGACGGCGCCGTCATCCATTTCAAGGATTCCCGCCTCTTCGGGCGAATGGAGCCCGCGCCCGCCGCCCGGCTACGCCAGCTGAGGGCCATCCAGGAGCTCGGCAGGGATCCTCTGGCGGACGGGCTCACCCCGGAGCAGCTCCGGGAGGCGCTCGTCCGCTCCCGGCAGGACCTCAAAGTCGCGCTCATGGACCAGGGGCGTGTGGCGGGCCTGGGCAACATCTACGCCGCCGAGGCGCTCTTCCGCTCCGGGCTGCACCCGGCCCGCAAGCCCGCCTCGCTCAAGCCCGAGGAGTGGGAGCGGCTCACCCAGGCCATCCTCGAGACGTTCCGGTCCGCGCTGCAGCAGGAGCAGGGCGAGGAGCCGGTGTACCTGGAAGAGAAGGACTCGGAGAATCCGTTCCTCATCTACGGCCGAGCTGGCACCCCCTGCCCCACGTGCGGGACGAAGGTTCAGTCCTTCACTCAGGGGGGGCGCACCACGCACTTCTGCTCGAAGTGCCAACCGCTGCGAAGCAAGGGAAAGAAGCGATGAACGTCAAAGCCAAGGGCCTGGACCATGTGGCCATCGCCGTGAAGGACCTGGACAAGGCCATCTCTCACTACCGGGATGTGCTGGGCCTGGAGCTGGCCGAGATCGAAGAGGTGCCCGAGCAGCAGGTGCGCACCGCCATCTTCGGCCACGGCGCGGGCCGGGTAGAGCTGATTTGTCCTACTTCTGCGGACACGGGGGTGGCGAAGTTCCTCGACAAGCGGGGCGAGGGGCTGCACCACATCTGCATCGAGGTGGAGGACATCGAGGCGTCCATGGCAGCGCTGAGGGCCAAGGGAGCGCCGCTGATCGACGAGACGCCCAAGCCCGGGGCGGGGGGGGCGAAGGTGGCCTTCATCCACCCCAAGGGGAGCCACGGCGTGCTCATCGAGCTGCGCCAGGGGCCCAAGCCTTGAGTTGACCGGTGTGAAGGAGCGTGTGGTTGACGTTGACACCCCTCCCCCCCGTGGCTTAACTCCCGCGCCCTCTCGACTCGGCCGCCCTGCGCGGTCCTGGAGAAACGTGAACATGTCCCACGTCCTGCTGGCGGCGTTGCTCGTCGCCTCCGCCACGGCCACCGCCCAGACGTCGCCAAAGAAGACGCCGGTGCCCGAGAGCGGGACGCCCGCGTCCGCCCAGCCTGCGCCGGCCTCTCCCACCCCGCTGGCCCAGGCTGCCCCTGCCGCCGAGAAGCCAGCAGCAACTCCGCCCGCCCAGCCCGCGACCGCCCAGCCTGCTCCGGCTGCCGGGGGCACTGCCGCGGCTCCGGAGGGCGAGCTGACTCCGGAGATGCAGCGCGAGCTGGATCGCCGGCTGGAGGCCGCCAAGCAGGAGATGCGCGAGGAGATCCGCGCGCAGATGGCCACCCAGTCCCTGTCCTCCGACTGGCAGCAGGAGTGGACGGAGGAGAAGCGCAAGCTGGAGATCTTCACACTGGACGGCTACTTCCGCGTCCGGCCGAACCTCTTCTACAAGTTCGATCTGGGCAAGGATCGGGATCTCGCGCTGTTCCCCTCGCGCTCGGAGACGGAGAACACCCAGGCCGGCGCCAACATGCGCGTGCGGTTGGAGCCCACCTTCAACGTCTCCGAGGAGGTCCGCCTCAAGCTCCAGCTGGATCTGCTGGACAACTTCCTGCTCGGCTCCACGCCGGATCTCACCCTGGACAGCGGCCGGAACCAGTTCGCCATCTTCTCCGAGAGCCAGGACGGCTCGGCCGTGGACGCCTTGAGGGACACCCTCTCGGTGAAGCGCGCCTACGGTGAGGTGAGCACGCCGGTGGGCATCCTGCGCTTTGGCCGCATGGGCAGCCACTGGGGCCTGGGCATGCTGCGCAACGACGGCAACTGCCTGGACTGTGACTTCGGCGACAACGTGGATCGCGTCCAGTTCGTCACCGAGCCCTTCTCCGGCTTCTACGTGACGCCGATGATCGACTTCAACGCCGAGGGCACCACCAGCCAGGAGCGCACCGGCGATGCGCAGCGCGAGGCGTTCGATGTGTCGAACGCGGACGACAGCCACAGCTACGTGCTGGCCATCGCTCGCCGGGACACGGACCAGCAGGTGAAGGACAAGCTGGAGAACAACCAGGGCGTGCTCAACTACGGCCTGCACTTCACCTACCGCACGCAGCGCTGGGAGGCCTTCCCCCGGCAGGACGATCCCAACACGATCGACACGGACGAGTCCTCCGTGGCCGACTTCGTGCCTCGCGACGCCACCCTGTACGTGCCGGACCTGTGGCTGCGCTACGAGGAGCGCCTGTTCCGCGTCGAGGTCGAGCTCGCGGCGATCTACGGCAGCATCAACAACCGGGCGCTGAACGTGAACGACGTCAACAACCCCGCGCAGAACCAGTCCCTGCGCGTGCTCCAGTTCGGCGGCGTGGCGCAGGGCGAGTACAAGCTGCTGAACGGGGATCTGCACCTGGGGCTGGAACTCGGCTTCGCCTCGGGTGACAAGGCCGCGGGCTTCGGGCAGTACCAGCGCGGCCGCGTCGTCAACCCGGATGGCGAGCAAGTGGATGGCCCGCAGTACAGCTGCGGTGTGGGCGGCTGCGCCGACAACGCCATCCGCAACTTCCGCTTCAACCGCGCCTACCGCGTGGATCTCATCCTCTGGCGCGAGATCATCGGTGGCCTCACCGATGCGGCCTACATCAAGCCCTCGATGAAGTACTCGCTGGCGGACGGGTTCGATCTGTACGGCGGCGTCATCTACTCGCAGGCGCTCTACGCGGAGTCCACGCCGTCCACCACCAGCCGCAGCCTGGGCGTCGAGGTGGATGTGGGGGCTCGCTACGAGACCGAGGATGGCTTCGTGGCCGGCCTCAACTGGGGCATCTTCTTCCCCATGGGCGGACTGCAGGAGCCCGAGGGCTCGCTCTTCCGCCGGGAGTTCGAGACGGCTCAGGCGATACGCGGCACGCTCGCCATCCGCTTCTAGGCCGCGGACATGAACCGCTTGCCTCGCGGCCTCGTCATCCTCCTGGGCCTGGGCCTCATCGTCGCGGCCTGCGGCATCAAGGGGGCCCCGCGCCCCCCCGAGCCTCCGCCGCCGCCTCCCGCGGAGACGCAGCCCTCGCCCACTCCGGCGACCCAGCCGCTGGGGGATCCCACGCGGGGCCCCCTCGAGCCCGCCGCGCCAGGCCCTGCGCCGGACCCAGGAACGTGAACCACTTCAGCTACCGTCGAGGCGTCCTCCACACGGAGGAGGTGCCCCTGCCCGCCATCGCCGAAGCGGTGGGGACGCCTACCTATATCTACTCCGCAGCCACGCTCACCCGGCACTTCCGGGTGGTGACGGAGGCCTTCGGGCAGCACCCCCACCTCATCTGCTACTCGGTGAAGGCCAACAGCACCCTGGCGGTGCTGCGGCTCTTCGCGGAGGCGGGCGGTGGCTTCGACATCGTCTCTGGCGGAGAGCTGGCGCGGGTGCGGCAGGCGGGTGGGGCGCCGGAGAAGACGGTGTTTGCCGGGGTGGGCAAGACGCCCGAGGAGATGGAGCGGGCGCTCGCCGCCGGCATCCTCATGTTCAATGTGGAGAGCGCCGAGGAGCTGGAGACGCTCGACGCGGTGGGGCGCCGGGTGGGACGCCGCGCTCCCTTCGCCCTGCGCGTCAACCCGGACGTGGACGCGCGCACGCACCGCCACATCGCCACCGGGCTGAAGACCTCCAAGTTCGGCGTCCCCTTCGAGGAGGCGGTGGCCCTCTACGCCCGCGCCCGGAAGCTGAAGGGGCTGAGCGCGGTGGGGCTGGACTGCCACATCGGCTCGCAGCTCACCCGCGCGGCGCCCATGAAGGCGGCGATCTCCAAGGTGGCGGGGCTGTACCGCTCGCTGAAGGAGCAGGGGCACCCGCTGGCGTACCTGGACATCGGCGGTGGCCTGGGCATCACCTACACGGACGAGACGCCGCCCTCTCCCCAGGAGTACGCGCGCACGGTGCTCGAGGCGGTGAAGGACACCGGCGCCTCGCTCATCCTGGAGCCGGGGCGGGTGCTGGTGGGCAACGCAGGCGTGCTGCTCACCCGCGTGCTGTACCGCAAGCGCACGCCCTCGAAGACGTTCGTGGTGGTGGATGTGGGGATGAACGATCTCATCCGCCCGGCGCTCTATGAGGCCCACCACGCCCTGCAGCCTGTGGTGAAGCGGCGTGGCAAGGCCGTCGAGGTGGATGTGGTGGGTCCGGTGTGCGAGTCCAGTGACGTGCTGGCCCGGGCCCGGCCGCTGGTGCTCCCCCAGCAGGGGGACCTGTACGCGGTCATGAGCGCCGGGGCGTACGGCATGAGCATGGCCTCCACCTACAACTCGCGGCCTCGGCCTGCCGAGGTGCTCGTGGACGGGGCGGCCTGGCGGGTGGTTCGAGAGCGAGAGACCGTCGAGGATCTCTGGCGCGGCGAGCGGGCCTGAACGTATAAGCGGCGTTCATGAAGACCTTCGAAGGCTCCATGACGGCGCTCGCCACGCCCTTTCAGAATGGGAAGCTCGACGAGGAAGCCTACCGCGCGCTGATTGATCGGCAGGTGGCGGGAGGGACGAGCGGGGTGCTGCCCATTGGCACCACGGGCGAGGCCGTGACGATGAGCGCGCCGTCCGCGCCCAGCTCGCGC
>NZ_DASPHO010000303.1:0-11243 GCF_035629615.1 Hyalangium sp. | reverse complement strand
TCAGCCGCATGCTGACCCAAGAGCGGGAGGCATTCTATGATGATGCCGTCCGCCTCCTGCGCCGTCTGCAGCGACCAGGAGCAGTACGCCGCCTCATGCTGCGTACCCCCCCCTGAAAAGACTTAGCCCCGATGACTTAGCGGGCGCACATGCGCGTGTGGGGCGGAGCTCGCCGGAGTGGATGAGCGCGAGCCCCGCGGTTGCTGCTTCCACTTCGGAAGCAGGTGCGTCCCAGCGGAACGCAGTGGCATCGGAGCCCTGGAGGAGCTTGAAGCATGGCTCTCGGTGACGGGAGGGAGTGGCGTCGGCTGCTGCCGGTCACCCCGCGGAGAGCGAAGTCGACGTAGCGGGACACCCTTCCAGCAGCCTACCCGCCAGCTTATCGATCGAGCACGTTCCCCCAGGCATCATTCTTGCCCCATCCGCGCGCCTCCCCCTGGAGTGATCCTATGCAACTGTATTGCATCAAGTGTCAGCATCACGCGGAGGGCGCGCAGATCATTCCGTGCCCGAGCTGTCATGGGGCCATGGAGGAATGGGCCGCCGTCGTGAAGCGGGTGACGCAGAAGAACGTCGCCAACCGGGAGGCCGAGGCCGCGACCCGGATCCAGCGAGCCTTCCGGGTCGCCAGGGCCACGCAGGGCACACTCCTCGCCGAACGAGCAACGGGGGTGCCAGTCACCCAGGTGCGACAGCAGCAGCTCGCCAGCCTGGACCGGCACTACCTCAGCGGGCTCTATGGACTGCGCGTGATCTCGACGATGACCAATCGCGAGCGCGAGTCCGATCTGTGGATTGGTCACCCGAACAGCACCTCCTACCAGCGTGACGCCTGGGACAAGGAGTGGGGCGCCATCAAAGGGAGCAGGGAGCTCGTCAACGGCGCCATCGCTGCGCTGCTGGGGGGAAGAAGCCCGGTCGCCGGGACCAGCTATTGTCTCGTCAACTCCCGGCTCGCGGCGAGGCGGCTCGAGTTTCTCGCCGAAGGCGCGAAGCCGATCCTGACCGAGCGTCCCAGGATCGCGGCAGGCGATCCGGGGCTCTACCTGCTCGAGTACAAGGTGGCGGGCGGCAGCTTCACCATCCCCTGGAACACCGAGAACAAGGCGTCTGCAGGCAGCTTGTTCGAGGAGTTCTGCAAGTTCGTCGGTGCGACGCCGTCGTCCTATCAGATGTACAAGTTCCTGCACGGACAGAAGAGGTCCTCCAGGATCTACGGCAGCGCCTACGTCGAGCCGGAGCTCTCCGACTCCGAAGCGTTCGACAACCGCGCCTTGCTCAGCGCGCTTCTCGCCAGCCGCGAGTATCAAAAGTTGAAGAGAATGGCCCGAGTGGATCGGCCGATGCAATTCGTCTACGCGGCGTCCGTGCTCCTCATCAATGGACTCAGCAACCTCTCGACGCTGCGGAGATTCAAGAAGGGCATCCTCGTCAAGAGTGGCCTGGAGAGCCTGACGACCGCCGTCAGGATGCTTGCGCTCTACGACAACCACGCTGAGCGCTGCCGCAAGGCCTACGATCTGCTGCTCGACGAGCTGTTCCTGATCCTGGCGGCGACACGCCCCTACCGGCCCAACGAGATCAGTGACAATGAAGCGCTCATCCAGAACCGGCGCATCCCGACACTGGCGAGGCTCGTGAGTGGTGGCAGGGTGAGGCGGTTGATTCACCCGGCGTGGAGCGGGATGGATGCACTGACGACGGCGCTGGAGATGGCCATCGCAGAGTCCGGACGTGACGTTCAGTTGCTCGGGGAGTGGAACAACTCCACCTACTTCGAAGTGGGCTGCATCCTGTCGGCGCAGGGGAGGCCGACTGAGCACAGTCTGGCACCCGAGGCGGCCCCTCGGGTCATCATGGCCACGATGAACCCGAGCACGCCGGGCATCGCAGGCCCAACGCCCGAAGTGATCGCGGGTGTGGTCGCGGCCCGGTACAGGCAGCACCGGGACACCATTTCACTGATCGTCGACGCGACCATTCAGCCACCGCCGGATGTCGACCCGGTGCGTCAGCTCGAGGTCCTGGTGGGCTTGCTGGCAGAGTCGATTCAAGCGGGACACGTCCAGCTCATCCTGGCCCGGAGCTATCAGAAATATCAGGCGCTCGGCAGCGGCAAGATGATGGGCGGCTGCACGACGCTCATCAATGCCAGGACGCTCGCCAGCAGCGCCGGGTACCTCAGCGGCCTCGATAGCTCGGCGTTCCGAGGGCTGGATGAGGTGCAGTTCTTCGCCCACATCCTGAAGTATGCGGCCGATGTGGAGCTGGGCCTCACCGGGGTCGCCTCGAGGAACGCCCGGTATCTCGGAACGTCGGCGGTCTACGAGGGGAAGATCATCTCCTCCACGGGAAGACATGAGCACAACCTGCCCTTCGTGCTCGCCCAGGCCATGACGAGCTGGATGAAGCGGCTGGATGTCGCCGAGATGGACAGCTTCGGATTCGTGGTCAGCTCATTCCTCGACATTCCGGATCCCGTCGCGGTGCGACTGAATCCCGGCCAGGAATCCAAGGAGAGATTGATCGAGAAGTTCGGTGCGGCGACCTACCTATGGAGCGACAGGCAAGAGCGTGGCTTCAACTGGAGCCGTGTCGTCTCGCATGTTCACTCCATCCTGAGGCAGGTCTCGGTCAAGTACGCCGGCTCGAACCAGAAGGGCCCCGAAGCGGAGAGGCTGCCCTTCAAGCCGGTGGAGCCCCCCGCCAGGGGATACGCGGCGCCTGAGCCCGATGCGATCACGGAGCTCTATGTTCCTCCCTCCAACGCCAGGACTGGCCAGGGGACGGACCTCGATCACCTCATGGCGTCCTACCTCTCCACCGCGGTGCGCTTCTTCGACGACCTGACGCTGGTGGAGAAGGATGGCAAGAAGGTGCTCTACAGGAGCCTCATCCTGGCGAAGGACGCCGCCGAGAGGCTCGAGCAGAAACGCTTCCTGGCGAAGCTCTATCGAGGGTTCTTCGACCGCGGGCTCTTGTCCGTCGTGACGACGGAGATGCGCGGCGAGCTGAGCGGAAACTACCTCCGGCTCTCTCTCGACACGGCGCCCAACGAGCTCCCGGATGAAGCATTCAATCAGGTTAGGGCGCGATATACCGCGCTGCTGGCTCGATATGGTGCCTACGCGCCCGTGCTGGTCCGGAAGAGCATTCTGGCGGACGCGGTGAAGAGCGCGCAGGCCGGCAATCGGCTGGCGGGGCTGATCGTGGACTACCTGCGGCAGACGTCGCCCTTGCTCGCTCCCGGCAGGGAGAATCTCCCCAGCTTGCTCTCCATGGAGGGCTCGTCAGGGCTGGCTCTGCATGCGCGGCACTGGATGCTGCAGGCGGAGAGCGACCCGCTCGGCGTGGGCGCTTCGCCCCAGGGCAGCAGCGGCCGGTCCTCCAGCAGCCCCCCAAGGCTAGGCGAGCCCAAGCAGGCCGGGCCCTCACCCTGGCAGCGAGCCTCGGCGCTCTATGCGCAGCACATCCGGGACACCTACAACCTCACCGAGAATCCGGGTGGTGGCGACTGCATGTACTACTCCTTCGATGATGGCCTCAACCTGCGCACAGAGGAGCAGGCGGCCCGCATCAGCGCCGAGGATCGGCTGGGCCCGGCCATGGAACTGCGAGTCCAAGCCGCGGCGGAAACGGCGCGCCTGATCCGGCTGGGGGTAGGCATTGCGCCAGGGATGTTTGGCGACATGCCGTTCCTGCCGGCAAGGCGTGTGGAGCTGATGAGGGTGCTCGATCAGGTGAGTGTGCAGATGGATGCCCTCCGCACGCAGTCGTGGGCGTACATTCGCGACAGGTACCAGCTTGTAGGCCGTCTGCCCGTGGAGCATGCGGCCGAGGCGGAGCAGTACACGCTCGCCGCGGTCGCGGAGAGAAGGCCGCTCCAGGCGCTCCTGACCGAGCTCGCAGAAGCCTATGAATGGGGCCAGTCGCACCGCAGACAGTATGCGAGCCACCTCGATTACATCGGTCTGGTCCTGGTCACGGGAGTCGACCTGCGCATGCACTATGTCGATTCCTCACCCAACGGCATCGCCCAGAATCATGGCCACACCGTCTCGCTCTACCGATACCACGAGTTCTGCATGCAGTACCACGGGAGGCGGGTCGCTCCCGCCAGGAGAACCATCGACATCTTCCATGTGAACGACAACCACTATGTCTTCGGGATACCCAAGTAGCTGGGCAGGAGCGGTTCCGGAGCTCTGCCCACCGTGCCCCTATCCTTCTTATGCGCTTCGGGGTCAATCCGCTCACCGACGCGAGCGGCCTGAGTACCCAGGCCCGAGAAGGATCCGACCGGGACGCGCCTCCGTGATCTTGCCGTTGTCCACGACCAGTTGGCCGTTCACAGTCACGTACGGGATCCCCGCGCTGTATTGCCACGGATTCACGTACGTGGATCGGTCGATGATCGTGTCAGGGTCGAAGGCGACGAGGTCCGCGAAGAATCCAGGTCGCACCTGGCCGCGGTCCACCAGCCGCATGCGTGACGCGGGCAGCGACGTCATCTTGCGGACGGCTTCCTCGAGGGTCAGCAGCTTCTCCTCCCGTACGTAGCGGCCGAGGACCCGAGCGGTCGAGCCCCAGCCTCGCGGGTGGTTGCGCTTGGTGGAGAAGATCCCGTCGGTCGCGGACGCTCCGGAGTCCGTACACATCGAGACGAGGGGATGCTTGAGCGCGGCGCGCATGTCGTCCTCGTTCATCGAGAACGAGATCTTCGAGGTGTTGCCCTTGTCGGCCATGACGATGTCCATGAGGGCGTCGACGGGGTGCTTGCCCTCGGCCTTGGAGATCTCCTCGAGGTTCTTGCCCTCGTAGCGCGCGAGCGCGGGGTCCAACGTGTCGGCGACCAGGATGCGCGCCGCGCCGCCGGTGACCAGGTCGGGATACTCGGCTTCCAGCTCGACGCGCACCTTCTGGCGGTTGGCGGGGTCCTGCAGGCGGGCGACCATCTCCTTGCTCGAGCCCGCCCGCGCCCAGAAGGGGAGCGTGGCGTGGAGGGAGTTCGAGCTCGCCGTCCATGGGTAGACGTCAGCGGAGATGTCGAGCCCCTGCGCGCGTGCGTCCTCGATGCGCTTCAGGACGGCGAGCATCATGCCCCAGGCCTTCGGGCCAGCGGTCTTCAGGTGGTAGATCTCGGCCGGGATGTCGGCCTCGCGGGCGATGCGGAAGACCTCGTCGAGGCTGTCGTGGATGCTCGTGCCCTCGTCGCGCTGGTGGGTAATGTAGCTGCCACCGTAGCGGCGGGCGACCTTGGCGAGGGCGATGATCTCCTCAGTCGTCGCGTAGTGGCCGGGGACGTAGAGGAGCGAGGTCGAGAGGCCGAGGGCGCCTTCCTCCATGGCCTGGGCGACGGCGGCTTCCATGCGCTTCAGCTCGTCGGGGTTGGGTGCGCGGTCTTCCCGGCCGAGGACGAGCTCGCGCACGCCGCCCGCTCCGACGAAGGTGCCGAGGTTGATGGCGACGCGCTTCTTCGCGAAGGCCTGGAAGTAGCCGGAGAGGGTCGTCCAGTCTGGCCTGATGCCGTAGTGCTTCCAGAGATCGGCGTCGGCCTCGATCATCCTGGCGTTGAGGGGCGCGACGGAGCGTCCTTCGCCGGTGATCTCGGTGGTGATGCCCTGGGTGATCTTGCTGGCGGCCCGGTTGTCGACGAGGACGTTGAACTCGGACTGGCCGAGCATGTCGACGAAGCCGGGGGCGACGACGAACCTGCTGACGTCGATGCGGCGGCGGGCCTTGGCTTTACTGAGGTCACCGACGGCGGCGATGCGATCACCGCGGACGCCGACATCGGCCCGGAACCAGGGGGCGCCGGTCCCGTCGACGACGCGGCCGTTGGCGAGGATGAGATCGAAGTCCTGGGGCGAAGCGGTGACGACCGTCATCGTCATGGCCAGCACCGCGATGGCTTGCATCAATTGTCACCTCTCACGTGTCACCTTGAGACGAAAGTGGGCTTGCCCCGATTTAGTGGACACTGGGGTTATGCTGCCAACGTACCAAGTAGGGCGGCCCGTTCATACTCCGCCAGGCTATAGAAGACCTCGATTGCCCCTGGGCCTCGGCCGGACCACCTCCCGGGCCGTGACGGGCCCGAGTCGCTGCTTGGCGGTGGCATGCGCTCCGAGCCACCGGTTAGGCTCGGGCATCCATGGCCCTCCTACGCCTCATCCTCTGTGCCGCGCTCGCGCTCACCCTCATGGCGAGCGGCTGCAAGGATGACGAGTTCGCTCCGCAGAATCCCCCCTCCGATGCAGGAGCCGATGGCGGATCTGGAGGAGCCGATGGCGGCTCGTCGGACTCTGGCACTGTCGATGCCGGGCGTGGAGACACGGGCACGCCTGATGCCGGTGTCGACGGCGGACTGCCGGATGGCTCCGCCGCAGGCCCCGGTCCGCTGCAGGGGCACGTCAACGGCCTCAAGGATCTCGGCCCGCTCCCCGCGGGTCTCGACATCCAGTGGCCGGCGGCACCGACCATCACCCGAGAGATCGACATCGACTCGCACGCCGACTACGCCCAGTACTTCCAGCCGCCGGGTGGCGCTCCTGCCACGGCGCAGACCCGGTTCCGCTTCCACATCGGGATCAACGAGACCGTGGTGGTACAGACGTCGGACACGGAGCTCATCCTGGATCCGGACGTGAAGCTCCTGCGCTTGCTGATCGGCCAAGCCGTGCACCGAGTGCGCGTCTCCGGAGGAGTCTTTGGTGAGATTGAGTTCAGCCTGCCCTGGAACAATGGAACGCCGGAGGAGGGGAGGTTCGCCACCGACGTCGTGTTCGACGGGGTGCGAGTCGAGCCCGAGGCGGACCAGTACGGGCTCGCGTTTGCCATTCGCGCGAAGCGGGTGGCGATCCTGAACAGCGAGACGCAAGCCAAGGTGTACTCGGTGTGGGTGGGCGGCATGGAGCCGCTCCAGAGCACGGACATCGTCCTGGCCAACAACCGGTTCGCCTCCGTCACCGGGAGCGAGGCCACCGTCCGAATGCACAACGTGCTCCGCACCGTCACGGTCCACAACCGGCTGACCAACGGAACCTCGAGCCAGACCGACTCGAAGCACAACTACCGGATCCATGGGATCGCGGCCGAGAACTTCGCCGCCCGCAACCTCCTCGTCCACTCGGGCGTGATGATCGGCGAGGGCGGGGGTGTCCCTGTGGAGCAGATCGGCCAGCTCTGGTTCAACGACAACGTGTTCCACCAGCTGCGCCCCAGCCTGTACCAGATGGGGCTCTCCGCGGTGCAGGAGGCGCAGATCCGCCGCAATCACGCGTACACGGATCGCCACGACTGCTTCTATTGCCCCTCCTCTTCCCCCCCCGGCTGGGACCTCGCGGAGAACACCGTCGGGCCATACACGCCGGCACCTTGAGGATTGGGTTGAAGCTGCAAGGAGCCTTGGGATCTCCAGGAGACACATGTCCAGCTCACGCAGGCAGTTCTTGGCCGGCACCGCACTCGGAGTGGCGGGTGTCGCCGTGGGGGTGACAGCGGAGGCAGCACCTCTTGATGCGGGTGTGACTGCCCCACCGCCTCCAGGTGCACCGCCCGCATTCGGGACTTCACCCTCTGCGGGGCCCAGGGTGAGCGCGAGCACCTTCGCTGAGGCAGAGAAGCTCGTGCAGGTGCAGCTCACGCCGGCCGAGCGCGCCCAGGCCGCCAGCAACTGGCGCGAGATGATGGCGCCGCTCTACGAGATGCGCAGCGGGCCGCGCCAGGTGGTGCTGGAGCCGACGCTGGCGCCCGCCTCGAGGTGGGACCCTGTGCTCCCCGGCCTCGCGACCCGCCCGGCACGCAACCGCTTCGTGCGGAGCAAGGCCTCACCCGGGCCACTGCCTGACAGGGACGAGGACATCGCCTACGCTCCGGTCACAGCGCTCTCGCGGTGGATCGAGTCCCGGGCCTTGTCCTCGGAGCGGCTCACGCGCATCTACCTGGAGCGGCTACAGCGCTTCGATCCGAAGCTGAAGTGCGTCATCACGCTGACGCCGGACCTCGCGCTCGAGCAGGCCCGGCGCGCGGATGCCGAGCTCGCCGCGCGGAAGTACCGCGGCCCGCTGCACGGCATCCCCTGGGGCGCCAAGGATCTGGTGGACACCGCTGGCATCCCCACCACTTACGGTGCCGAGCCGTTCCGGAACCGGGTCCCCACCGCTGACGCGGCCGTCGTGGAGCGGTTGCATCGCGCGGGCGCGGTGCTCGTCGCCAAGCTGAGCCTGGGCGCGCTGGCGCTGAACGACATCTGGTTTGGCGGTGAGACGAAGAACCCGTGGCTGCTGGAGGAGGGCTCTTCAGGCAGCAGCGCCGGTCCGGGCGCGGCGACCGCGGCGGGCTGCGTGGGCTTCTCCCTGGGGAGCGAGACGGGCGGCAGCATCATCGCGCCCACCATGCGCTGTGGCATCACCGGCCTGCGGCCCACCTTCGGCCGCGTGCCACGCACCGGCGCGATGACGCTGTCCTGGTCGCTCGACAAGCTCGGCCCGATGACGCGCGGCGTGGAGGACTCGCTGCTGGTGCTCGCGGCCCTCTCCGGGCCTGACGCGGGCGACGTGGCGAGCGTGCCCAGCAAGCTGGACTTCGACGCCCATGCGGGGGTGAAGGGGCTGCGCGTGGGCTACTTCCCGGCGTGGATGGAGCAGAGCCCGGCGACCGAGGTGGATCGCGCCGCGCTCGAGACGTTGAAGCGGCTGGGGCTGGAGCCAGTCGAGGTCCATCTGCCCGACTGGCCTTATGCCTCCCTCATGCTCATCCTCTTCGCCGAGGCTGCGGCCGCGTTCGAGGAGCTCACGCTCAGCCATGGCGTGGACTTGATGAGCATGCAGGTCCCGGATGCGTGGCCGAACCTCTTCCGCCAGGCCCGCTTCCTCTCGGCGGTGGATCTGATCCAGGCGGACCGGCTGCGCCGAAAGGTGGCGCAGGAGATGGCGCGGGTGATGGGGGAGGTGGATCTGCTGCTGGTGCCTTCTCTCCAGAGCGACATGCTCACGATCACGAACTTCACGGGTCATCCTTCGCTGACACTGCGCATGGGCTTCGTGGAGGTCGACCAGGCCCGGAGTGACTGGGCGCCTGACCCGGTACGTCCCCTGCCAAGGTTCTCGCCGAAGCGCCGGGTGCCCCACGGTGTCACGCTGATCGGACGGCTGTTCGATGAGGGGACTCTCGGTCGGGTGGGCCTCGCGCTGGAGCGCACCTCTGGCGTCGCGCATGAGCGGCCACCGGGGTTCTGAGTTCGTGCGGAAGCCGAGCCAGGCGCAGAGCCAGCATGAGGCGGTTGGCGAACCTCACTCCTCACTTGGCCCGTCGCATGGTGATCGGACTCGCGCGCGATCGTCGCTCCTTGTTGCGCGCCCGGATGTTTTGAATCTCGACGGACACGAAGCCCTCGCGGAACGTACCCTGGGGAGGACTGTCATGCTTCCGCTCCCCGTCCTCGGAGCGGGAGGCGCGCAACGCCACGGAGGCCGTGGGTTCGAGCCGGGACCGCGGGAGGAACTTCAAGTAGGGGAGCAAGTCCTCGTCCACGGCCTGCTCGTTCACGGACCCGGGTCTACCGGGGCGCTACACCTCAGCGCAGGCTCCCTCGTCCGCTGCCGTGGCATCAAGGTGAACAAGCGCCCCAACACGTTGACATCTCTGTCATCACGGACCGAAACAGGCTTTATTCTTCACCTCGCAAAATTCGGATTTGTAAAATCTGTTGAGACGGGCCAACGCATCGGCCTCGGTGCAGGCGGGCTCTGAAATACCTTCAGGAGGTCGTCCGGTGCATTCCAAACAAAACGTAAACCATATTTTTCTTCCGTTGGCATTCTGCGGACACGCTACGGGCCCCGACACCATCAGTTCCTGGTAATCGCTCACCATCGCACCGCCGGCGCCCCAAGCGCGAAAAACAATGGCCGTTGTCGTGGGAGTGACATTCAATGTTTTCGTGCCGTCGAAGCTGCCAGCAGGACCCGGGTTGAACACGTTGGACTGGATGACCGATTCGCGTTCTTCGGACGTACCATCCGGTTTGACGAAACCAAGGCGTTCAAGCAATTCGATCTTCTTGGCATCGTTGGCTCGCCAATTTATCGTTAACGGAACGTTCGTGGCGGGGTTTGATGGAGAAGTGGTAAAAACCGCAATCACAGGCGTGCGTGCCCAAATTCTTATTTTTATGTCGGTAGGGTCGCTGATAAGGTCTTTGCCCATAGCCTTGGGATTGATGCTGCGCTCCACGAAGCTATATGTCCGCAGGGTTCCGTCGGGCGGCGGCACAAAAGGACCGGCGGCAAGCGACTCTTTGGTATAAATGCGAATTCGCCGGATCGTCGTCTGCGCGTTTGTATCATTAGCAACGTCTTCGACGGGTAAATAGACTGTGTTTGCCAACGCGCCCGGAACTGGCGGGCTCGACACCCGGGCCAGATCGATACCGTTTTCCTTGATCGTCAATTCATTGGCTAAGCCGTGTTTGACGATGAATTCGAAAGATCCGCCGCGGTTGTAGTGTTCCGGGTCTCCGTCCCATTGGCGCGCGCCGACCTTCACAATCACTGGGGGTTTCGCGAAGGGGGCGTTATCGGCGATGCCTTGCGCGATCTGCGTCAGACCGGGGCAACCTACCAACGGTATTATTAAAATTGCGGCAACGAGCAATCGCTTTACGGTCCATCGCTCCATCTTCCGTTCTCCCTCGTGTTTTTCAATCCCATTGTTTCAAGCTGCTAACGGCCCGAAGGATAAGTTTGCGGCGAGCAAAAGCGCATAAGAAGGATGGAGGCTGTTAAGTGGGGGACGGGCTGGAGCAGAGAGACAGAGGAGGGCCGCTGACGGTGCAGGAGAGCCGTGCGCCAGCGCACCCTGGGAGGGTACATCCGGCCGCCATTCCGGATGTAGTTTGGCGATGGGCTCCAGGTCGGGACCAAGCAGCGCGCCGCGCGCATAAGCTCATTCACCACTCGGATCGCGGCAGCCAATACGCCAGCACCGAGTACCAGCGGGCTCTGGCCTCCAGAGGCCTCCAATGCAGCATGTCCAGGAAAGGGCAACTGCTGGCACAACGCCGTCGCGGAGAGCTTCTTCAGCAGCCTGAAACTCGAGTGGGTGTACCTGACGCAGTTCGCCTCGCGGCACCAAGCCCGCTTGGCGATCTTCGAGTACATCGAGGTCTTCTACAACCGTCGTCGCCGGCACTCGAGCCTGGGCTACTTGAGCCCTTTGGAGTATGAGCGAGCCGCCCTACC
>NZ_DASPHO010000302.1:0-6179 GCF_035629615.1 Hyalangium sp. | reverse complement strand
CGGGGTGGCCTCGAATCGATTCAGCGCAGGTGGGCTCCGCCCAAAGTGGGACAGCACTGGTGGGCTGTGAGATGCGTCGGCGTCGCTGCCGTGGCGGATTCAACTGGGCAAGGCGCTCGTCGCTGAAGTTATAGGGCGGGTTGGACGAGTCATAGCGCAGGAGTTCCGGCCTGGTCCTTATCGTGTCACGGGGCCAGGGAGAGGGAGGGCGGCTCGGAAACCGCCCTCCGTGAAGCTCACTTCGCGCAAGAGGCGTTGTTGGCCATGTTCGGCTCGTTCACGAGCTGAAGCTTCCCCGGCGGCGGAAAGACCTTCATCTCCGACGCGCCATGTGTTGGTTCCGCCTGCTTGTCCAACTCCAACGCTTCATCAGTCAACCTACATGACGAGGCCAGGCAGGGTGCCGTTGAGCGGGATCGCAGTCGTCACCACGAAGGTGCAGGTGAAGGCGTCCGGGCCGACGATCGGGCAGGGCGGGGTGCAGGTCCAACCCTGCGGCGGGCTGAAGCGGCCAATGGAAACGCCCTGCGGCACCAGGCCGACGACTTCGATCCTCGAACCCGTGGGGATCGGCTGACCGGGGTGGGTCACCTGGATCAGGTACTTGTCGCCGTCCTTCTGCTTGCGCACGTGGGGTGTGCGGTGAGAATCGTAGAAATAGCCCGCGAGCACCAGCAGGTGCTTCCCTTCATGCCGCTGACGCGGTTGGACTCCAGCAAGGAGATCAGGATGTCGGCACGCAAGCGAGGAGACTCGCCCTGAGCCAACGGACGGTCGAGCCCTCGCAGGAGCGCGTCCACATCCGCTCTCAGGACGCCGGGCGAGATCACTTGCGTCACCAACTCCTGGAGGGAGCAGCTGTCCTGCACGGAACCACTTGTCCCCGAGGGTGAGTCGGAGGTAGGGCGAGCAGGGCGGGTGCGTTCCATCGTGATCACCAGTCTACACGCATTGATCACGTCCACAGAGCCGACGAAACGGGCCTCAGCGGAGGGTGCCCCGGACGAGGTCCAGCACGAACGAGGTGCCCGGCGCCTGGCCGATGCCCACCTCGAGCCGCACCTCGCGCTGCGTTCGCGGGAAGGCAAACTGGAGCGTCCGGCTGCGGAAGGTGCCCTTGGAGGTGTTCTCGAAGGAGACCTCGGGCGCGAGCGGCTGGCCCGAGGCATCCTTCAGGCGCAGCACCGCCTTGTGGCACCCGCTCCCAGCAGCGCCCCGGTTCTTCAGGGTGAGCTCCACGGACAGGCGAGAGCGCGGCGCCTCGAGGGTGCCTCCTCCCTCGGCCTGGAGCTCCACCTGCACCACCTCGGCCGTGCTGGGCTGAGGTCCACAGGTGGCCGAGTCCCCCAGGGAGACTTCGCGGCCGATCAGCACCCGGACATCCCTCGGCAGGAGGAAGGGGCGATTCTGCTGCGACGGGCGCAGGGTGATGACCTCCGCCACCTCCTCGGGCTTCACGGGGCGCGGCCGGCTCGTGGGCTTCGTGGGCCGCACAGGCGGAGTGGGAGTCACAGGCGACTGGGGGGGCTCCTCGACTCTGGGAGGCGGTGGAGGCGGGAGCACAACCCTCGCAGGCTGCGGAAGCGGGGGAAGCGCCGGAGGCTGAGGAGGAATCGTCGGAGGAGCCATCATCAAATACAGGGCCGTGCCCAGTCCGCCCATGAGCCCCAGCGCCGCCATGGCACCCAGGACGACGAAACGCGCGCGCGATGGACGCTTGCGTGTGGCCTCGGGTGACGGACGCTTCTGCTCAAGCGCGTCGAGCGCCTCCAGTGCAGCCTGGGCGGACGGAAAGCGCCGACTCCGATCTCGATCGGTGAGACGAGCCAGGAAGGCTTTCATGCCCGCGGAGGCATGGACCGCCTCCTCGAAGGCGATCTCCATCCCCGGGCGGAGCAGCTCGTCGGGGGACTTGCGCGACAGCAGGTGGATGAGCGTGGCTCCCAGCGCATACAGGTCGCTGGTCTCGTCGACCGTGCCCCCGAGCTGCTCGGGCGGCATGTAGCCGAACGTGCCCACCAGGGTGGAGCCGTGCGTGGTGCCCCGGACGAGATCGCGCGCCGAGCCGAAGTCGACCAGGGCGATCTCGCCATCGGGCCGCCGCATGATGTTGGCCGGCTTCAAATCACGGTGGATGACCTGGGGCGAGAGCCCATGCAGGTAGACGAGAACCTGGAGCACCTGACGGGCGATGCGACGCACCTCCGGCTCCGCGAACCGGTGCTCCTCCAGCTCCTCGAGCAGCGAGCGGCCCTCGACGAACTCCTGGGCCAGGTAGAGGCGGGTGTGCACGCCGCTGCCCTCGCGGAAGCTCGCCAGCAGCCGGGGGATGCACGGGTGCTTCAGCTGACGGAGGAACCCCACCTCGCGCTCGAAGCCCTCGAGCCGCGCTGCATCCGGGACGAGGGCGAACAGCAGCTCCTTGAGTGCCACCTGCCCCCCCTTCCCCTCAGCAAGGAACAGGCGGGAGTGAGGCCCTTGCGCCAGCTGTCGAAGCACCCGGAAGCCCCCTGGGGCGACCGGCACACCGCAGGCATCGCACCGGGGCCCCTGGACCGGACGGGTACAGACGGCGCAGGCGTGTCCCTCCTGCTCGGGTGTGCTCGATCGGGTGCGCTCTCTCATTCCGGTTCAGCCTATCCTGTTCCCGAGCGCGGCCCCAGGAGGCACGCCAGGAGGAGAGGCCATGGGAAGGTTCGGGTGGATCGGGATCATGCTCTTCGCGGTGCACGGGACAGCGTGGGCAGCCGACTGCGAGTGGAAGGCCCCCCAGAAGCCTCCGATCTTCACCCTGGAGCGGTGGGGCGGCGCCAGGTTCTCCTTCACCGCCGACCCGAGGTGGTTCCAGTGCGCGAAGAAGGCGGGCGGTACGCTGTCGCTGCAGTTCACCGTGAGCGGTGAGAACGAGCAGCGCTCCCTGCCCCCTCGCTCCATGACGAGCTACAGCGACGCTGCGGGGCTGTCGTTCAAGGAGATCTGCGAGCAGGGTCCAGGGGACAAGACGGTGCAGGCCACGCTGGTGGGCAAGGGGCAGCTGGCGCGGCTCGACTTCACCTCCCAGCAAGCGCACTACTACTGCTCGCGCTGTGACGAGGGCCGCAGGCTCGAGACCTTCGTGCTCTTCACCGACCCCCAGCTCACGCCGACAGGCATGTACACCTTCCAGGCCAAGGTGGACGAGGCCTGGCACAAGTGTGCACGCGAGGGCTCGACGCTGGAGCTCTGGCTGTACGCGGCCCCTACCCGCCTGGAGGCCCAGGAGATGAAGGAGCCGACGCACAAGGTGGCGGGTCTGGAGAGCTCACCGACGATCAAGAAGTCCTTCGCGCGCGCTCCCATCTGCCAGGACGGGGTGCAGTGGCTCGGCTACGAGCTGCGCGGTACTGGCGAGCTGCAGCTGCTGTACGAGGGGCGCGCGGTGGGCGAGGCACGCTGCCCCCACTGAGTTTCGGCTCGGCATGAGATCGCAGTCACTGCTGTCGACCTGCCTCGCGAGGCCAGGGCATCCTCAGTCCGCCCGCTCCACCGCCTCGACCTGGAGTTGCCGGCCATTCCGGACGACTCCCTTGATCACGTACGTCTGCTCCGGCGTCCCCGAGCTGTAGCTCTTCGCTTGCTGCACGGCCCGCTCGGCTTTTGACCCCCTCGTCACATATGCACGCATCGGCAGCCCGCCGCTGTCGATGCCCTCGGGACCGAAGACGGTGAAGGCCTGCCACTCCTCCTTCTTGAGATCCGGCAGCTGGTACTGATTGTCGCGATCGCGGATTACGACCGTCAGCTCCACGCGCTTGCCCTCATACTTCTCCCACGCGCCGCTGCTCTTCGCGACGTCCCAGCTCACCTCCTCGTAGCTCTGGGACTCCTCCTTCTTCTCCACTGCCTCGAACTTCACCCCCAGATCCGACGCCCTCGCCCCGGCGGTCACCTTCGGGTTCTTCGGGAAGAGCCGAATCGCGTCCTTCCACTCATAGGCAGGCGCGAGCCCACTTCCCGCCTTCCCTCCTGTCGCAATCACCGGCTGCCCGATCAGCTCCCGGAATTGATTCCAGTCATCCATCGTGACCTTCCCGGGCACGAAGGCGGTGCGGTTCAGGTACGTGTCGAACCAGGTCTTGTTCACGGGGATCCCGGAGCTCGCCTTCTGATTCCCCTCGGCCTTCTTCCAGCCGAAGTCCTCCAGCTGCGCCCAGGTCTTGTCATCCACGGTCACCCAGCCATCCGGCTTCTGCACGTTGGACCAGAGGTTGTGTGAGAAGACGTTCCTCGTGAGCTCCACGTCCTTCGCGTCGGCGTTCAGGCGAATGGCGTCGTTGTCGGCGAACTCGAAGATGTTGTTGTCCACGATGGCGCGCACGCGGGTGCCGAGGATGAGCAGGTTCCCATTGCTCCCCAGCCCCTTTCCGAACCGGATGTCCCACGCGAAGGCCGCGGTGTTGTTCCGGAACACGAACGGGGCGCTCCCAAATCCGGGCTCCACGTTCACGGTCTTCACCATGTGGTTGATGAAGATGTTGTTCTCGACGGTCTGGCCAGAAGCGACGCGCAGCGCGCCTTCGGCTCCATTCACGAAGACGTTGTTCCGGATCACGCAGCCCGGCCGCGCGAGCCAGATGTGCTCGGTCTTGTCGGACCTCGAATAATCCAGGTCTCCTTCCGCGGTGTATTTGTTATTGAATTTCTTGTCGAAGACGAAGCCATCGACCACGGCTCCAGAGTGATCCTCGGCACCTTCGATCGTGTACCCGCCCCGGCTTCCCTTGTAGTCCGCGGCGGTCATCAAGCGCGTCGGGTGCTTCCACGGGTTCCTCGACTTGAACTCCTTGTCGTACCCTCCGAGCAGCGTGATGGTCGTCGTGTCGATCCGCCACCGCCCCACGCGCAGCTTCCCCACGTACTCACCCTCGGCGACGTGGACGGTATCTCCCGCCTCGACCTTCTCGAGCGCCTGGTACGGATCCTTGAACGGCTTCTCCCGGCTTCCATCCCCTCCCGACGCGCCTTCGCGGATGAACCAGTCTCGGCCGGCCACGCGCTTCGCGGCGGCGCCACTCCCCGCATCGCCGCTGTACGGCTCGATGCTCTCGATGAAGAACCCGGCCTTCGGGAGGTTGTTCACCGCGTGCGCCGTTCCCTTCACCAGGAACAGCCGATCGGGAACTCCGCTCCCGCTGTAGTACCCGGTGTTCTCATTCACGGCCCGCTGGACGCTGCTCCCCTTCTTCACGTACCCGGTGACGCGCTCGCCCTTCCCCTCCTTGTCGAACAGCACGATCCCGACGTGATCCTTCGCAGCGTACTGCGACGGAATGCCGGTGATGTTCGCAACCGAGCCGAGGGCGATCACCATCTGCAGCGACTGCCCATCCACCGACGCGGGACTCCGGCTCCACTCCAACGGCTCCACAGCCCGGTAGCTCTGGGTGCTCGCCGCGGCGACGTCACCTCCGGACAGCTGCACCTCGAGCTTCTGCCTTCGTGCTCCGGCCTTGATCGCGGCCTTCGGCGCCATCAGCTTCAGCGCGGCTCCGAGCTCCCACGGAGGGGCGGCTCCCGTCGCTGCGCTTCCACCCTTCCCCACGAGCGGCAGCCCGAGCGACTGGCGCAGCTTGTTCCAGTCCCCCATCTCGACCTTGCCCTCTTGCGCGGAGGTTCTTTGGGAGAACTTGTCCATCCACGCGCGGTCGAGCTCGAACTTCGGGTCCTTCACCTCATTTCCCTCGTACGCCTTGAACCCGACCTCCTCGAACACATCCATGTTCGTGTCATCAATGGCCGTGTCCCTCCCATCCACGCCGAACTTCAGGTTCGAGTAGAGGTTCATGAAGAACACGTTGTGGGTGACGGAGCTCTTCTCCGCCTTGTACGTCTGGTAGATCCCGTTGTTGTCACTGTGCGCGAGGATGTTCCCGGTGACGTTCGCGGACCCCTGCAGCGACACCGCGGACCCGCTGTAGCCACCGGCTCCCGGCTTCCGGATGTCACACGAGAACAAGATCGTGTTGTTCTTCACCGTGGCGATCGCCTTCGCGTCCGTGGAGGTGAAGTTCACCGCCACCCCCAGCCCACGGCATTCAGGATCAGGTTGTTCTCGATCACCGAGCCGGCCACCGTGACGATCCCGCTGGCGCCGGGATTGAGGATCACCGAGTTCCGCACGGTCACGGGGTGGGTGAACC
>NZ_DASPHO010000301.1:0-12230 GCF_035629615.1 Hyalangium sp. | reverse complement strand
TCCATCGCCTGATCCCCATGGTCACCTCGGCTCCTGACGACGTATCAGGTAGGGTGCCCACCAGATCAGACCTCTCTGCTGCTGTCGATCCCGCTCGTAAGTGCCCGCAACCACTCGATCTCAAACTGATCGGTGCTCTAGGGCTGCGCGGTGCGCGCACCGACGTGGCACTCGGCCCTCCGGCACTCGTCAGCTGTCCTCCTCTGCCTCTCTGCTCTCTCCCGTTCCCTTCAACACTGCCCCTCTCCTTCTTATGCGCCGGAGGTATCGCGAGGGCGAGGAAGCTGAGTCTCGGCGGCAGGACGGCGGGATGGCCGCCCTGATCCTTGGAGTCGGAGGCTGCATCGTGGGCTTCCTGGGCTTTGGAGCCGCCCTCTCAAAGGGGATGTAGCCTCGGTCGACGTTGTTCCGTTGGCTCCCGGCAAAGTCGAGCTTCTCCCGTCTCTCCAACCTCGGAAGGTAGACTTGACAGAGCGGCATGATGACTGCCTACGCTCTGGGTTGGCTGTCAAAGGAGAGGCATGCGGCAGGTTCTCGGATGGATGATGGTGTGGGTCGTGTGTTGTGCAGCAGGAGCAGCGGCGGGGGAGGAGAAGCCGGAGGAGCGGCTGCAAGCGGCGCAGACGGCCTATGACGAAGCGATGAAGCTCCTCAAGGCGGGCAAGTACGCCGAGGCTGTGACGAAGGGCGAACATGCGCTCGCGCAGCGGGAGGCGTTGCTCGGGGCCATGCATCTAGAAACCGCCCACTGTCTGGACTTGCTGAGCAGGTTGCACCGGCTTCAGGGGGACTTCGCTCGAGCCGAGCCACTGATTCAACGCGGGCTCGCCATTCGAGAGGCGGCCCTCGGCAAGGACCATCCTGACGCCGCCACCTCGCTCAGCAACCTCGCCATCCTCTACTCGGCCCAGGGCTTGTACGACCGGGCCGAGCCGCTCTACAAGCGCTCACTCGCCATTCGGGAAGCGGCGCTCGGCAAGCACCACCCCGACGTCGCCAACGCGCTCTACAACCTCGCCATCCTCTACAAGGACCAGGGGTTGTACGGCCAGGCGGAGCCGCTCTCCGAGCGCGCGCTCGCCATTCGGGAAGCGGCCCTCGGCAAGCACCACCCCGATGTCGCCGATTCGCTCACCAACCTCGCCACCCTCAGGCTGGCCCAGGACCGCCTCGGCGCGGCCGTTCCGCTGTTCACGCGCGCCTTCGCCGTGTCCGAGCAGCGCCTGCGCCAAGAGGCGCTCGACTTCTCCGAGGCGCGCCTGGCCGGCTTCCTCCAGTTTCTGCGCACCGGCGAGGAACGACTCTATGCGCTGCTGCGCGCGCATCCCGACAACGCCCGCGTGAGACGTCTGGCCCTGGCCGCCGCCCTGCTCCTCAAAGGCCGCTCCGTCGAGGAGATGGCCGGCATCTCCCATGCTGTCTACCGGAGCCTGGGCGCGCAGGATCAAGACACCTTCGAGCGGTTGCGCGGGCTGCGCACCCAGCTGGCCGGGCTCTCCTTCCAAGGCCCTGGCGGGCTGCAACCCACTGCCTACCAACAACAGCTCAAAGAGCTCGCCGCGCAGGGGGATGCCCTCGAAGCCGGCCTGGCCAGGCGCTCCGCACCCCTGCGTGCGCTGGCCGCGCTGCCTTCTCCCGCCACCATCGTGGACCGTGTCGCAGCGGCCCTGCCCAAGGACGGTGCCCTCGTCGAGTTCGTCACCTATGAGGACCGCCCGCTCGTGCCCAGGCCCGGCTCACCCGAGCCACAGCTGCGCTACCTGGCGCTGGTGCTCTTCCCTGACGCAACCATCCACGCCCTCGATCTGGGCCCCGCCGAGCCCATCAACCTCGCCGCGTCGCGCCTGCGAGACGTCCTGGCCAACCGGGATGCGACCTACCCGCCCCACGCTCAGGCGCTCTACCAGCTCGCGTTCCAACCGCTGCTTCCGCTGTTGGGAAAGACCCGCCGCCTCTTCCTCTCGCCGGATGGCCAGCTGGCCCTGGTGCCCTTCGCCGCCCTGCATGATGGCCACCAGTTCCTCGTGGAGACCTTCGACTTCACCTACCTCACCTCTGGCAAGGACCTGCTGCCCCGTCCCCAGGAGACAGTGCCCGCTGCCTCCGTGGCTGTCCTCGCCGACCCGGACTTCAGCGCCTCGCTCCAGGCACCCGCTCCCTCACTGGGAGAGGCTTCAGCGCAAGCCGAGCGCTCCTCCTCCGTCGAGCGCTTCTTCTCGTCGCTGCGCGAGGGCCCGGCGCACCGAGCCTGGGCCACCGTCCCACTGCCAGGCACCCGTAAGGAGGCCGAGGCCATCCAGAGCCTGCTTTCCCAGGCTCAGCTCTTCCTAGGCACGGAGGCCACCAAGCAGCGGCTGCTGCACCTGCCTACCCCTGGCATCCTCCACCTGGCCACCCACGGCTTCTTCTTGGAGGACGCCCCCTCTCCCACACACTCCCGCGCCGTCGCCCACTTCGGTGCTCTGGGCGAGGCCCCTCTCGCGGCCCGCCCCCCGGATCCCCTGCTGCGCTCCGGCCTGCTCTTCGCGGGGGCGAGCGCTCCAGCACCTGAAGCCTCCAGTCCCACCCAGCCCCCGCCTGACAGCGCGCTGGCGACAGCCCTGGAGCTCTCAGGCCTCAACCTGTGGGGCACCCAGCTGGTCGTCCTGTCCGCCTGCGACACCGGAAGAGGTGACGTCAAGCTCGGACAGGGCGTCTACGGCCTGCGTCGCGCCTTCCTCGTGGCAGGTGCCGAGACAGTCGTCATGAGCCTGTGGAAGGTCAACGACGACACCACTCGGCATCTGATGGAGGCCTACTACCGTCACCTGCTCTCGGGGCAGGGCCGCGCCACGGCCCTGCGCGAGGCCATGCGCTCGCTGCGTGAGACGCAGCCCCATCCTCACTACTGGGCTCCCTTCATTGCTCTGGGCCAGGACACCCCCTTGCGCGAGCTGGGTCCTGGCCCACGGCCGTGAACGACATGATGGCCCATGTGGGTGCGTGTGGCGTCCCTGGTGCCTCCACCTCGGGTAAACCTCACGAGGTTCCACGGCGTCTTCGCTCCAGGCGCGCAACTGCGGCCATTTCTGGTCCCCCCAGCAGGTGTGGAGGAGGCGAGGGTGGCGCCGCAGACAACTGCGAGGCAGGAAGAGAGGCAGGAGAGGACGCCGCGAGTGGACTGGGCCGAGTTGCTGAGGAGGACGTTCGACGTGGACGTCTTCGCCTGCGTGAGGTGTGGAGGCAGGCGCTGAGGCAGCTCCCTCAAGAGGGTGAGGAGCCGGGGCCGCCAGGAGTGAGCCCACCTCCTGTGGAGTGGTGGAGGAGGAGCCGAAGAAGGGGTGGGCTTGCCCCTCGACCCGATCGGCATCCGCCGGAGAGCGCGCCATTGTGGAGCACCTGGGATTGCCTTCTCGGCTTGCGCAGCGCATCTCGGGGGGGCGTGCTGTGCGTGGTGGGGTGGTCTTGTGTGGGTTCCTCCTAGCCGCCTTCGGGAGCTACCGCTCGGACGCGACTTCTGAACCATCGGCCTCGGCCGGGGCCTGAAGTCTGGAAGGGGCCTCCCCAGGGAGGCTCCTCCTCAGGAGCGCCTGCGAGTGGCACTCCAGGGCGATCCAGTGTCCGGGAGGGCAGGGCGTACCATGGGCTCCCATGTCGACGGAGGACAGCCACCGGCCTCCCGGGCTTGCCCCGACACTCCCGGGCACGGGTGCCGAGGTGCAGCCTTCGCGTAGGAAGCTCCCCCCATCCCTGGCGGAGCGGTACACGGACATCGAGCTGGCAGGTGAGGGCGGGGTCGGCACCGTCTACCGGGCGGTGGATCCCCGGCTGGGCCGGCCTGTCGCGCTCAAGCTGTTGAAGAGTGATGATCCGGCGCTCTGGCGCAGGTTCATCGCAGAGGCGCGGGCACAGGCGCGCATCCAGCACGAGCACGTGTGCCGCGTGTACGAGGCCGGGCAGGCCGACGGCGAGCCTTACATCGTCATGCAGTTCATCGACGGCCAGCCGCTGTCGCGGATGCGCGAGCAGCTGACGCTGGAGCAGCAGGTGAAGCTCCTCCAGGAGGTCTCCCTGGCCGTGCACGAGGCGCACCGGCTGGGGCTGATCCACCGGGACCTCAAGCCCGGCAACATCCTCGTGGAGCAGCGCGAGGATGGGACGTGGTGGCCCTATGTCGTGGACTTCGGGCTCGCGCGCCAGGCCGAGGACCGGGGCCAGACCCAGACCGGGGAGGTGCTCGGGACGCCCGCGTACATGTCGCCGGAGCAGGCCAATGGGGATGTGCACACGCTGGACCCCCGCACGGACGTGTACTCGCTGGGGGCCACGCTGTACGACGTGATCGCCGGGCGGCCTCCCTTCGTCTCGGATCACCCGTGGAAGCTGCTCTTGATGACGGCGCTCGAGGATGCGCCGCCGCTGAGCAAGGTGAGGCCAGGAGTCCCGAAGGCCCTCGAGACGATCGTGATGAAGTGCCTCGAGCGTGAGAAGGCGCGCCGCTATGACTCCGCGCGGGCGCTCGCGGAGGATCTGCAGCGGGCCCTGGCTGGCACGCCGCTCCAGGCGAAGCCCCCTTCCTGGAGGCACCGCCTCTGGAAGAAGGCCGTCCGGCACAAGCTGCTCACGGTGATGCTGGGGGCGCTGCTGCTCGGAGCGCTCGGGCTGGGCGGAGTCTGGCTCCAGGCGCAGCGGCACGCCGCGGAGCAGGCCCGGCTGGGGCAGGAGCTGGGTGAGCACGTGAAGGAGATGGAGCTGTTCCTGCGCATGGCCTACGGGCTGCCGCTCCACGACGTGGAGCGGGAGCGGGACGTGGTGCGCGCCCGGCTCGCGCGGATCACCGAGGGCATGGGCGCGACGGGCACGGCCGGCGAGGGGCCCGGGCACTACGCGCTCGGGCTGGGGCAGCTCGTGCTTGGGGACCCCGAGCAGTCCCGGGCTCACCTGGAGAAGGCACTCGCGGCGGGCTACTCCTCGGCGAGCCTCGAGCATGCGCTGGGGCGGGCGCTCGGGGAGCTCTTCCGGCGCGCCCTGGAGGACACCCGGCGCATCACCCACCCCGAGGAGCGAAGGAAGAAGGAGGCGCTGCTCGGCCAGGAGCTCCGCGAGCCGGCGCTCCGGCACCTCCGAGCGGCGGTGGGAGCCCGGATCGAGGTCCCCGAGTACGCGGAGGGGTTGATCGCGCTGTACGAGGGGGACCCCGAGGAGGCGATCGCGAAGGCACGGGCGGCGTTCGCCCAGGCGCCCTGGCTGTACGAGGCGAAGAAGCTCGAGGGGGATGCGCTGTACACGGAGGGCAGCAGGTACAGGCATGACGCGGCGTTCGACTACGAGAAGATGAAGGGGCTCTTCGACCGGGCCCTCGAGGCGTACCGGGTGGCGGCCGAGATCGGCAGCAGCGATCCCGCGGTGCACCGGGCACAGTGCGAGCTCTGGGAGAAGCTGGGGTGGGCGGCCTACTCGCGGGGCTTGCCGCCCGGCCCGCCACTCGACGCCGCCGAGGAGGCCTGCGGCCGCGCGGTGCGAGCCAGCTCGAGGGATGGGGGGGCCCGGGTGCAGCGGGCCCTGGTGCTTCTGGCGCGCGTTCATGTCCTGGGCGGCAACGCCTCGCAGGACACGCTGCCCGTGGTGGAGGAGGCGCTCGTGGCCGCCGAGGAAGGCATACGGGCTCGCCCTCGGGATGTCATGGCCCACTATGCGGCGGCCCAGGCCCTCTCCGTTCGGGGCCGGCTCCTGGCCAGGCTCGGCCGCGAGGCCTCCATGACCCCGGCGATCCAGGCGTACCAGCAGGTCCTCTCGCTGGATCCAGGCTTCACCTGGGCGCTCAACGAGCTGGGGGATGTCTTTCTCGAAGAGGCCAGGCAGGCCCTCGCGAGAGGCCAGGAGGCGGCGCCGCAGTTGGAGAGCGCGCTGCGCCAGTACGAGCGGGCCCTGGCGCTCGACCCGGGATTCGTGTTGCCCGTGGGCGGCCGGCTGGAGGCCGCGACGTTGAGGCTCGAGGCGGAGATCGCCCGCGGGCATGAGGCGCCCGAGGCGCTCCAGGTCCTCTCCAGCGCGGTGTCCCAGCTCGAGCAGACGGGCTCCGAGCCCACGGTCATCGCCCTGTGGAAGGCCCGCGCGCACAGGCTCCGGGGCCGCCATGACTTCGTGCTCGGCCGCGATCCGCGCGCCTCCCTGGAGAGAGCCTTCGAGGCGATTCGCGCAGCGGCGGGAGAGCTTCCGCAGGACTCCTGGCTGCTCGAGGAGCTGGCCCTGTGCCGCCTCCTCGAGGCCGAGCGCGAGCGGCGTCTGGGACAGGATCCAACGCCAGCCCTGGACAAGGCGCGGGCCGCGGTGCGGAAGGCGGGCGAGTCAGGCTCACCGCTGCGCTCCTCGTTCCACCTGCTCTCGGCGAACCTCGAGCTCACGGCACTCCGTGCGGCCGTGGGGCGCGAGGCCGGCCAGGAAGCACGCTTCACGGCGGCCTTCGAGTCCTTGCGCGTGCTGCTCTCCAGGCCTGGAAGCGGGAGCAGACCCTGGCAGGTGGCCGCCGAGCTCCACGCGGAGCACGCGGACTGGCTCTCCAGCAGGGGCCGCAGCCCCGAGGAGGACCTTCGCAGCGGCCTGCTCCGGGTGGAGGAGGCGCTCTCGAGGAACCCACGCAACCCGGAGGCCTTGTTCACGAAGGGGCGGCTCCAGCTCCAGCGGGCGCGCCTGTCCCGCACGCCGCAAGCGCGCACCGAGGAGGCCCTGGGCGCCAGCCAGTCCTTCGAGGCCGCACTTCAGGTGAACCCGCATGTGGCCCGGGAGCAGCCACACCTCACGAGGGAAGCCGAGCAGCTTGTTCGCTAGTCACCAGTCGCTGCGACCTTCAGGCAGCCGCAGGACACTTGGAGGACGGTGAACAGTGAGCAGCTTCAGGAGGCGCTTCCTCGAGCGCGTGCTCCCCCCGTGGAGGTCCCCCATGCTGCTATCCCCCGGTGTTCGTGTGCTGATGAGTTCCATTCTGGCGGTATTCCTCGGTTGTGGAGGCCTTGAAGAAGGCCCCGAGCCGAGCCTGGAGCCGGCGACTCTCGAGCAGGCGGAAGAGGACGAGCGTCCTCCTCCCAATGGGGCGAACGGCACGCGTCCCTCGTGCTTCTGGGCCCACGGCACCCAGCAGGCCTTGAGGACGCTGGGCGGCGCCGCGCTCGATCAGGGCGCGG
Source organism: Hyalangium sp. (assembly GCF_035629615.1). Classification (GTDB taxonomy): domain Bacteria; phylum Myxococcota; class Myxococcia; order Myxococcales; family Myxococcaceae; genus Hyalangium. Next base: position 5,070 of record NZ_DASPHO010000301.1, on the reverse strand, counting down.
GGTTGCTGCCGGGCATCTCCCTGGCCCAGGTCTCCCAGGAGTGCCGGCAGGTGCTCCGCTCCGCTGTCGAGTGCGCGCTCACCCCGGCCCAGTCCGTGCGAGACCCGGTGACGGGCGAGCTCTACACGGGGTGGTGGGGGCTGGCTCCCTCGTGGCTCGGCGGCGCCCTGGATGTCGACGGCCGCCGGTATGTGACGGGGTGCATGGTGCAGCGGCTGAACTCCTCCGGGACGTCCGTCCCCATTCTCCTGGAGGGGCGCCACCCGGCCATCGCCCGGAGCGCGATCTACAGTTCGCAGTATCCCATCGAGGAGTCGACCGTTTTTGGAGACCTGTTCTCGTCCCCCACGTTGCTGGAGGGGCTCCTGCCGGCGTTCCAGGTGTTCGTGTGCTGGGAGAGCCTGCTGCCCCAGTCCTGTGGCCTGCTGGGGCTGCCCTTGCTGTTCGAGGAGCGGGTGTGTGACGACGCGCCGCTGTGCGGCCTCGTGACGCTGGGGCCGTGCGACCTGCTCTGCGCGCAGAATGGCCCCTACTGGCAATGCAAGCCGGGCCTGTTCTCGCCCTGGTGGACCCAGACGGTGCGGGTGAAGCTGGAGACGGCGACCTGCCAGTGAGCGGAGGTCACCCTCTTCAGTGCGACGGGCGAGTTCCCGGCGGCGATGGACGGATACTATCCGGTGAAGAATCGGGCGTCCGCTCACATCGGAGACGACATGCTGATGTTCTCGTTGGTGGCCGTGGCGCTCGCCGCCGAGCCGACCCCCACCTCCACGCCGCTCTACCCGCCGGCAGAGGCCATCGCCGACGCGCTCTCCGGGCCGCTGGTCCCGATGGTCGGGGATACTGGCTTCGGTCCGAACGAGCGGCTCCCGGACTGCTTCTACCGAAACGATCGTGTGATCGTGATCAACCGCTACTGCAGCAAGCGGGAGATCAACACCACCGGCATCCAGATCATGCACCCCGAGCGGGGCGTGCTCTACTTCTACGCGGAGGCGCGCGCGCCGATCAGCTCGATCACCCGCGAGGACTACGAGCAGTGGCGCATCGAGGTGCGCGACCCGCTGCCCGGACTCCGCGTCGACTCAGCGCTGGCGGAGGTGCTGCAGTGGATGCACCGGAGAACGCGCGAGGCGCAGCAGGTGTGTTGGACCGGCTTCGGCTCGTCCGGCGGCGTCCCCACCGGGTGCCACTACAAGACGCCCGAGATCAAGCAGGCCTGGATGGACGCTCACAACGCCCTGCTCAAGAGCCCGCCCCCGGGCTGGTACGAGCTCGTCCGGGAGATGCGCGGCCTGATCGGCAAGAAGCCGCCGCCGGTGAAGGCCCCGCCCGCTGCCGACACCGCCGGACCCGGGGCCGCGCGCATCGTCGTCCGGGTGTTCGAGTACTTCACGCACCGGCCGGTGGTGGGCGCCCGCGTCCTCTTCCGCGAACCGGACGGCGCCGGGGAGCGCGTGGGAGTGACCGACGCCAGCGGCAGGGTGGCGGTGCAGACGCCGAGCACCCGCTTCGAGCCCGTGAAGGTCGAGCTCGAGGGGCTGATCCCGCCCGAGGAGCTGCGGCCCATCTGGGGCGCGTTCAAGACGCTCGACCCGACGCGCCACGCGCAGGGGAAGGACGAGGTCCGCTGGGAGCTTCCGGTCGTCCACCGGGCGTGGCTGGAAGCGAACATGAAGGTCCGGACCCGGGAGCAGGCCGACGCCGTGGCCGCCGACTGGGGGAGCGAGTGCGGGCCGGGCGGTCCCAGCGCGGTCGAGTTCCGCGAGGGCGCCTGGCACTACACCTTCTCGTGCCTCGTGATGTACGTCGACCCGTGGAAGGGGAAAGGCGGCGGGCGCAAGCTCCAGCCGGATCCTCCCAGCGCGGCCCCGCTCTACCCGCCGGCGGAGGCGCTGGCGGACGCTGTGTCCGGTCCGCTGCGGCATGTGGGGACCACCCTCTGGTACGGCCGCTTCGCGATCCCTTCGTGCATCTACCGGAACGAGAAGGTCTTCGTGATCAACTCGTACTGCACGCTGAAGGAGATCAACCGCACCGGGGTCATCGTCATCCACCCCGAGCGCGGCGTGGTGGCGCTCAAGGCGCGCGGCGTCCAGGACAAGCCGGTCAGCACGCTGCGGCGCGCGCAGTACTCCGAGTGGGGGGTCTCGTCGACGGATGGCCAGCGCGGCCTCACCCTCGATGCGAGCGCGGACGCGCTGGTCGCCTGGGAGGAGCGGCGCCACCGCTACTACCGAAATCCCGGCTGCGGGGCGGGGCAGGCCGGCTCGTCCTCCAAGATGCGCGGCAAGTGCGCAGAGAAGATGCCGGAGTTCGAGGCCTGGTGGCAGGGCGTGTATCCCCTCATTCTCGAGGCGCCGCCGGAGAGCTGGTATGCGCTCGTGAAGGACCTGCGCCAGCGCGCGCGCAAGGACGGGAAGCCGGACCCGCGGCTGGCGAAGGGCGCCCCGGAGGAGTGACCGGGGCTTTTTTCACCGTAGGTCCCGGAAAGCCGCCCTGATGCGTCCGCTGGGGAAGCAGCCCGCGTCCTTTCAAGACGCGCCAACACGAGAATTTCGTGCTTTCGCCTCCCCTTTCCCAGGAGTGTGCCCTCTGAATTGTCGAGACAGGCATCGTGGCATCCCGCTTGCTGAAGTGCCCACACGGGTCCAACAGGGACCTCTTCAACAAGGGGGATACATGCAAGCAAATCGCACGAGCTGGTGGATGGCCTCTCTGACACTGCTTCTTCCGGTGGGCGCAGCCTTCGCACAGGCCTCCAGCGACCTGGTGGTGAACGGCGGCTTCGAGTCGCCTGCCCTGGGAAATGGCTCCTGGAACGTCTTCCAGTCCGTCAGCGGATGGACGGCCCAGAGCGGCTGCGGCCTCGAGATCCAGAATCATGTGGCCGGCTCGCCGTTGGAAGGTGCGCAGCACGTGGAGCTCGACTCCCACTGTCCCTCCACGATCTTCCAGGACCTTCATACCGTGGCAGGCCGCGCCTACCTGCTCTCCTTTGGCTACTCCCCTCGGCCGGGCGTCGGTGACAACCGGATCCGGGCCCTCTGGGGTGGGCAGGTGGTGGCGGATCTGAACACCAGCGGCTCGGGCCTCGCGGATACGCGCTGGCAACATGTCACCTTGCGCGTCACGGCCCCAGGGAGCAGCACCCGCCTCACCTTCGCGGATACCGGCTGGGCCGACGCCCTGGGCGGGTACATCGACGCGGTGAGCGTCACCGACGCGTGCCAGACGGACCCGGGCATGCCCACGTGGGTCCTCAACGGTCCCAGCGAGATGACCCTGGAGTGCGGTGTGGACACCTGGGTAGACCCCGGCGCGCGGGCGGCGGACGCATGCGGCCCGCTTCAGGTGCACAAGTACAACTCCGGGGACGACGACGGTGACGGGGTGCCAGGCGACCAGGATCCGGATGATTACGGACCGGGCCCGCGCACCTCGGCGGAGGGGACGTACTCGGTGCAGTACATCGCATGGACTCCGATAGGGAACACGGTGAGCGCCATCCGCTCGGTGCATGTGGATGACCGGACGCCGCCGACGCTGAGGCTCCGGGGAGCCGCCCGCATGACCCACACGTGCGGCAGCGGGTGGGTGGACCCTGGGGTGGAGGCCCTGGACGCGTGCTACGGCAACGTGGCCCCTCAGGTGAAGGTGGCGGGTGACGTGAACGGGTGGGTCCAGGGCTCGTACACGCTGAGCTACACGCTGACGGATCCTGGCAACAACACCGCGGTGCCGGTGACGCGCACCGTGGATGTCGTCAACTGCCCCTGGTAGGGACTCACGGGAGGGAGACGGTCCAAAAACGAAGCCCGCTCGCCGGTCGCAACCCGTTGGGAGTGGCCGCTCGCCAGTCCCAACCCAAAAATAAAGCCTGACCTGGTGCTGTCGAATACCAAGATACCGTTCACCTGCTGGCGCTTATGGGTTGGGCCTCCCTGGGATGATTCTTGCCGCCATGGACCTCGAGGAGCTGCAGGCCTTCATGCACGTGGTGAGAGCGGGCTCGTTCCACGCCGCGGCCGAGACGCTCGGCATGTCGCGCACGACGCTGAGACGCCGCGTGGATTCGCTGCAGTCGCGCGCGGGAGTCCCGCTGCTGGAGAGCTCCCGGGAAGGCATCGTCCTGACCGAGGCGGGCAGTGTGCTCGCCGAGAAGGGGAAGGTGATGGTCGAGGAGGCCAGCGCGCTCATCTCTTCGGTGCGCGAGCTGGGGCGGGAGCCTTCCGGCATCATGCGCGTCGTGATGCCCGTGGGGGTATCGCCGCAGGCCTTCACGCAGATCTATGCGGCGCTGCGGAGCGCCTACCCACGCCTGCGCTTGCAGAGCCGCTTCAGCCACGATCCGCTGAGCGAGTCGCTCGTCGACACCGACATGGCGGTGCACTTCGGGGAGAACAGGCCGCGAGGACCGTGGCTGTCACACGTGGTCCTGCGCGTGCGCGAGTGGCTGGTCGCGAGCAACGCGTACCTGAGCCAACGCGGAGTGCCCAGGTCCATCGCCGAGCTGGCCGACCATGAGCTGTTGACGTGGCAGAAGCCCGGTGAGGACCCACGGGCCTGGCCCACCCTCAAGGGCGGGACCTTCCCGGTGGAGCCATCCCTGGTCGCGACGGACACCCACCTCGTCCGCCAGTGCTGCATCGCAGGGCTCGGCATCGGCCTGGTGCTGGACGCGATGCTGGAGGAGCCGCAGGAGGCCCTGGTCCCGGTCCTCCCCGACCTCGTGGGGCGCGAGCTGGCGTTGAGGATCTCGGTCCCCGAAGCGATCGCCGGCATTCCGAAGATCAAGATGGTGCTGCCCCACCTCCGGGAGCTCCTCGGCGACCTGACGTCGTGAGCAGGCCTGAACGCTGGGGGCTGTAGGCCCCCAGTCCTCAGAATCGGCAGGGGTGACGGCTACTTCAGGTGGGGCCGCTGAGAGCTAAGTCATCGGGGCTAAGTCTTTTCAGGGGGGGGTACGCAGCATGAGGCGGCGTACTGCTCCTGGTCGCTGCAGACGGCGCAGGAGGCGGACGGCATCATCATAGAATGCCTCCCGCTCTTGGGTCAGCATGCGGCTGA
>NZ_DASPHO010000300.1:0-15402 GCF_035629615.1 Hyalangium sp. | reverse complement strand
CTTCGCTGCGTAGTAGTCCGTGCCTGGGGGCACCTGCACAAAGGTGATGGAGCGCCCGGCCACGCGCTCGAGCCGCTGCTGTTGCGGGGAAGAGAGGCCCTCGTGCGTAATGACCAGCTCACCCACCGTATCCAGCGGGCGCGTCTGGCCGCGGAGCTGGTGCAGCAGCCTCTCCAGCCCTTGCGTCACGCGCTCGGCGTCTGCTCCACCGCCGTGCAGGTTGTTGGTCTCGAGCACCAGCGCGGTACTTCGACTTGCGTTCTTCATGCCTCGACTCCTCCTGGGATAGAGCAATGAGTGACAGGAACGTGTCCGTCCACAGCCCATGGACACGAGCGATCTCCTGGGCGGCGCGCCTTGCCTGCAGACTGCGCACGCCGCGGTCCTGCATGACGGTGGCGAGCGCCGTCGCCAGTCCGTCGAGCGCCCGGACGGGCACCACCGCGGTGAGGTGCTCCGCCGTGCGCTGCCGCGAGGCGAGGTTGCGCGCCTGCTCGGGCTGATCGCCCATCAGCACCACCAGCGGCACTCCGAGCGTCCGTGCCTGCTCCAGCGCTCCCATCCCGGCGCCCGAGACGAAGACATCCGCGGCGTGGATGACCTCATTGAAGCAGGCGTCAGCTGCCCGCCATCCGGGCCGGTGCGCGAAGGGTTCGCTCACCCCGTACAGGGCGATGTCGCGCGCGGCCAGCGAGCGCTCGATCGCGCGGGGAATCTCCTCGGCCCGGAAGTGCGGGTTCAGGTACACCGCGGCCAGTCGCTGTCCTGGGGCGAGCCCCAGCTGCCTGCGCACCTCCTCGCGCGTTCGCCGCAGCGGCGCCAGGGGCGGAGGCAGCCGCCACGCGCCTGGGCGCTCACAGGTCCCCGCTCGATCCTCAGGCTGGAGCGAGTGGACGATGCGCGCGAAGGAGCGATCCAGGAGTGCCTGCATGGCCGCCCGGTAGCGCGAGGCGACGAACTCCGGGAGCCGGCCATCGAAGTTCTGGTGTGCCGCCGCCCAGAGGTTCTCGCCCATGACGTGCACCACCCGAGGCGCTCGCGACGACAGCGAGGGCCAGAGGAGCAGGGCCGGATGGAGCGAGTCGTTCACCCACAGGTCGAAGCCATCGTCGAGTCCGCGCAGCCGCCGCAGGTCTCCCATCAGCCGGTCGGGATCGACGAAGTAGCGCAACAGCCGCCGCTCCGTGCGCGACCGGGACATCTCGTGCCGTGCGTCGAACTCGATCTGGAAGTGGTCCGAGAGCACCCGCGCAGGTGTCCCGAGCGCGTGGAGGAACCCGGCGCCCTCGTCGGTCGTGGTGACAACCTCCACCTCCACGTCCACACGCGACAGGTGCTCGCGGAGCACATGCGCCCGCATGAGGTGGCCGCGCGCGTCGGCCACGGCGAGGTAGAGAATGCGGCCGCCCCTCATCGCGCCGTCTCCATGGCACTCGGGAGGAGGAGCCAGGTCCGGAGCGCGCAGAAGAAGCCAATGCCCCACAGCACCACCGCGCCTGCGACGCCAAGCTGCCGCTCGATGCGACCGGCCCGTGCCAGGAGGAGGGCCAAAGCGCGGTGCTCCGCCGGAGTCGTGAGCCGCTCCACGGATCTCCGGCACGCCGCCGCGTGTCTGCGCTCGTCGGCCAGCGCACGCTCGAGCAGCGGCAGGAGCGGGGCCTCCGGCAGGGACTCACGCAGCACCTCCACGTGTCGCTCGAACACGCGCACGCCCATCTCCTCCATGAGTCCCGCCACGGCGAGGGCGGGGACGAGGGTACCCTTCTCGAACTGCGAGCCAGATCGTTGCACGAGCCCTACCAACCGCCGCAGCTTCCACTGGCTCACCGGGTCCATCGCTCCAGAGGCCTGGACCTCCTCTCCCGTGAGGGCGTGAAGGTGGGCGCGGAACATCTCCGCGTGACGTGCCTCCTCGGCGCGGTGGACGGAGAGCCATCGCTGGAGCCACGGGGGGGCCGTGGTGACCAGTGCTTCCAGCCATACGGCGTGTTCCGCGTGCTCTTCCGCCTCCAGGTACACACGCACCAACACCGCCTCACCCGCACGTGTGCGATGGAGCAGCCGGATCGCTGGGCGCTTCACCTGCTCGAGCAGCCACCGCTTCGCTGTTGCGTCCATGGTCCAAGAACTACACGCCCCGAATGGCAGCCGTGCGGTTGTGGCGTGAAACGTCTTTGCATGCGGTGTGAACGCCCTGTGAAAAGCCCGTCCCGCCATGCCTTGCGGCCAGGCAGGCCACTGCCGAAAGTCGGACCGGCGTAGTAGGACACACGGCCATCCATGGACAACCCGAAGGACGGACAGCGTGGCAAGCCTCAGGGGCGGCAGAAGCAGCCCCGGAAGCTGTCTCCACGCTATCTGGAGAACGCCGCGCTGTACTACCTGAAGCGGTACGCAGCGACGGTGAGCCAGCTCAAGCGTGTGCTCTTGCGGAAGGTGGATCGCTCCATCCGGTTCCATGGAGGCGATCGCGCCGAGGCGCTCGGCTGGGTGGATGCGCTCGCGGACAAGCTCATCCGCAACGGGCTCATCAACGACCAGGCCTACGCCGGACTGAAGGCACAATCGTTGCGCGCCTCGGGCCGTAGCGCTCGGGTGATCTCCCAGAAGCTGCGGATGAAGGGAGTCGCTGCGGAGATTGTCGTGCAGAAGCTGGCCGAGGCCACGGCGGAGGTGTCCGAAGACACGGCGGCACGCATCTGGGCGCGCAAGAAGCGGCTGGGTCCCTTCCGCCGCGATGCGCAGGCCCGGCAGGAGAATCGGCAACGGGATCTCGCCGCGCTGGCGCGGGCGGGCTTCTCGTTCTCTACGGCGAAGAAGATCATCGACGGAGCTTCCGAGTAATCGCCAAGGCCAGCTCGCACCCGAGCGACAGGGCCTCGCGCAGGCAGGTGCTCCAGCTACCTGGGTTCGCTAGAAGGGCAGTGCGCCCTGGAGGCGCTCGCACGCTCGGGTGCGCATGATCCGGACCGTGTTTACAGATTTGGAGCATGAGCAAGGAGCCTGCAGGAGCGGCGCCGAAAGAGGCGGGCAAGAGAGGGGGCGACCGGCTCCTTGCCAACAAGGAGCGCATTCTCACCCTCTGGGAGGAACGCCTGCGCAAAGAGGTTGCGGCTGCGGCGGGAGAGAGCCACCCCATTCTCATCAACACGCTGCCCGCGCTGCTGCGTCAGCTCGCCGAGGCGCTCTCGCCCAAGCACCCCAGACGCACTGCAACGGAGGGTAGCACCGTTGCCGAAGAGCACGGCGGCGAGCGTGTACGCATGACGCACTTCCGGCTGGAAGACGTCATCGCAGAGTACAAGCTGCTGCGCGAGGTGCTCTTTGCGGTGCTGGAGGAGAAGGAGCCCCTGGCCCCTGAGGAGCGGAACATTCTCAATGCCTCCCTGGACCAGGTCATCGCAAAATCCTGCACAGCCTACGTTCTGGTGCAGGAGGGCTTCAGGGAACAGCTCTTCGCCACCCTCGCGCACGACCTGCGTAGCCCCTTGAGCGCCGCCAAGGTCAACGCCAGCCTCATCCTGCGCAAGCCTTCGGCGGAGCACGTACCGCGCTGGGCGGTGCGTACCATTGACAGCATCGACCGTGTCGACCGGATGATTCAGGATCTGCTGGATGCCATGCGGGTGCAGGCCGGTGGCCGGCTCCCGCTCGAGCTTGAGGATTGCGATCTGGTAGACGTCGTGCGCCAGAGCGTCGAGCACCTGGAGGCCGAGCATGGCGAGCGCTTCGTCCTGGTGGCCCCAGAGCCTGTGCGAGGGTACTTCGCCTCAAAGGCGCTGCAGCGGGCTGTGGAGAACCTCGGCGGCAACGCTGTGAAGTACGGCGCCACGGCCCGGCCCATCACCGTCACCGTGCGCCAGGCACACGGGCGTGCGTTCATTGTGGTGCACAACCACGGGGGCCATATTCCTGTCGAGCAACAAGAGACGTTGTTCCGCGCCTTCCAGCGGCTACCCGAGGCGGAGAAGAGCGGTAGGCGCGGCTGGGGCTTGGGGTTGGCCCAGGTACGGGGCGTGGCAGAAGCGCACGGCGGCAGCATCGCCGTGGACAGCCTGCCCGAGCGCGGCACCAGCTTCACCGTCGACATCCCAAAGGATGCCCGTCCCTTCGAGAAGAGTCGGTGAGGGTCGCCACAGCACTCAGTAGGCCATCCAGCGCTGGGTGCAGCAAAGGGCGCGGGCGGCTGTGGTAGAGGTTGGCCGCGCAGTGCGAGGGAGGGCCGGAACCCTGGGAAGAGGCCCTGGCAGAGGGGGAGGAGCAGCCCGGGAGAGGGAACGAACGTGAGCAAGTGGGCATGGATGCTGGCGGTAGCCATGGTGACGGCAGGGTGCGGCAGCACGCGAAAGGCGGGCGACCCGTGCGAGCCGGAGAACGTAGGGGAGTGCAGCAGCGACACGGAGGTGCTGGTGTGCAACGGCGGAGTGCTGCGCGCAGTGCCCTGCCGGGGACCAAGCGGCTGCACGGAGAACAGTGCGCAGGTGGCCTGCGACTTCAGCGGCGCTCGCTCTGGGGACGCCTGCCCCCAGGGCAGCGAGGGACAGGCCGTGTGCAGCTCGGGCAACCCGAACCTGGCGCTGTTCTGCCTCAGCGGCACCTTCCAGGCCCAGGCATGCGGGGAGTGCGTGCAGCAGGGCGAGGAGATTCTCTGCGCCCCGTAGCAGGGCACCCCGGAAGGTGGAGCCGCCCTGCCCGGCAGCCGTTTCGCAAGACCCCACTTGTTACTGAACAATGCGGGGCATGCAAACACGTGACTTGTGCCGTCCCCTCAAGAGTCCGAACCTGTTCCCGCCCCGGTGTGTTCGTCACGAGCTGTGCGTCCCCTGGAATGCGCACGCTCGCCGCGCGAGGATTTCGGCCGAGCAGGTGAAGGCGCTTCGGCGCGAGGTGAGCCGCAAGGGGCAGGTGCTAGCAGAAGCGCAGGCGCTGGTGGCTTTGCTGATGAAGGGGAAGGACCTTGTGCTGGGAGGGAGGGGCCGGCTCCACAGCTTGGACGTCCGGCGCCGGGTGTGCTGCCTGGTGGACGAGGCCATTGCGAAGGGCGCGAGGCAGTCCTCTGCTTGTAGGCTGCTTGGCATCTCCGGGCGAACCGTCCAGCGTTGGCGCAAATCGGAGCTAGCCCAGGATGGAAGGCTCGAGGCTCACCGCCGTCCCACCAATCGCCTGAGCGATCAGGAGCGCGGGCTCGTGCTGGAGTTGCTCCGCTCGCCTGTCTTCGAGGGGCTCTCCCCTCGCCAGATCGTCCCGAGACTCGCGGATCAGGGCGTCTATGTGGCCTCGGAGTCCACCATGTACCGCCTCCTTCGCTCACAGAGGCGCGCCCTGCGTGGAGGCGGCACCCCCTCCTTGACGCGGCCGGGGCATGAGCGGATCGCCTCGGCGCGCAACCAGATCTGGAGCTGGGACATCACCCACTTGAGGGGCCCGAAGGGAGGGACATACTTCTACTTGTACCTGCTGATGGACGTCTTCAGCCGGCGCATCATGAGCTGGTGCATCCACCTGGAGGAACGCGCGGAGCATGCGGCTCGCTTCATTCGCGCGGCGTGCCAGGAGAACGGCGTCGAGCCAGCGGGGCTCGTGCTGCACTCGGACAATGGGCGGCCGATGAAGGGGAGCCAGATGCTGTGCACCCTGCGGGGGCTGGGGATCATCCCTTCGTTCAACCGCCCTCGGGTCAGCAACGACAACCCCTATGCCGAGGCGCTCTTCAGCACGTTGAAGCGCCACCCGGACTACCCCGCCGCGCCCTTCTCCTCGCTGGACGCCGCGCGGAGCTGGATGGCCCGGTTCGCCTCCTCGTACAACGGCGAGCACCTCCATGGGAGCCTATGCTTCGTCTCCCCCAATGACAGGTACTTCGGGCGGGAGGACTCGGTCCTGATCCGGCGGTGCGCCGTCTACGAGCAGGCGAGACGGCGCTCACCCATGCGGTGGGCTCGCGGCCTGCGGCGCTGGCTCACATCGGATCCGCCCCGGCTGTGGGTCCGCACACTCGGAGACCCGTCCCGGGCGCATGAGGGCTGTGCACGGTAGGCGACAAGTGCCTTGACACTGACCGACGCACTCAAGCGGGCTGCGCACCGGTCACGGACACGCTCCTTTGCCACGAGAACACGCTCCGTGGTGGCAGCATTGTTGTCGCTCAGAGAGGGGCTCTCTCCCGGATGGGAGACGGTAGAAGACCATGAAAAGTGAAACGCTTGAGCGCATCAAGCTGCGTGGGCGCATCCGCTGCGGCGTCAGCCGCGGCATCTACGGCATGTCCTTCCAAGAGGGGCAGCACTGGCACGGCTTCGATGTCGACTTCGGAAAGGCTATCGCCGCCGCGGTGCTCGGGGACGTGGAGAAGATCGAGTTTGTCTCGCTCAAACCAGACGAGCGGTTCTCGGCCCTGCGGGATGACCTGATTGACGTGCTCTGCTGCAATGCCACCTGTACCTTCTCGCGAGATGCGGGCCAGGGCATCTCCTTCGCCGCGATGACCTGCTACGACGGAGAGACGGTCATGGTGCACCGCAGCCTGGGTGTCATCAGCGTAAGACAGTTGAAGAACCCAACCGTCGCGCTCCAGTCCGGGACGACCACGGACATCAACCTGCAACGTTTTCTCACCCAGCACGGCATCACCTTCGCCGGGCGCTACTATTCCACGCCTCAGGAGGCCCTGGATGCCTATGCGAGGCGTGAGTGCGATGCCTACGCATTGGATCGCGTCCCGCTCACCGGCGAGCGCCAGCGGCTGGCCAATCCCGAGGACCACGTCATCCTTCCGGAGACTTTCTCCAAGGAGCCCATGGGCCCGGCGGTCAAGGCCGGAGACTCGTTGTGGGAGAAGCTGGTCCGATGGGTCATCTACCTCGTCATCGAAGCCGAGGAAGTCGGCGTGTCGTCTGAGAGCATCGACGCCCAGGTCACCAGCAAGGATCCCGGCGTGCTCAACCTGCTCAAGGCCGCCGATGGCGCCAGCCACTCGCTCCACCTGGAGCCCGGCTGGGCCTCCCGCGTCCTCAAGCAGGTGGGCAATTACCAGGAAATCTTCGAGCGCAACCTGGGCGCGAAGTCCCGCCTCAAGCTCGAGCGCGGAATGAACGCGCTCTGGTCCAACGGCGGTCTTCTCTACGCTCCTCCTTTCAAGTGAGCCCTACAGGCACCATGGATCATCAGCAAGACAAGAGTGGCGTCATCCAGCTGGTCTCGGCAATGGTGCTGTCAGGCACCATCGGTATCTTTGTCACAGAGGCGCACCAGGAAGCCTTCAACGTCGTGTTCTTCCGGTGCTTGTTCGGGGCCATCTGCCTGACAGCCTTCTGCCTGATCAAGGGCTACCTCAAGCTCTCCTATTTCACCAAGAAGACCACCCTGCTCATCGCGCTCGGCGGGGTGTGCATCGTCTTCAACTGGGTCTTCCTGTTCAAATCCTACGGGTTGACTTCCATCACGATGGGGACCGTCCTCTATCACACCCAGCCGTTCTACGTGGTCCTGCTGGGGATTCCCCTGTTCAAGGAGCGCGTCTCGCCCAGCAAGATCCTTTGGATCTGTCTGGCCTTTGTCGGCATGGTGTTCGTCACCAACCTCCAGTCAGGTGACCTGAAGGGGGCCTATGTCGAGGGAGTCCTCTACTCGCTGGCGGCCGCGTTCCTCTACGGCATTGCCACCATCGTGGCCAAGCGGCTCAAGGGCATTCCTCCGCACCTGATCGCGCTGTGCCAGATCACTCTCGGGATGGCGCTGCTGTATCCCTTCACCACGCTCCAGGCCGTGCCGCTCGCGGGCAATCACTGGTTCTGGCTGGCAGGGCTGGGTCTGATTCACACCTGCATCATGTACATCCTGATGTACTCGGCCTTCCAGAAGCTGGACACCGCGAAGATCGCAGTCCTGTCCTTCATCTACCCGGCCGTGGCGATGTTCATCGACTTCATCCTCTACGGCACCCGCCTCACTCCCTTCCAGGGGCTGGGCGTGACGCTCATCTTCTTGAGCAGCATCGCGGTCAACCGCAACTGGAACTTTGCCTTCGTGGGGCAAAAGAAAGCAGCCGTGCCATGAGTACCGAAGGTACCCAGCTCCAGACGGCAGGCCCACGCCCCCTGCAGCCCAGGGGCAAGCAGGCCGGGGGGACACGTGGCACGGTGATCCTCGGGGTTGCCGCCAGCGACACCCATGTGGTGGCCAACCACCTGATCGCCCACATGCTTCGCGAGAATAACTACGAGGTGGTCAACCTGGGGGCCTGCACACCCCTGCAGGACTTCATGGATGCCCACAAGCAGAACCCGGACGCGCTCGCCATTGTCATTGGCAGCCTCAACGGGCACGCCAAGGATGACCTGCGGGGGCTGTTGGAGCTGAGGCACCAGTATGGCATCCGCTGCCCGGTCATCCTGGGAGGCAACCTCTCCGTGGGGAGCCAGAAGGAGCTGGGCTTGGAGGACTCCTTCAAGAAGCTGGGCGTCGACATCGTGCTGAACCAACCGGAGCTGCTGGCTCAGCAGCTGCTGTCCTTGTCCTCCGCCAACAGGAGATAAAATGTCGCACAAGAAGAATCCCGTCATTGCCATCGTTGGAGCCACTGGAGCCGTGGGGACTACCCTCCTCGAGCTGTTCCAGGAGCGCTCCTTCCAGTTCAGCGAGCTGCACCTGGTGGCCTCACCGCGCTCGGCGGGCCGGATCATCGAGTTCCGAGGGCAGAAGTACCAGGTCAAGGATCTGGAGACCTTCGACTTCACCGGCATCGACATTGCCTTCTTCTCCGCGGGCACCTCCATCAGCAAGAAGTTTGCTCGGATGGCGGCGCAACAAGGAGCGCTGGTCATCGACAACACCAACGCCCACCGCATGGACGCGGACACGCCGCTGGTGGTGCCCCAGGTGAACCGGCACCATCTGCGCACCCGGCCGTCCTCCGGCATCTACGCCAACCCCAACTGCGCCACCATTCCGGTGGTGCGCGCCCTCAAGCCGTTGGATCCCGAGTTCGGCGTCAAGAAGGTCATCATCAGCACCTACCAGGCCGCGTCCGGCCAAGGGCTCACCGGCATCGACGAGCTGCGTGAGGGCACGCGCCAGCTGATGCAGGACGAGAAGAGCACGCTCCAGGCGGTGCGCTTCCAGGTGCCGCTCGCCTTCAACCTCGTCCCCAGCATTGACGCCATGCAGGAGACGGGCTTCACCCTGGAGGAGCAGAAGATGGTCCAGGAGTCTCGCAAGATCATGGAGCGCCCGGACCTGCTCGTGAGCGGCACCGCAGTGCGCGTCCCCGTGATCAACTGCCACTCCGAAGCCGTCTACTTCGAGACCGAGCGGTCGCTGTCGCTGCCGCGCATGCTCGAGCTGCTCCGAGCGGGCGAGGAGCTGCAGATCTACTCCGGCTCCGGCGCGGAGAACTACCCGACGCCGCGGACGGTCCGCAATCCGAACGACGTGCACGTGGGGCGCATCCGCGTGGACGCCCTCAACCCGAACGCCGGCTGGTTGTGGATTGTCTCCGACAACCTGCGCGTGGGCGCGGCGCTGAACGCGATTCAGATTGCAGAGGAAGTGATTGCCAACGGCCTGCTGTCGCGCAAGTCGGCGGCCTAGGGAGCCTGGTGAGGTTGACCTCACCCTCCGCTCGAGGAAGCCCCCCCATGCAGATACACGTCATGAAGTTTGGTGGCTCATCCTTCGCCACGGATCAACACTTTCATCGCGTCGCGGGCTACCTCCGGGAGCGCACCGCGGACGGCAGCAAGGTCGCGCTGGTCGTCAGCGGACTGCCTGGCGCCACCGAGGAGCTGCGTGCCAGGTGCCTGGCCCTCAACCCTGCTCCGTCGGGCGAGACGATCGACTGTCTCATCCCGCTGGCGGACACCATTGGCGCGGCCTACGCGCGGGCGGCCATCGAACGGTTGGGCGTGAAGGTGACGACGCTCTATGGCTTCCAGCTGGGGCTGCTGACGGACGCGAACTTCTCACGCGCCCGCATCCTGGAGTTTGATGCCACCCCGCTGCGCGCAGCGCTGGCGACCCACGATGTGGTGGTGGTGCCCGGCGGGCAGGCCCGTAACGCCCAGGGGCAGCAGATGTGGATGGGGAAGAACAGCTCTGACCTGTCCGCCGTGGCCGTGGCCGCCGCGCTCGGCGTCAAGCAGTGCGAGATCTATTCCGACGTCTGCGGCGTCTACTCGGCGGACCCGAACCTGATCTCCGGGACGCAGCTGGTTCCAGAGCTGTCCTACGACTCGGCCATCACCCTGTCACTCAGCGGGGCCAAGGTCATCCACCACGGCTCGGTCAGCTATGCCAGGCGCCATGGGGTGGAGATCCTGTGCCGCCTGAACCAGGACGACTACCGGGTGGGCACGCGCATCGGCTTGGGAGGCAACCCGGCGGCGGTGGTGCTCGACCACCGCTCGGTGGTCCTGGAGTTCTCGTCCCAGGCCGAGCTGGAGCGCGCCGCGGCCGGCCTGCATGACATCGAGGTGCCGGTCGTCGACCTGTCGCAGGCGGGGGAGCTGCGGCTGGTGGTCACCTGCGGATTCTTCGATGTGGAGCGGTTCCTCCGGGAGCAGAAGCTCCAGCCCCGGACGCTGGAGCGCCACCTGGCCACCGAGTTCCGGCGGGACGGAGCGGTCCTGCGCCACCTCCCCGAGAAGGCTGCGGCGCGGGAGTTCTCCCAGAAGCTGCACGATCAACTCTATTCCCAGAGTGGCCGGCTCGGGACGGCTGCGTCAGCAGTACAAACCGCCAGGAGACGCTGAGCATGGAAGAACAGACGCTGGCGTTGGATAGGAGCTATCCACACGAGCTTCCGTCTCCGCGGGAGACGGTCGAGTACATCAAGAATCTGCGCAAGGCGACCGTCCACCAGACCTTGAAGCAGGCGGACACCCGGGGTGAGCTGCTGGTTCAGCCGCGCTGTGGCGTGGGCGCGCAGCACAAGATGGCCGAGCTGCTTCAGTTCCTCGAGCGGGAGGCGCAACCGGACATCCTCTCGCTCACCATCGACGCCTACACGCGGCTGTGCCAGTTCGATAAGGCCCACACTGTTCTTCAGGAGAACCCACAGAACCTCAACGGCTATCCCCTGGTGTGCCATGGGTACAAGAAGGTGCGCGAGCTGAACGAGCTGGTGCGCGCGCCGATCGAGATTCGTCACGGCTCGCCGGACGCACGGCTGCTCTTCGAGTCGTCCCTCGCTGGCGGCATCACCTCCTTCGAGGGGGGCGGGATTGGCTACAACCTGCCGTACTCGAAGAACGTGCCGATCCGCTCCAGCATGCAGGCCTGGCGCTACGTGGACCAGCGCTGCGGCGAGCTGGCCCAGCAGGGCATCATCGTGGACCGGGAGCTGTTCGGCACGCTGACGGCGGTGCTCATCCCTCCCTCGATTGCCCTGTCGATGACGCTGCTCGAGGCACTCTGTGCTGTCCGAGAGGGCGTCAAGTGCCTGTCCATCTCCTACTGCCAGGGCGGCCACATCGTCCAGGACATCGCCGCGCTCAAGGCCATCCGCAAGATGGCCAGCAAGTACCTGCCACCAGACGTGGAGGTCTTCCCCGTGCTGCACCAGTTCATGGGAGCCTTCCCCGCCACCCGGCATGACGCCGAGGCGCTCATCCTCAAGGGCGCGGTCGTCGCCAAGAAAGGGCAGGCGACCAAGGTCATCAACAAGACGTACGAGGAGGCGCTCGGCGTCCCGACTCCTCAAGCCAACGCGCTGGGCATCTGGACGACACGGATCGTCAACAGCGCGATCTCCGACTTCGTGAAGGTCGACAGCGCGGAGGTCGACGAGGAGGTGCACTGGATCCTCCGCGAGGTGGAGGAGATCGTCGCACCCATCCTCGACCATGCGGACCTCTACCGGGCCATCGAGCAGGGGTTCGAAGCGGGGATCCTGGACATCCCCTTCAGCGCCAGCCGCTACGCCCAGTCCAGTGTCCTGCCGATGCGGGATCGCAGCGGAGCCATCCGCTACCACAACCCTGGCCGGCTCTGCCTGAGTGAGGCCACCCGGCGGCGCAACACGCAGCTCTTGCAATACACGACGGGCTCACCGTCGTTCAGCCTCTTCAAGAAGCTCACACGCGACATCATGTACTTCTCAAACCTGTCGCTGCAGGACGTGGTCGAAGTGGGCGTATCGACCCTCACCCCCAGAGGAGTATGGCCATGAAGCAACTGGCTTTGGATGACAAGCTGTCAAAGGACATGGGCTTGAAGCTGCGGTCCATCCACTCTCCCTACGAGACGTTCGAGGACTCGCTGGTGCAGGTGTACAAGATCTTCGCGGAGCTGCCGGCGAGCGTCCTCAAGGACATCATGGCCTTCTCGCGCTTCCCTGAGAGCCCGGGGGTGATGCTGCTGGAGAACATGCCCCAGGATCCGGAGCTGCCGCCGACGCCCACGGATGGCGCCCCCGTGACGAGGCGCAACACCTTCGTGGGCGAGGGCATCCTGCTGGGACTGACCCAGCTCCTGGGAGAGCCGGTGGGCTTCACTTCCGAGAAGTCTGGGAACCTCATCCACTACGTGACGCCGGTGGAGTCGGGCAGCTACACCCAGTCCAACCAGGGCTCGAAGGTCTTCCTCAACTATCACAACGACTCGATCCACGACGAGAGCGGCTTCTTCCACCGCTTCAACCCGGACTTCCTCATCCTCCACTGCATCCGCGCGGACAAGGACGGGCAGGCGCTCACCTACTACGTCGATGCGCGCGACCTGTGCAGGGCCCTTCCGGACTCCGTGGTGGAGACGCTGCGCCAGCCGGTGTTCCGCATGGCCGCACCGAGCACCTACTCGCGCGAGCGGGCCAAGGGAGGGCAGGTGTGGTCGAACCTCGTGCCGATCCTCTCGGGCCCCGCTGAGTCTCCCGAGGTCTCCATCGCCGCCAACGGCGTGAAGGGCGAGACGCCCGAGGCTCAGCAGGCGTTGGAGAAGCTGCACGCCACCTGCGATGACGAGAAGGTCCACAACAAGGTCGCCCTCAAGCCCGGCATGACGCTGCTCATCAACAACCGCAAGGGGCTCCATGCGCGCAGCGTGTTCGAGCCGGCCTTTGACGGCTCCGACCGCTGGCTGTTGCGGACCTACATCCGCCGGAACCTGTGGGAGATGCGGCACCGCTCGGTGGGCAAGCAGCGGGTATTCGCCTAGGCGAGAGACGAGGAGGCTTCCATGTTCCAAGGGTGGCGAGGGGTGGCGTTGTTGCTGACCCTGCTGGTGGCGCAGGAGGCGAGCTCCACGGAGGCTCCCTCCCTTAAGCTCGGGGGGATGCTCCGCTTCTCCTACCTGTACAAGAGCTGGGAGCCGCGCACCCAGGTGCACAGCCGTGGCGGAGACCTGGTCTTCGATACCTTCTCCCTCCGCACCCAGGCCGAGTACAAGAACCTGAGCTTGAATGCCGAGTACCGTTTCTATTCCGGGTTCTCCTTCCTGCGTTACGGCTACCTCGGCTACACGTTCTCGGACTCGCTGCAGGTGCAGGTGGGCGAGACGCAGGTGCCGTTCGGCATCCTGCCCGTGCCTTCCAACAACTGGTTCAACAACCTGACGTTCTACGTCGGGCTGGAAGACGACAGCGATATGGGCGTGAAGGCCCTGCTGAAGTCTGGGGCCTTGGATGTGCAGCTGGCCTTCTACAAAGGCGATGAGGGCAGCTTCACCGGCCGGAGCCTCAACAGCGCGCGCTATGCCTTCGACCTGGTGCGAACCACCGAGACGGAGCTCGAGAGAGCGGGCGTGCTCGGAGCGAGGACGGATCGAGAGACGAGCCAGGGGAACGTGCGCCTGGCCTACACCTTCCAACCCACCCCCTCCTTCAGGACGGAGGTGGGGCTCTCGGGGCTGGCCGGTGGCATCTACAACAGCGAGACCCAGCGGACGGGCTGGCGCTGGGCCGCGGCGGCGCACCTCAATGGCCAGTACGGGCCTTGGGGCGTACACCTCCAGGCGGTGTCCTATGCGTTCAGCTCCTCCGGCCCCATTGCCCAGGATCGTCGGTTCGTCGTCATGGGCGCGTTTGATGGGGCCTACAAGGTGGCCAGCCGGGCCCACCTCCTGGTGGCGGATGTGAGCTACACCTGGGAGCTGGCGCGGGGGCCTGTCGACTCACTGACCTTCTACAATGACCACGGCCTCATGCTGAAATCGGAGGAGAGCTTCAGCTCCTCGCAACAGAACGTCACGGGGGTCCACGTCGCCGCCGGCCCCATCCACGCCTTCATCGAGGTCGCGGCAGGCCGCAACCAACCCTTCCTGGGGCCTGACTTCGCCACGGCCCTGGCAGAGGGACGAGAGGGAGCGGGCTGGGGTTTCCGGCCCAATGTGAACGTGGGGTACTACTTCTAATCCTCGCAGAAGGGGGTGAACGCCCTCTGGAAGGCCGACGAGCTCTGCTCGCCTGGTACCGTCCAGTAGCGGTTCATTCTCGAGACTCCTGGCCACTTCGCGCTACGGTTTTCCCGGATCGCATGGAAGGCTCCTGCTCTTCGGAGCTTATCCAGCGCTCATGAACACCGACTCCTCCTTGCCAGGACAGGCCATCGACTTGGGCGACTGCTCCAAGGAGCCCATCCACATTCCGGGCTCCATTCAGCCCCATGGAGTGCTGTTCGCGCTGAGCGAGCCCGAGCTGACAGTCACGCAGGTGAGCACCAACACGGCCGACCTCTTCGGGCTCCAGGCAGAGTTGCTGCTGGGGCGCCCTCTCGCTGAGCTGCTCGAGAGGGCCTCGCTGGGCCAGCTGACGGAAGCGTTGCGGAGCCACCAGCCTCAGGAGAGCAATCCGCTCCCGATCACGGTCGGCCGGCGCACCTTCGATGGGATCGTTCATCGTCATCAGGGCGTCACCCTCCTGGAGCTCGAGCCCGTCCCTCCCGCGGAGGAGCATCACGCGTGGCCTCTCCCTCGCCTTCTCCAGCGGGCCATCGCCCGATTGCAGGCGGCGAAGAATCTCCGCGAGCTCTGCGATGCGGCAGCCGCTGAGGTGCGCCGGCTCACGGGCTTCGAGCGGGTCATGGTCTACCGCTTCGATGAGGATGACCATGGTGAAGTCCTCGCCGAGGACATGCTGGAGGGCTTGGATCCGTACCTCGGGCACCATTATCCCGCCTCGGACATTCCCCAACAGGCTCGCCAGCTCTACCTGCGCAACTGGCTGCGGATCATCCCTGACAGGGAGTACAGGCCCGCTCCCATCATTCCCAGCCTGCGGCCTGATAGCCAGCAGCCACTCGACTTGAGCTTCTCCGTTCTCCGGAGTGTCTCGCCCATTCACATCGAGTACATGCGGAACCTGGGTGTCCGGGCTTCCATGAGCATCTCGCTCGTCCACAGGGGCAGGCTCTGGGGCCTCATCTCTTGCGCGAACCACTCCTCCCCGAGGTACGTCCCTTACACGCTGCGGCT
>NZ_DASPHO010000299.1:0-14198 GCF_035629615.1 Hyalangium sp. | reverse complement strand
CGACTACATTATCGACGCATCGTTCCTCTCCGCGGAGCCCCCTTCGGGCACCAACGACGACGAGGCGACCGGTGCCAGCGTGGATCCTCGCAAGGCCGCGCCCCAAGCCCGCCCAGGAGGCACCGGGCGCACGCGCGCCATCACCAGCACGGGCACAAAGCGCGTCGCACCGCCCACGGGCAGGACCGGCTCCCATGCCGCGGTGAAGGCCGTCCCGAGCGGTGGGGCGAGCGCCAAGGGCCCGGGGGGCACCTCGGGCAGCAAGGCCAACATCCGCGCCGTGTCGAAGACGGGCTCCTCTCGCTCCGTCCCCGCGGTCCGCCCCGCCTCTGCGCCGCAGCCGGACATGGAGCTGGATGACGCGGAGCCTCGCAAGCCCCTGCTGCCTCCCTCTGCCGCCACGAAGGGGTACGCCACCACGAACAGCTCCGGCAAGATCGTCGCACCCGAGGAGCTCATCTCGGGGACACGCGAGTTCTTCGGCGAGCTGTCGCGCTCGGACAAGATCGCCTTTGCCGGCTCCTGCGTCCTCGGCCTCTCCGTTTTCCTGCCGTGGAAGGAGACGGCCGCGGACGGAGAGGTGCTCGGGCTCATGAGCGCGGGCGTCGGCGCCGTGCTCAGCGCGGCGCTCGTGATCGGCGCCATCTTCGTCCGGGTGCGTCGCACCATGCCGAAGCTCAGCGGCTCGGCGCCGTGGATGATGCAGCTCGGGGTGTCCTTCATCTCCGTGCTCTACACCGTCATCTTCATCAAGTCCGCCTTCGACTCCACCCAGGTCCCCTCCCACTTCGGCAACTCCATGACCTGGAACTCGTCCCCCAGCTTCGGGGTGTTCCTTGGGCTGTTCGGGGCCATAGGAGCGCTGGTGGGCTCGGTGATGGGGTTGAGGGAGCGCCAGTAAAAACCCGCGCCGCCGCGCGGCCACCGGACTACCGTCACCGCCGCGATGCCCAGCGAACATCCCCTCTCCCGACTCACCGCGGCGCTCAGCGCGACGGTGGTGGGCCAGCCTCACGTCATCGCCGATCTGGTGACGGCCTTCCTCGCGCGCGGCCACGTGCTGCTGGAGGGTGTGCCCGGCGTGGCCAAGACGCTGATCGCGCGCAGCATGGCCGCGGCGCTCGGGCTCCAGTTCACCCGCGTCCAGTTCACCCCGGACCTGATGCCGAGCGACATCGTCGGCACCAACGTCTTCCACCCCGCGGAGAATGCCTTCCGCCTGGTGCGTGGCCCCGTCTTCACCGAGGTGCTGGTGGCCGACGAGATCAACCGCACCCCGCCCAAGACGCAGGCGGCGCTGCTGGAGGCGATGGAGGAGCGCCAGGTCACCATCGACGGCGTCACCCACCCGCTGCCGCCGCACTTCTTCGTGGTGGCCACGCAGAACCCGCTGGAGCTGGAGGGCACCTACCCGCTCCCGGAGGCGCAGCTCGATCGCTTCCTCATGCGCGTGCGCGTGGGCTACCCGGACTCGGACGCGGAGGTGACCATGCTGCGCGGTTTCCACCAGCGCGAGGGCAAGCTCCCCTCGGTGGAGCGCGTGCTGGACATGGCCACGCTGACGGAGCTGCAGAACCGGGCCGCCCGCGTCACGTGCGATGAGTCCGTCCTGGCCTATGTGGTGAAGCTCGCCCGCGAGACTCGGGCCAACCCGCGGGTGCGCCTGGGGGCCTCCCCTCGCTCGGCGCAGGCGGTGCTGGCCGCGGCCAAGGCCCGTGCGGCCCTGCAGGGCTCGGACTTCGTCACCCCGGACGAGGTGAAGGCCGTGGTGCCCAGCGTCCTGAACCACCGCCTCCTGCTCAAGGCCGAGGCCGAGGTGGAGGGCGTGACGGCGGACGACGTGCTGAGGCAGACGCTCGAGCAGGTGAAGGTCCCCCGGTGAGCGTGGGCCGCCCCGTCCCCACCGGGCTCGCCGTGGCACTGCTGGCGGCAGCGCTCGTCCCCTCCGCACTGGCTGTCGTGAGCCCCGCGTTCGCCTGGCTGGCCCTGGCGCTGGATGTGGCCGTGGTGGCGCTGTGCGTGGTGGACTTCCTGCGCGCCCCGCAGGCCTCCGCAGTGGAGGTCCGTCGCGCGGTGGAGCCGATCCTGCGCTCGGGGGTGGCCAACTCCGTGCACCTGGAGCTCACGAGCCGCAGCGGAGCTCCCCTCCGTGGCGAGGCACGGGACGAGGCTCCTACGAATGTGGCGGTGGAGGGGCACAGGCAGCCCTTCTCCGTGTCACCCGGCCCGCGTCCGGCCCGGCTGACCTACACCGTGAATCCTCCAGCGAGGGGAGACGCGCGCTTCGGGGACATCCACCTGCGGCTGCTCGGCCCGCTGGGGCTGTGCGCTCGGCAGGTCCGCGTTCCTGCGGAGCAAGTGGTGAAGGTGTACCCGGACCTCACCGCGCTGACGCAGGAGGCGCTGGCGCTGGCTCGCGCGTCGGATGCTCCCGCCGAGCGTGTGCTTCGGCGCCAGGGAGAGGGCCGCGAGTTCGAGTCCCTGCGCGAGTACCGCACCGGCGACGACTACCGCACCGTCGACTGGAAGGCCTCCGCGCGCCGTGCCCGCACGATGGTGCGCGTGTACCAACCTGAGCGGAACCAGCCGGTGCTGCTGTTGCTGGACTGCGGGCGGCACATGGCCGGCAAGGTGGACGGCCGCCGCAAGCTGGACCACGCGGTGGACGCGGCGCTGCGGCTGGCCAAGGTGAGCCTGGACGCGGGGGATCTGGTGGGGGTGCTCGCCTTCGCCAGTGACGTGCGCGCCTACCTGCCTCCGCGCAAGGGCCGCGAGCACCTGCGCCTGCTCACCGAGGCGCTCTACCGCGCCGAGGCCGCGCTCGAGGAGAGCGACTACGGCCGGGCCTATGACTTTGCCTTCGCTCGCAGTTCCCGGCGCTCGATGGTGGTGCTCTTCACGGATCTGGTGGATCCGGACACCTCGGGCACGCTGGTGGCACGCACGCTCATGCTGCGCCCGCGCCACCTGCCCCTCGTAGCCTCGCTGCTGGACGAGGATCTCCAGGCCGCGGCCACCGGCGTGCCTCATGCGCCGCAGGACGCGTACACGCGACAGGCGGCCGCTCGCCTGGAGGACGAGTACCGGCGCACCGCGGTGACGCTGCGGGACTCGGGCGTACTGGTAGTGCGTGCACCGGCCCGGGGCTTCGGCGCGGCGGCCATCAACACGTACCTCCACGTCAAGTCGCGCGGACTGCTCTGAGGCTTCCTCCTGGGCTCCGTCTGGGATTTCTGCCTTCCTACGTGACAGGTCGGGTATCATATACCCTCTCTGATACGGAGGATTCCATGGGACTTCGCAAGCTTCTCAGGGCCAGGCTCCGGGCCGCTGCTCCCAAGCAGGAGCAGGCACCCCCGGTAGGTCTCCAGGTGTTGTTTCCCAACCCGGTCGCGCTCACCGCCACCCCGCTGGTGCGCCTGCTCCAGGAGCACCACCCTTCCCTGGCTCAGGTCCGCGTCGAGGTCAGGACAGGCAACCTGAGCATGCTCATGGGCCAGAGCGTGAGCACGGACATCGGGCAGATGGCGCGGGTGCAGTGGGGGCGGCACACGGTGCTCCTGGCGCTCTTCGACACGCGCATTCACGCGGAGACGCTGGAGCGGATCCTGGATCATACCTACCAAGACGATGATCTGAAGAAGCACGCGGAGGTGCACACCGCCTATGCCGCGCTCACCTACCGAGGTGAGGAGAAGGATCCGCTGGAGCAGTATGTGGCCTTGTCGCTGATCGCGGTGGCGCTGGCCCACCTGGGCGCGAGCGTGATGGTGAACGCCTATGCGCTCACCTGCTATCCCGCCCAGAGACTCCTTCCCCAGGCGGGAGAAGATGCAGACACGGTGATGCGGACCTTGCCGTTGACAGCCCTCTTCGTGGGCTTCCTGAGGTTCCAGGTAGACGACTCAACGGGAGTCTGGATGCGGACGTGCGGCGCTCCGCAGTTGGACCTGCCGGATCTGGCATTCTACGCCCAGGGCCCTGAGGAGAGCGCAACCGTGTTCACCCTGTTCAACAACCTCTTCCAGGCGATGCGCTCCTCCCAGGTGAGGTTCAGCGCGGGGGACAAGCTGGATGACGGTGAAAGGCTCTGGCGGTTCCGCAAGCCGCGCGCGAGCGAGGGGTTCCTTCACAGCTCGCGAATGATCGTCATGGAGCCCGAGCCCTCAGCTGGGCGGCTCACCTGAACGTGTCCACGATGTAGACCCCCGCCCGCGGAAAATCGAGGATGGCGGTCCCGGGCTTGGACTCGGGCCGCTTGCGGAGCTAGCCGTTCGACCTTCATTCATGGGTTGGCGGTCGCTCTCATCCCCCGCAGTTGACGTGAGTGTCAGGACTCCTCTAGAAATTCTGGGTTGTGCTCCCGGCGCACGGGGGCATGGCCACGAGGCTCCACATGTCACGCTGGGCGGGGCTGCTGCTGCTGTTCGCGTTCCTTGTCGGGTGCAACGCCACCACAAGGAAGGTCGTCCGCCTCGACACAGGCCAGGGGGCTCCCACCGTCCACCTCCCCCGCCAGGACATGGAACCGCCAGGAGTGGACGAAGACGAGTTCAAAGAGGCTGTAGCCAAGTACGGCCGCATCGTGCGGCCCGCCGCGCGGCCTCTGGAGTTCGCCCGCCGGCTGTTGGGGGTCCCTGAGCGCAGTGGCTGGTACCGCTACGAGGGCAGGAGCCGGCGTCTGCTGCCCTCGGGTACTGGCAGCCAACAGCATCTGCGCCTGTTGCCAGAGGATGAGGAGTTGAATCGCCGCTACCTGCTGTGGTGTGAGCGGACGTGGGAACCGGGGGATTGCCTGCGCCTGCTGGTGGACAGCCCCGTGCTGGACGGGGACGGCAAGTACGCCCTGGCCATGGCGATTGCCCACAGCAAAGTGCTGGGGGCCATGAAGGAAGAGCTCGGGCGGCTGGTGAGCCCCTCGGCGGTGGTGGCCACAGTGGTCGGTGGCCTGACGATGTACGCCATCTTGTTGGCACTTCCCGAACCCGTGAGTAAGGGCGTGGCCGCTCTGCTGACGCTGGGAGCGGTGGGGTACCTGGGCTGGGACACGGTGTGGCGCCTGGTGGATGGGTGGCTCGTGCTGATGGAAGAAGTGGATGGGTCCACCAACTTCGATGAGATCCACGCGTCTGGCGAGAAGTTCGGGGAGGTGATGGGGGAGAAGGCGGCCCGAGCGTTTGTCATGCTGGGCACGGTGGTGGTGGCGAGGAGCACGGCGGGGGAGTTGGCGTCGACCCTGCCGACGCTACCGGGGGCCGGGCAGGCAGCAGTGGTGGCCGAGTCGCAGCTGGGCATCCGCTTCACGGCCTCGGCGCTGGCTCAGGTGGAGTCGGTGGCGGTGACGGCCGAGGGCGTCACCATCGCGCTCTCCCCCAACGCCATGGCCATGAATGCGCAGCCTCAGGGGCAGCAGCGGCCTCGCGCATCGCAGGTGACTGCCGAGGCCACCGGCCAGGAGCATCATGTCATCTCCAAGCGGATTGCCCTCAGGTTGGAGAAACACACTACGCTCCAAGGCCATTACAAGGAGCGCGACCCGCGCTTCGTCACTCGAGCCAAGACCACTGAAGACCACAACGGCTACCAGAAGTGGCACCGCGAGGTGGATAAGGAGGTCATTCGGTGGCTCGACGAGAACCCCAAAGCGACGCCGCAGCGATTCGAAAACTACCTGCGCGAGGTGTACTCCCGTCCCGACATGATCAAGAGGTTTCCGAATGGCTTCTGAACCCTCTGCCACCTCGCGCTTCTTCGTCCTGCAAGTGCCTGCTACGGGGAACGACACCGAATTTTACGATGCTGATGGCAATGTTGGAGACGCGCCGCGGTGCCCAAAGTGCAACGACATCCTTGGCGCGCTATCGTGGCTTCCACCCTATCGTGGCGAGTTGGAGCTGCACGGGGAGGGCTTCGGCGACCTCGTCAGGACATCAGGCAATGATCTCCTCATGACTGAGCGCATGGCGGAGGCCTTCCGGAAAGAGGGGCTCAAGGGCCTGAGCGGTTTCCACCCCGTGGAGATTCTGCGCGTGCGCAAGCGGGGCCGGCGCAAAAGTCTGCTGGTGCCGCCGAAGTACCTCTGTGTCTCGCCCGCCTTCTTGAGCGCGGCGGTGGACGAAGCCCGCAGCTGCATCCGGCGCTCCGAACCTATCTCGTGCACGTACTGCCGTGTCACCGGCGTGGACGCTACCTACGGCTTCTCTATTGAGGAAGGGAGTTGGAACGGGGACGACGTGTTCCGCCCGCGAGGCTCGACAGGAAAGGTCGTCGTCTCCGAGCGCTTCGAGCGTTGCGTCACCCAGCACGGCTTCACCAACATGGAGCTGACGCCGACCGAGAAGTTCGTTCTCGACTTCTACCCCCCTCGCCCACCCCCATCTACCCCCAAAGCGTCGGCCTGAACCACGGTCGCGTCCGCCGTCAAGTCCCTTGTGCGGGCACCGCTCACCGCGCGCTCTCCACCCCATCGCTGATAAAGAACCGTGCCAATCGCGCCGAGGCCGATTTTTAGGCCTGGGAGAAGACCCCCTTTACATGGCGATCTTGCTCCTCAAAATGTCGGCCGCGTCACAACGCCCTCCACTGGAGGGGGGCGTCCGCGAACGGATGGAGATCGGGTCTTGGGTGTGGAGGTCGCACGGGGTCTGAGAGTCGAAGTCGAAGTGTCGGCGGCGACGGCGGCGCGGGGCGAGGCGGAGCCAGGGCGTCCTCTCACCCCGTTCCACGAGCGCCTGCTCTCGGAGGAGCTCACCCTCCGCAGTGCGGACTCGCACCAGCGGATGGCCAATGCCCTCTCCGAGGCGAAGGTCGATCTCAACCCCCACCAGGTGGAGGCAGCGGCGTTCGCCCTCGACTCCCTGTCGCGCGGCGGCTGCATGCTGGCCGACGAGGTGGGCCTCGGGAAGACCATCGAGGCAGGCCTCGCCATCGGTCAGCTCATCGCCGAGGGGAAGAACCGCATCCTCATCCTCGCGCCCGCCACGCTGCGCGCGCAGTGGAACAGCGAGCTGAAGGAGAAGTTCGATCTGGAGTCCGTGCTGGTGGATGGCCGCACGGTGCGCGCCACCGGCAACTGCTTCGACCAGCCCTTTCCCGTCATCTGCTCGCACCCGTTCGCGGCCAACAAGGCGGCGATGCTGGCCGAGATCCCCTGGGATGTGGTCGTCATCGACGAGGCCCACCGCCTGCGCAACTGCCACAGGCAGGGCCACAAGACGGGGCAGGCCCTGCGGGCCGCCCTCCTGGGCCGCCCCAAGCTGCTGCTCACCGCCACGCCACTCCAGAATGACTTGATGGAGCTGTTCGGGCTGATGTCGCTGCTGGACGAGCAGATCCTCGGCCCGGAGCATGCCTTCCGCAGTCGCTACCAGGTCGATCCGGAGTGCGGCGGCCTCCGGGAGGACGCTGTCACCGAGCTCAAGGAGCGGCTGGCCCCCGTGGTGCAACGCACGCTGCGCCGGCAGGTGCGCGAGTACGTGCGCTACACCAACCGCCGCAGCATCGTGGAGGACTTCGCGCCCTCTCCCGAGGAGCAGGACCTCTACGAAAAGGTCAGCGAGTACCTGCGGCGCTCGGAGGCGGCCGCGATCGAGCCGGGCAAGAAGACGCTGCTCACGCTCTGCTACCGCAAGCTGCTGGCCTCCTCCACCTACGCCATCGCCCCCACGCTGCGAAAGCTCTCGGACAACCTGGAGAAGCGCCTGGAGGCGGCGAAGCTCGGCGCCCAGGCCCTGGCCCTCTTCGAGCCCGAGGAGGCCAAGCAGTACGCCGAGGAGGGCGAGGAGTGGTCGGACGAGCCCGCGAAGCCGAGCAACCTCCGCACGCTCCAGAACGAGGTGTGGGAGCTGAAGCAGTACGCGGACCTGGCGGACTCCATCAAGGTGAACGCCAAGGGTGAGGCGCTCAAGCGCGCGCTGGACCGGACGTTCACGGTGATGCGGGCGCACCAGTGGCCGGAGAAGGCCCTCATCTTCACCGAGTCCAAGCGCACGCAGCAGTACCTCTTCAACCTGCTGTCGGATCACGGCTACCGCGGGAAGGTCTCGCTGCTGTCCGGGGACGTGGCCGCCGCCCCCGAGGAGCGGCGCGCGCTGGTCGAGGAGTTCCGTCACCGCTCGCAGATCCTCATCTGCACGGAGGCCGGCGCGGAGGGGCTCAACCTCCAGTTCTGCAACCTGGTGGTCAACTACGATCTGCCGTGGAACCCGCAGCGGGTGGAGCAGCGGATCGGCCGGTGCCACCGCTACGGCCAGCAGCGGGACGTGCTGGTCATCAACTTCCTCAACCGGCAGAACGCGGCGGACGCTCGGCTCTTCGAGCTGCTGGAGAAGAAGCTCAACCTCTTCGATGGTGTGTTCGGCGCGTCGGACGAGATCCTCGGGGCGCTGGAGAGCGGCGTGGACTTCGAGCGGCGGGTGCTCGACATCTACCAGTCCTGCCGCCACCCGGACGAGATCAACGCCGCGTTCGACAAGCTGCGCTCCGACATGGAGCAGCGCATCAGCTCGCGGATGACCGAGATGCGCTCGGTGGTGCTCGAGCGCTTCGATGGGGACGTGCGCCGGCGGCTGAAGCTGGCCAGCGAGCAGACGAAGGAGGTGCTCGCGCGGCGGCAGCAGGAGGCCCGGGCGCTCACGGGCTCCGTGCTGGGCAACCGCGCCTCGGGGCGCCTGCAGGTGGCCAAGGCCGCCTATGCCGTCCGGGATCGGACGCACGACGCCATCAGCTACCTGCAGTTGGACGCCGCGGGGCTGCCCTCGAGGCTGGCCCGGCTGGCGGGCAGCGAGGGCTGGTGGTTCGTCTACAAGTTCGAGCTGACGGGCCTGAAGGCGGAGGAGAAGCTCGTCCACCTGGTGCTCATCCGAGAGCGGGACGGCGGCTTCCGGGCCCTGCCCGTGCAGGACGGCGCGCACTTCGTGAAGCTTGCAGCGAAGCTGGAGAAGCGCCGGCAGCCCGAGGCGGTGTCGGTGTCCCTGCTCCAGGAGCAGGCCCTGCTGGCCGCCAAGGACGAGCTGGTGCGCGTCGCCGAGCGCCGCAACGCACGGGAGCTGGATCGGGCCCGGGACCGCGCGGACCGCTACGCGGAGGACTGCCTGCTGGAGTCGCGCGAGGCGGTGGAGCATGCGCGCGAGCAATGGGTGGAGGTGCGCAAGTCCGTGCTGGCCTCCGAGGATCCCGCGGAGCGGGTGAAGGCGCGCTCGCACGCGGATCGGCTGGAGCGGGAGTACCGCAAGAAGCTGGCCTCGCTGCGCAACGAAGAGGAGAAGCGCTACGCGGCGAAGGATCGGCAGATCACCGACCTGATGCAGAAGGCCAAGGTGACCGAGAAGCGCTCGATGATCGCCTCCGCCTACTTCTGGCTGAGCTGAGCCCCCCCTCCTCCGCGGGCTCGGCTCCACCAGTCCTTGAGGGCAAAGGGCACGTAGAGGATGAACAGCGAGGCCAGGCCCACCCCGATCAGCGAGAGCACGTACCAGGGCCACGGCCCCAGCTCGTCGATGAGCGACGGAAAGTCGGGCCTCCGGGCGATGAACAGGTAGTTGCTGCCGATCAGCAGGTTCAGCCCGAAGATCACCCCCGTATAGGCCAGCATGCAGCCCGCCACGCGCCACAGCGTGCGCCACGTCGGGCGGAAGCCCTCCACCACGGTGAAGTAGATCCCGGTGGTGATGATCGCTCCGTGGATGACCATGGAGGTGAGGAAGTACAGGTGCGGGAAGCCGTAGATGCCGACGTTGGACGTCACCAACGCCTGGAGCGCGCCGCCCACGCCCAGGAAGTACACGAAGTCATAGAGCCACCGGCTCCGGCTGAGCAGCAGGGCGAAGCTGAGCAGCGCCGTCAGATCGCACAAGTGCAGCGGGAGATCGCTGCGCACATCCCAGAACCCCACGTGGATGCGCCACACCACATGCGCCATGAACATCACGGCGATGAGGGCCGCCAGCCCGAGTCGGAAGAAGCGGCGGCCGCGCTCGCTCAGCACTCTCCGCAGCGGCACCAGCGCCAGGTTCGCGGCCAGCACGATCCCGAGCACCACCAGGTGCGCGGCCCCGAACATCCTGAACCCGATCCCCACCGGATGGGCGCTGAAGTCCACGATCCCCCCTTTACCGAGTGCGAAACCCCTCGAATTGCCGCCTCACGGCCTTATTCCAACCACCACGTATACATTGACCGTTTTTGGCATACATCAGCCCTATTAGCCCCTTGATGTAGACCCCAACAATACATTAGACGTTCCTGTACGCGAGATTGACGCACTGCAGAGGAGCGGCTCATGGGAACCCGGTACATGGATTCGTCGATGCCCTGGGAGGCTCAGGAAGAAGCGCTCCACCTGGTGCCCGAGCTTCCCATCATTCCCCGGGCGCCCACGGTCGCCGCCTCGCGGAGGAAGGGCTTCGTCCCAGGGCCGCCGAGCCCGGACTTCGACAGGTCCGAAGAGGCGATCATCACCTCCTCGTTCCTCGCTCCCGAGGATCTGCCGCTGCCCGGCGTGGAAGCGCGGACGGAGTTCGCGCAGCAAGGCGTGCTGATCGCGGATCTGCTCCGGACGACGTTCGCGCAGCGGCGGTACGGCCCCGCGCGGTACCGGCTCCACATCGTTGAGCCGAACGGCCCCAGCACGGGTGGTGGGCGCCAGGCCCGGCAACCGCTCTCGCTCGTCTCGCGCAAGGAGTCGGTGCCCGCGATCGTCTGCGGCTGGGTGAATGTGGCCCAGAGAGAGGCCCAGGTTCGAAGCTACGGCGTGATGGCGCAGCGCTACGAGCGACGTCACGGCTCCACACCCAGGCTCACCGAGGAGGAGTACGGGCGGTTCCTCGACAAGCTGATGGACACCCTGTTCGACGGGGGCTTCCAGATCGTCCACCTCGTCTCGGACGATGAGGAGTCCCAGCCGGCCCGGAAGAGTGTCCGATGGCTGCAGCGCTCCTCCCGCTCAGGCCTCGGGGTGGCGTTGCTGGTGGTGCTGGCGTTCGCGCTGGGGATGAACGCGGAGTTCCTGGCCCCCGGGCTCCAGCAAGTCCCTGGCGCGCTCTCGCAGGCGGGCTCCTGGGTTGAGGAGGGGATCTCCTGGCTCTCCCAGGTGCCCTCCTGGATCCGGTACTTCTGGCACCTCTTCTACTGAGCCGGCTGCTGGACCCCGTAGTTGTTCACGGGAGCTTGCGGAAAGCTGGTGGTGCCGCCTATCGGCTGCTGGAAGGTGCCTCCCACCGGCGGCTGGAGGCCGTAGCTGCCCACGGGCGCCTGCTGGCCGTAGTTGCCCATGAGCGGCTGCTGGAGCTCATAGCTGCCGATGAGCGGCTGCTGGAGCTGGTAGCTGCCTACGAGCGGCTGCTGGAGCTGGTAGCTGCCCACGAGCGGCTGCTGGAGCTGGTAGCTGCCCATGAGCGGTTGCTGGAGGCTGTAGCTACTTGAGAACGGCTGCTGGAATTCGTAGCCGCCGATGAGCGGCTGCTGAGGGCTGTAGCTGCCCACGAGCAGCTGCTGAGAGCCAGGGTTGCTCTGCTGGGCGAGCGCTGTCTCGGCCACTCCCCAGGCCACTCCAGCGACAGCCAGTACCAGGATTCCCGTGCGCATGACCTCTCCTCCTTGAGGAAAGGTGGGCGTGAGGGAGGCTCCCAGCAATGCGCCTCTCCTCACGGTGTGGGGTCTGCGCCCCCCTCATTGGGGGCCACGGCCCTCAACCGGACCCAGGTGGCCCCCCAGCCTCCATCGGCTTCACTGGCGGACTGAAAGGACTCCACCTCGGGCAGCTTCGGCAGCAGCGAATGGACGGTGCGACGCAGCGCGCCCGTGCCCTTCCCGTGGATGATCCGCACGTCGAGGATGCCCTTCTGACGGCACGCCCACAGGTACTCGGTGACCAGCTCCTTCACTTCCCGAGGCTGAAAAAGATGCAGGTCCAGGTTCCCATCGACTGGAACTTCGACCACCTCTTCTTCAGAGGGAACCTCCTCCGGTGGAGGCGGGGACTGTGGCGGCTCGTTGGGTCTGCGGCTCATAGCTGGCCTCGGCCTCCTGCTTCTTCCGCTCGGCCTCCAGCCTGGCGCGCTCCCGAGCCTCGCGGAACTGCTGCTTCAGAGAGGAGACCTCGGTCTTCAGGGCAGAGAAATGTCTACCCACTTCCTTCGGCGAATCGCCCGCCTGAGGAGACACCCCCGTCCGCCCGCTCCCGGCGCCACCCGCCGCCGTCAGCTGGACCACGAGTGCCGCCATCATCAAGGGGTTCATGTCTCCCTCTCTTAGCAAGAGGCATGCACAACCTTCCAGGTCTTCGAGGTATCAAATGCATGACGCACCACGCCCTCACGACGCGCTGCGTCGCCCTGCAAGGACCTGATCCGTGCTCTCGGCCAGCTTGAGAGCAGACAAGGGAGCGCTTCCTTCGGCCTTGTTGTTGATGATCACGAAGGCCGGCCGCCCCTTGTGCGAGGCCGCAGCGCAGATGCCTGCGAGCGCCTCGCGGGTGACCGTGTCCTCGTCCACCAGACGGTGGAAAGGGGCATAGCGGGCGTAGGCCTCCTCGTAGCCGAGGTGTGGCGGCAGCATCCAGCGCGCCACCACGGCTGGGAACTCGAGCGCGCGCGTGAGCACGGCCTGATGCACCACCGGGGGCATGTGGCGCCAGGCGGCCAGCACCGGGCACACGCCCAGCTCTGCGAGCACCTGGGCAAAGCCCTCGGTGAGCAGCTCCTCGTTGCGGACCTCCACCGCGTACAGCGGCCCCCGGGGCAGCGCGGCGAAGAAGGCGTGGAGGCGCTCGACGAAGCGCGACGGGCCGCCAAAGCCGCGCGTGTCCTGGGGCGGGAACTGGAAGACGAGCGGGCCCGCCTTGTCCCGCAGCCCCTCCACGAAGGGCGCCACCACCATGTCGGCCGCGTAGCTGGCCTGGAGGAACCGATCGTTCGGCTGCCCCCGGTGAACGCCGTAGCGCTCGTGCAGGGGGTAGCGGGCCAGGGTGCACACCTCGTGCGCCTTCACCAGGAAGCGGAAGTCCGCGGGCACCTGCGCGGCGTACTCGGCGAAGGTGAAGGCGGAGATGGGGCTGTAGAAAGTCCGATCGATGCCCACCGTGCGCAGCACCGGGTGCTGGGAGTACGCCGCGAGCCCCTCGCGGGCCAGCATCGACTGCGCGGCCTCCCGCTCGTAGACGAGGCCCGCCCAGCCCGGGAAGGCCCAGGACGAGGTGCCCAGGTAGAGCCCTTGGGGCAGGCGTTCGCCCAGGGCGCGCACCTCCTCTGAGACGGGGGCAGGTCCCACGGGCTCCGCCTTCCGAGAGCGGCGCGACGACGGCTCGGACACCGCGCCGGTGAAGAGATCGAGCTGAGAAGGTCCTCGCTGGGACATGAGCGGCTCCGACAGACTCCTGGGCACCCGGCCACCGGAAGACACCCCGGCAGCCCGTGGAGGCGGGAGGTAACGCCTGCAGGGAGAGAATGCACCAGGTTGGGTCGGAATTGCCCAACTCTCTACGTAGGCTGCCTGGACTGGAGACAGCCGAGCTACACCTTGAGGCGGATGGCGCCGGGGAGCACCGTCATCTTCGCCGGCAGCCGGCCGGGGACCTCGCCGTCTACCTCGATGAGCACCTCGCGGCCGTCCGCGCTCTCCGCCTCGAACGTGCGGCACTGCAGCTGCCGGGTGCCCTTCCACGTCACATGCTCGCCGCTGTAGATGCCCTTGGACTTGAAGATGAAGGTGCTCAGCGTGTAGCCGGACCAGATGGTGACGTTGAAGAGGCCATCGTGCGTGAGCGCGCCCGGCGCCACGCACATGCCGCTGCCGAAGTAGCGGCCGTTCGCCACCGCCACCACGTTGATGGGCAGGGACAGCTCAGCGCCGCCGTCCGCCCGGAGCTTCACCGTGGGCGGATCGAACTGGAACATGCCCTTCACCGTGCCCCACACGAAGGCCGTGTTGCCGCCCAGCGCCTTGCTGCTCGAGTTCACCTCGTTGGCCACGAATGCGCTCACCCCGAACGACGCGATGTTCGCGTAGTAGCGCCGGTCTGGCTTGCCCTCGTGGTTGATGTACTCGACGAGCCCCACGTCGAACGGCTCCGTCTTCTCCGTGCGCAGCCTCGCCAGCGCCGCGTCCAGTTCCAGATCCCAGCCAAACGCCCGCCGGAAGTCTCCGCCCGTGCCGCGGGGGATGACACCCAGCGCCGCATTCGGGTTGAGCGCCTTGCCTTC
>NZ_DASPHO010000298.1:0-7383 GCF_035629615.1 Hyalangium sp. | reverse complement strand
AGGGTTGGAGTCGGGGGCAGCGCGGCGACAGCGCCCGTGCCGCCTTTGGGACGTGGGGGCGGGGCGAGCGGGGCGACGGGGGCACCCGGGACTTTGGGGGACTCGAGCGGGGTGACGTTGCGGTCCAGGTCCGTGCTGGTTTCGGGGCGCTCGAAACCGGGGGGAGTTCCTGGCCTCTTGAACTCGGACATGGGGCCAGCCTACCTCACTCTCCGGTTTTTCTCCCCTTCCCTCCCGGGGTGGCGGTACACCCCCCCGCATGAGCGGGAAGGTAACCCGGATTGTGCACTGCGTGGGCGCCGCTTACAGTTGCCTCGTGTAGCTCCCTTGAGCGGAGGACCCAGTATGCCTGCTGCGCTCGAAGAGCTCGCCCCACCTGTCATCATCGGCCGCTCGAGCTCACACTTTACGCGCGTCACGCGGGTATTCGCCGCGGAGATGCGCATCGACTACTCCTTTCGAGTGGTGCGCGATCTCATGTCCTCCGATCCGGGAGACTACGGCGGCAACCCCGCGCTCA
The DNA here is from genome assembly GCF_035629615.1 of Hyalangium sp. Taxonomy (GTDB): domain Bacteria; phylum Myxococcota; class Myxococcia; order Myxococcales; family Myxococcaceae; genus Hyalangium. The sequence continues at coordinate 6,863 of NZ_DASPHO010000298.1, read as the reverse complement.
GAATACCGACCTTGCAGACGCCCCGAGGTGTCTGGTTCGGTGCTCTCAATATCTGTCGCGAGCTCTGGCGGCGGTCGAGTCTCAGACCCCGCGTGGTATGGCCTGAGGACCTCGACGAACCGTTGCTTGCCAATGCGCAGGAACTCGTTCTTCAGGCCATGTCGACGGAAGTGACGCTCATCATGGCTCAGCTGGCCGACGCCCGCGACAGGAGTGCTCACCAGACCAAGATGCGAACCGGGCTGGTCAACATGATGTCGTGGCTGGAGGAGAACGCGAGGTCCGTGCTCGCCGCACTCCCGCCGCATCGGGACCTGAGCTATCTGGAGGTCACGCTCTTCTGCCTGGTTACTCATCTGGAGTTTCGGGACGTCTTGCCGACTGCCTCCTATTCTGAGCTGAATCAGTTCTGTCAGCAGTTCGCAACGCGAGCTTCCATCGGCGAGACCCCGTATCGCTTCGATACGTGACGGTCGACAAGACATCGTCCGCTCCCATCGAAAGTGGCTGGAAGACAGGACGAACGAGGCGCTGTCGTTCGCGCCCGGGGAGCAGGCGGTTCCGTTCGCCCGCTCCCTTTCGGGAGTGCTACCTTTGGAGGCATGAGCTTCTTCCAGGATCCGCCCCGCCTCGGGAACCAGTACGACGACGACGCCCTCCTGCAGAGCTACCTTGCCCGCCGGCTCCCCGAGGAGCTGCGGCGCTCCGTGACGGAAGAGTTACGGGAGCTGGGAGAGCTGAGCGGGAAGTACTTCTACGAGTTCCAGCTGCGGGATCGGCTGAACGAGCCGGTGCTGACGCAGTGGGACGCGTGGGGTCGGCGGGTGGATCAGATCGAGGTGACACCGCTGTGGAAGGAGGCGGAGGCGCTGTCGGCGCGGCGGGGCCTGGTGGCGGTGGCGTACGAGCAGAAGAGCGCCGAGCTGAGCCGGGTGCACCAGTTCGCGTTGAACTACGTGGTGCAGCCTTCACTGGACGTGTACTCGTGCCCCCTGGCGATGACGGACGGTGCGGCACGGACGCTGCTGGCGTTGGGGAACAAGGAGCTGATCGACCGGGCTCTGCCCCGGCTGACGTCTCGGGATCCGGCGACGTTCTGGACGTCGGGCCAGTGGATGACCGAGCGGACGGGCGGCTCGGACGTTGGGCTGACGCAGACGGCGGCGCGGCAATCGCCGGAGGGCTGGCGGCTATACGGGACGAAGTGGTTCACGTCGGCGACGACGGCGCAGATGGCGCTGACGCTGGCCCGGCCGGAGGGGAACGGGCCGGGGGGCAAGGGGCTGGCGCTGTTCTTCGTGGAGACGCGCAAGGCGGACGGGATGCTGAACGGCATCCTGATCAACCGGCTGAAGGACAAGCTGGGGACGCGGAAGGTGCCGACGGCGGAGCTGACGCTGGATGGGACGCTGGCGGTGCCAGTGGTTGGGCTGGCGGACGGCATCAAGAACATGGCGTGGATGCTGAATGTGACGCGGACATGGAACGCGATGGGGTGCGCGTGGGCGATGCGGCGGGCGCTGGCCTTGTCGAAGGACTACGCGGCGCGGCGGGTGCAGTTCGGGGCGAAGCTGGCGGAGAAGCCGCTGCACGTGGACACGCTGGCGGGGATGGAGGCGGAGTTCGAGGGAGCGTTCCTGATGGCGTTCCGAGCGGCGGAGCTGCTGGGGAAGATGGAGGCGAAGGTGGCGACCGAGGAGGAGCTGCTGCTGCAGCGCCTGGTGACGCCGCTGGCGAAGCTGACGACGGGCAAGCAGGCAGTGGCGGCGACGTCGGAGGCGGTGGAGGGCTTCGGGGGCGCGGGGTACATCGAGGACACGGGGCTGCCGCGGCTGCTGGCAGACGCGCAGGTGATGAGCATCTGGGAGGGCACGACGAACGTGCTCTCGCTGGACGCGCTGCGAGCGCTGGCGAAGGAAGGGACGCTGGACGTGTTCCACACGGACGTGGAGCGACGGCTGGCAACAGCGAAGGAGTCGGGGCTGAAGCCGTGCGTGAAGGCAGCGGAGGACGCTCTGGAGCATGCTCGGAGCTGGGTGGCTGGAGCGCTGGCGAACCCGGTAGGACTGGAGGCGGGAGCGCGCCGCTTCTCACTGACGCTGGGACGGACGCTGGAACTGTCGATGCTGGTGGAGCACGCGCAGTGGTGCCTGGATCACGGCCACGGGCCGAAGGTGCTGGCAGCGGCCCGGCGGTTCACACGCCACGGAGTGGACCTGATCACAGACATGGACCTGGACGACTCGCGGCTGTTGGCATGAGACCGAGGAGAGATGCCAGAGTGAATCAGCCCTGTTCCTCCTGCCCAAGAACTCGACGCAAACCGGGATGCTCGCCACCTTCGGGCCCATAAAACACGACCCACACAACCAGGTCCTCCGTGAAGTCCACGAAGCGGTGCACCACTCCGGCTGATACGAACAGGAAGTCCCCTGGGCCGAACCGGTCGCTCCGGTCACCGCACACGAAGGTCCCCTGCCCTTTTCGCGCCTGGCACCCGCGCCAGCGCCTCCTGCAAGCTCACTCTCATGGCGTCCCTCCGTGCTGACTCCGCGCCAGCCTGTACACGGACCCTACATCAAGGGCGTGATATGGCTTGAGCACCCCTTCAGGAGGAGCGCCTGTATGAGCGGGGAGCCAGAAGACGGCGCTCTACGTGCTCTTCGAGCCGCGCCGCTTCCTGACGTCACTTGACCAGATCACAGCGGCGCTCTATCCCGCCTGAGGCTCCGCCGGCTCCTCGGCCGACATCAAGTGCCTGTACCGATTGCGGTCGACGCCCTCGCGCTCCAGCTCAGTTCCGAGCGGTTCAGATGCTCGCGCAGCAGCGCGTTGACTCGCGCTGGCTGCTGCAAGGTCACTCCGTGGGAGCCGTCAGGGATCTCGACGTATCGAGCACCTGGGATGCCCGCAGCCAGCTCACGCCCCCCGACGGGAGGCGCGACGCGATCGTACGTGGCGCTCACGACCAGGGTCGGGATGCTCGCGAACTCGCGGAGGAACGGCGTGGCGTCCGCGCGCCGCATCGCCCCCACCTGTCGCATCGCCACCGGCGGCTGATCCGCGAGATCGTGGCTGAACAGCTCCGCCAGCCGCTCAGCCCATGCGTCCGGATCGGCGCGGGCCAGCTCATCGGGAGGCAGCACTATCTCGAGGAACGCCCGGCGCCGCATGCGGCGCGTGCCGAGCCGAGTCCGAAGCCCCGCCATGATCACCCAGGGCGTCAGCCGCGTGGGGATTGCCCCCGACGGGAAGGTGCACAGCAGCCCCAGGCTCCGCACGCGGGCTCGGGCCTTCTGCGCGACGTACAGCGCCACGAGTCCCCCCAGCGAGTGCCCCACCACGTGCGCGCTCTGCCAGCCCTGGACGTCCATCAGCGCGAGCACGTCCTCCGCCATGACCTCGACGGTCAGTGTCCTACCCAGAGGCTGGCTCTCCCCGAACCCGCGGTTGTCGAGGCCCAGGCAGCGGAAATGCGCCGACAGCGCCTCGACCTGGGGGCGCCACCCCGCCGCGCCGATGCCGACGCCGTGGACCATCACCACCGGCGGCCCGTCCCCTTCAACGAACCAGCTCAGCGAGCAGCCACGATGCAGCGTGCTCTGGCGGGTGTACGGAGTGGCCATGCGACCTCCAAGAGGGCCAGCGCTTCCATCCGAGCCGACGCCAGGACACTCGGCATCCTTCTCGACAGATACAGACTCGCAGATGCTGCGGCAAACGCCAGAGCCGCCGCCGGACGCGGTCTCCCCGAAGCTGTCTACCTGTCATACAGGTTCGCGCTCGGCTCTCCGACAGGGCCCCAGTTCGAACTACCGCTGCTTCTTCGAGGTACGCGGTTGTGCCCGCACCATGAAGGGCGAGTAGCACGCCCCCCTCCACTCGTAATCCTCTTCTTCACAGGGAGGAGAGGCGTCTTGAAACCGGCGCCAACACCCCCCGTTGATCTCGAACAGCCCGCTCCCCCGGCAGGGAGGACGCCGCTGGCCAGGGAGCGGCTTGTCAGGAAGTTCCTTCGCAATGACCTGGCCTTCCGACGCCACGGGTGCCCCCTCTTCAGAGGCCGCAAGCGCAGTGCGCACGCCGTCGCCGAGCCCTCTCGTTCCACCGTCCAGCGCCACTCCCGCATCCGAGGCTTCAGCCTGCGTCCTCTCGGGCCCTCCTCCGTGGGACACGTGAGCCATCCCCCAGGTACCCACCACCGCCAGGCCCCACTTGGCGGCCACGAGCATAGACCGCAATGCCCAGGGCGGGGACGGGTCTTCAGCGCGTGTGCGGACTGGCACGGCTACGGCCTCCGCAACGGGGGGCTCCGGGTCACCCATCGAAACAACCCGGCCTGGCATGGCTACGGCCGCAGGGCGCTCCGAACCCAGGAGCCGAACATCCGCCTCGGCCCCCAGATGCTCCGCCGCGGACTCCGCCGCCTCTGCTATCTCGCGCCCCACCCCTCGGGCCTCAGGCTGCTCCGCCAACAATCGCTCGATGAGGGCCGCGAGCTCCGGCAGTACTCGCCCATTGAGTTCCTGCGCGGGCACCCGCTTGGGCACAGGCGACTGAAGCCGCTCCTGGCGCTTCTCGGGATCCGTCCCAGGCGGTGGATACTCTCCGGTCACCAGCCGGTACAACGTCACTCCCAGCGCGTAGAGATCGTCCGCCGGGCGGGCCTCGTAACGAGCCTCCTTCTTGCGCCAGTTTCCCCACTCGAAGCGCAGCGCCTCGGGGCTGCGGTAGGGTCGCGTGTTCGGCGGCATGACGCGATCAGTGAGGGGAGGCGCTCCTCTCCAGGTGCCCGAGCCGAAGTCCGTGAGCACCGCCCGCCCCTCAGGCTCCACGAGAATATTGTCCCCCTTCACATCCCGATGCAGGCAATCGGCGCGGTGCACCACCTCCAAGGCCCACGCGATCTGCGCCACCCCCTTCAACACCTGGCGCGTGGTGGGATTGTGCTCCCGTGCCCAGTCATACAGCGGCTTGCCTCGCACCCACTCCATGACCAGATATGGGTGCATGGCCTCGGGCCCCGCATGCCACCAGCCCCGGTCCAGCAGCTGCGGCAGCGACGGGTGATGGAGGCGAGAGAGCAACTTCTCCTCGCGCACAAAGCGCGGATCGTAGGGAAAGACGGCCATCTTGAGCGCTACGGGCATGGAGCCGGGGTGTCCCGCCCGGCGGGCGCGGTACACCGCCCCATAGGTGCCATGGCCGGCATAGGCCTCGATGCGCCAGGGCCCTACCAAGAACCCGGGTCTGAGCGAGTCGGCGGTGGAGAGATCCGTCATCGGCATGCCTCGGCGTGCTGAGGCGGACGACTCCGCCCCTGCGCATCCTACCCAATGAGTAGGCACCCGTCATGCCGCTCTTACAGGTAGGTTGTGAGACCGAGGCTGCGGCGGCCTCCCCAAACCTGTCTACCTGTCATACAGGTTCGCGCCCAGCTCTCCCGACAGAGCCCCGGCTCGCATCTCCGTCCACCGGCCGCATGGGGGTTCGCCCCTGGCACCTAGGCCAGACTGGCGGCAACCAGCGCAAGCCGCAGAGAGAGCAGATCCACCTCGCGGATGAAGCGGGTCATAGGAGAACACGATCAAGTGGAGGCCACTCCAGCTACGCCGAAGTTGGCGCCGGTTGCCTCCGCCGCGAGAGCAGCGCCTGAGCCACCAGCAGCACCAGGCCCGCCACCAGCGCTGTGGGGCCGAACCAGTCCCCCCATGCCACCATCAACGTACTGACACGCTCCGTCGGCGGGACCGTCATCACTACCCCTGCTCGCTGGCCTGTCTGCACCTCCCGAACGATCTCTCCCGTCGGGCTGATGAAGGCCGAGATGCCCGAGTTCGTTGCCCGTACCTGCGGCAGCCGCATCTCGATGCTCCGGAATGCCGCCAGCGTCAGGTGCAGCCTGGGCCCCGCCGACCTCCCGAACCATGAGTCGTTCGAGATCGTCACGATCAGCTCCGCGCCCTTGCGCACCGCCTCGGCCACATAGCCCGGGAAGATGGCCTCGTAGCAGATGAGTGGAGCCACTTTCAGAACCCTCCCCCCTCGCAGCGGGAAGTCCAACGACACCGGCCCAGGCCCGCGCTTCCACGTCCCCAGCCACGGCAGCAGCCCGCGCACGAAGGGCGTGTCCAGAGACTCCGGGACCCACTCCGTCAGCGGGAACAGCAGCGTCTTGCGGTACACCCCCAGCTCCAGCCGCTTCTCCTCCGCATCACCCACCGGCCCCAGGAACATCGCCGCGTTGAACTCGCGATCCTGCTCCAGATCATACGAGCCGAAGATGATCGGCATCTGGTTCTCGCCGACGAACTGCGCGAGCTCCTGATCGAACTCCTCCCCCTCCTGGCTCTTCGGTGAGCCGAACGTCGTCGGGTACACCGTCTCCGGCCAGACGATCAGATCCGGCTTCGGCTCCTTCATCAGCTCGCGGGACAGCTCGTAGTGCGTGTCCAGGATCATCCGCACCGCGTCGTACGTCCCCAGCTCCTCTCTCAGCCGCGCGTAGTCCGTGATGTTCGCCTGCACCACGCCCACGGTGAGCCCCGGCCCCGACTGCGTCAGTGCACTCACCTGCTGATACCGGAAGGCCCCGTACCCGGTGAGCCCGGCCACGAGCGCCACCAGCACCCCCACAGGCGTCCGCAGCGTCCTCACTCCAGGCCACTTCCAGCCCTGCGCCGCGAACATCCTCACCGCCGCCAGCAGGCACTCGCTGCCCAGGAAGAGGAGCACCGTGAGGCCGTGAGCCCCTGCGATGTCCGCGCCCTGTCGCTGCCACACGGAGCTGTAGAGCCCCTGGCCCAGCGTGTCCGCGAACAGCTTCGGCCACGCCCACTCCGTGCCCACGTACACCAGCGCCC
>NZ_DASPHO010000297.1:0-10357 GCF_035629615.1 Hyalangium sp. | reverse complement strand
CGCATCATCTCCTCGACCGCCGAGGCGGCGCGCGCCGGCTGCTCGCGCAGCTTCTGCAGCTGGTCCGGGTGGCGCAGCAGCGCCAGAAGGCCGTTGCCGATCAGGTGGCTGGTGGTCTCGTGGCCGGCGCCGAGCAGGATGGTCACGTTGGCCACCAGTTCCTCCTGGCTGAGCCGCTCGCCATGCTCCACGGCTTGCACCAGCGCAGTCAGCAGATCGTTCTGCGGCGCCAGGCGGCGCGCTTCGCTGAGCTTCGTCAGGTACTCTGTCAGCTCGGCCAGGCTGCTGGCGGCGCGGTCCATCAGCTCGGGCGCGTGCGGCACACTCCCCAGGATGGCGAACAGGTCGTCGGACCACTGCTTGAAGCGGGCGCGCTCCTCGGCCGGCAGCCCCAGCATCTGGGCGATGACCATGATGGGCAGCGGATAGGCCAGGTCGTGGATCGCGTCCATGCGGCCTCTCGCCTCGACCGCGTCCAGCAGCTCGTCGACGATGCGCTGGATGTGCGGCTGCATCCGGTTCACGGCTGCGGGCGTGAAGGCGCTGTTCACCAGCCCGCGCAGGTGCGTGTGATAGGGCGGGTCGGTGTAGAACATCGTTTGGGAGAACGCGTGATAGACCGGTTCGGCCACCTGCTGTTCGGATTCCGGCAGACGCTCGAAGCCGCGCTTCAGGCCCTGGGCGCGCGAGAAGCGCGGGTCGGTGTAGACCGAGACGATATCCGCGTAGCGGGTGAGCATCCAGAAGCCGTGTTCTTCGTCCCAATGTACGGGATCTTCGGAGCGCAGCTGCGCGTAGAAAGGATAGGGATCGGCGCGCACTTCCGGGCGGAGCAGGTTCGAGAAGCCCAGTCTTTCGTTGGTCGACGTCAGCACCTGAGAGGCTCCTGTAGGTCGGCAGCCCTCCTTTGTAGCAAGTTCGTTCACAAGAGGCACACGCCTGCCCAGGCCGGACGATCTCCTCTCCGCTGCGAGGGCACGCTATCGTGCTGAACCTGTTCCGCACGAAGGCCGGGGAGAACTGACCTCCATGACGCTTGAAATGCCACCCTGCGATGACCGCCCCATCTGGGACGTGTGGCTCTCACTGCTGTGGCTGCCGGCCGTTACGGTGGCCGACGAGCTCGAGATCTTCGAGTCGCTCGCTCGCGAGCCCGCCACGCCGGTGGAGCTCGCCGTTCGTCACGGCTTCGACCTGCGCGGCATCGAGATCCTGCTCTCGTTGCTCACGTCGCTGCGGTTCTGCGTCTCGCATCTCGGCCGCTACCAGGTGACCGAGCCCACGCGCAGCTACCTGCTGCGCACGAGCCCGTTCTACTGGGGAGGCGTGTTCGTCCGGCAGCGTACGTCCAATCCCATCCATGGGGCCATTCGCGGGGCGATCGTGAAGAAAGGCCACCGCATCGTCGGCCAGGCCGCCGCCGAGCCGCCGGTGGAGATGTGGGAGAGCGGCCAGATGACGCTGGAAGCCGCCCGAGGCATCGCCGCGTTCATGCACAGCCATTCGCTCGCGGCCGCCACGGGCATGGCCCTGCGCACGAACCTCTCCGGCGTGAAGCGCTTGCTGGACGTGGGTGGCGGCTCGGGCTGCTTCTGCATCACTCTCGCCCAACAGAATCCGCAGCTTCGCTGCACGATGATGGACCTGAAGCCGATGTGCGAAGTGGCGCTCGAGTACATCACCGCGGCCGGAGTCTCAGAGCGCGTGGGCGTGCAGCCCGTCAACATGTTCCAGGAAGCATGGCCGGCCGGGCACGATGCCATGCTCTTCTCGAATGTCTTTCACGACTGGGGCCCGGAGACGAACGCGAAGCTCGCTGCCAATGCGTTCGCGGCCCTGCCGCAGGGTGGCCGCATCCTGGTCCACGAGATGCTGCTCGATGATTCGGGCAATGGCCCGGTCACGACGGCAGCCTTCTCGGCACTCATGCTCGCGAACACGCGTGGCCGTCAGTTCACCTTCCAGCAGGTGAAGTCGATGCTCGAAGAAGCGGGCTTTGCCGACATCGACGTCGTGCCTACCTACAGCTACTACTCGGTGGTGAGCGGCACCAAGCGCTGAGCCGGCGCGCTCCTCAACCCACGAGCTGCTGGACGGCCTGGATGATCTGGGGAGCTTGCGGCGCGAACATGTTCGCGAGCGGGGGGCTCGCCGGGACGGGTGTGTCAGGGCCGGTGAGCCGGAGGATGGGCCCCTTGAGCGCACTGAAGGCCTTCCCGGCGACGATCGCCGCGAGCTCGGCACCGACTCCGCAGGTGCCGCTCGCCTCGTGCACCACGACGAGCCGGCCTGTCTTGCGCACACTCGCCAGCACCGCCTCCTCGTCCAGCGGCTTGATGGTCCGCAGATCGATCACCTCCACGGAGACGCCCTGCTCCGCCAGGGTCGCCGCCGCCTCGAGCGCCGTCTGGACCAGCCGTCCATAGGTGATGACGGTCGCGCTCTGCCCCTCACGGACCACGGCGGCCTTCCCGATGGGGATGAGGTGCTCTCCCTCGGGGATCTGCCCAGGCACGTGCTCCAGGGGTATGTCGTGGAAGAAGATGACGGGGTTGTCGTCGCGGATGGCGGACTTCAGCAGCCCCTTGGCCTCGGCCGCGGAGGAGGGCATCACCACCTTGATGCCGGAGGCATGCGCGAACCAGGCCTCGAGGTTGTGACAGTGGTGGGCGCCGTAGAAGGGGACAACCCCTGTGCTCACGAGCACGACGAGGGGGAACGAGAACTGTCCGCCGGACATGTACCGTTGCTTGCCCGCGCTGTTGATGAGCGGCTCCATGGCGTAGGTGAGGAACGGCGCGTAGAGCAGATCGACGACAGGCCGCAGCCCCATGGCCGAGGCTCCCACCGCCGTGCCGGCGATGATGCCCTCCGACAGTGGAGTGGTGCGGACCCGCTTCGGCCCGTAGGCCTGCCGGAGCTGGCTCCACTTGACGGTCGCTCCCTCGCCGAAGGTCAGCACACGGGGGTCACGCGCCATCTCTTCGAAGATGGCTTCTTCGATAGCCTGCAACATCGTCAGGGTCTTCATGGGCGAGGCGCACCTTTAGGCAAAGACGTCGGTGAGCAGCTCCTCGGGGCCGGGGTAGGGAGACTCCATCGCGAACGCGACCGCCCGCTCTACCTCCAGGTCCACCTCGCGCTGCATCTGCGCCCGCGCCTCGTCGGACAGCACGCCCGCCTGGGCCAGGCGCTGAGAGAGCGCAACGAGGGGATCACGCGCCCACCCGGCGGCCTGCTCCTCCGCATCGACATAGTGCATGGGATCGAGCACGGCGTGTCCCCGTAGCCGGGGGCAGTGGGTCTCCAACAGGAAGGGCCGGCGCTCCTTGCGCACGTAGGCCTGAGCGGCCTGAGCGGCCTCGCGGACAGCCTCGAGGTCCGTGCCGTCAATGCTCTGGCTCTTGATCCCGTAGGACGCCGCGAAGTCGGCGATGCGCGCGGTCGGTAGCGCTTCCTTGACGGAGACGAAGGCCTGCCAGTTGTTGTTTTCGCAGGCGTAGAGGATGGGCAGCTCCCAGAGGGCCGCGAGGTTGAGGGACTCGTGGAACACTCCCTCGCACGCGCCGCCATCGCCGAAGAAGCAGGCGACGATTCCGGAGGAGTCCTGCATGGACGCACCCAGCGCGATTCCCGGCGCCAGCGACAGCTCAGCGCCCACGACCGTCGAGGTGAGCATGATCCCGAGCTCGCGAATGGAGAGGTGCAGGTGGGAGGCCTTGCCCTGGCAGTAGCCGGTCCGCTTCCCTAAGATCTCGGCGAGCACCCGCCCCGGATCCGCGCCGCGTGAGAGCAGGTGGCTCATGCTGCGGTGGTTGGTGAGCAGGAGATCGTCAGGGCCCAGGGTGTCAATCACGCCGAGGGCGGCGGCCTCCTGGCCCGTGGACGCGGCGATCATCGGTGCCTTGCCTTCGCGGCAGAGCGCTCCGAGCCGATCCTCGAGGGTCCGGATGAGCAGCATGCGGCGAAGAAGGTCCTGGAGGGGGAGGCCCAAGTGTCAGCTCACGAAGTGTCGGGGAGTGGTGGGGCTGAATATAGGCCGGGAGTTCACCGCGGGGTAGGGCCAGCTGCCTCGTCAGAGAGACTGCTGGAGCGGGAGCGTGAGCGTGGCCGTGGCGCCCTTGCCGGGACCTTCGCTCTCCAGCAGGAGGCTCCCCCCCATCACCTGCGCCGCCAGCGCGCTCGAGTGCAGGCCAAAGCCATGACCCTCCTTGCGCGTGCTGAAGCCATGCGCGAAGAGCTGCTTGCGGATCTCCTGCGTGAAGCCCATGCCGCTGTCCACCACCTGGATCCGGGCCACATTCTCCAGGGCCGCGAGCCGCACGGTCAGGTGACGCTGCCCCTCGGGGACCTCGTCCATGGCGTACTTGGCGTTGCTGATGAGGTTGATGAGGATCTGCAGCACCTTGTGCTTGTCCACCCGCCCCCTGGGCATGGAGGCGAACTCGCGCTTCACGGAGATGCCGTGGCGCTGCAGCGCGGCCAGCTGGAAACGCAGGCTGTCTTCGATGAGCTGGACAAGGTCCCACTCATCGAGAATGAGTGAAGTCTTGGCGTAATCCTGCTGCACTCGGACGATGGCACGGATGTGCTCGATGTGCAGGCCCATCTCACCCAGGCTCGCTCGGAGCTGGGTCCGCTCGTGGCGGAGCTCCTCGGTGAGGGCCATGAGGTAACCCGGCAGGACGCGGCCACGCGGGTCGTGCGTCAAGAACCCCACCAGATCATCACCGTGCTCCTTGAGCATGGCGGAGAGCTGAGCCGCCCGGTCCAGGCGCGAGGACTCGACCGCAGCGCGCATCTGCTCCAGGTTGATGACAGCGCTGGTGAGGACGTTGCCGACGTTGTGCAGCACATTGGAGGCAATCTCCGCCATGCCCGCCGCGCGGGCAGTGTCCACCAGCTGGACCTGAGCCTGCTTGAGCTCACGCGTGCGCTCCTGCACTCGCCGCTCCAGCTCGTCGTTGGCGCTGCGCAGGGCGGCCTCGGTGCGCTGGACCTCGGCGTACAGCCGTGCGTTCTCGATCGAGATGGCGGCCTGCGAGGCGAGCTGCCCCAGCAGCGTGATGCGGGCCGGTGTGAACGCCCCGGAGGCGAGCCTGTTCTCCAGGTACATCACTCCCGACAGCGACTCCTGGCGCAGCAACGGCAGGCAGAGCACGGACCTGGCTCCGCTGTGCTCGAGGTAGGGGTCGGACGAGAACGGGTGAGACACCGCCGCGTCGCCGATGAGCACATGCTCGTGCGTACGCCGGACGTAGGAGATGATCGTCCAGGGCAGAGCGGCCTCTGCCTCCTCGTGCGACAGGGCCTGCGCGCCGCCCGAGGCGCTCTCCGTGTCAGCCGCGACCACGAGCTTGTCACCGCGCGGTAGCAGCAGGGCTCCACGCTGGGCCCCCGCATTCTCGGTGGCGACCCGCATGAGCGTGGACACCAGCCGCTCGAGGACGATCTCGCTGGAGACGGCCTGCTGAGCCTTGACCACGGCGAGCGCGTCGATCTCCCTGGACTCCGAGGTGGTGGTGCTGGTGGCGCTCGAGGGGGCTGCCGAGCTCACAAGGGACGGCCACAAGGCGTCCAGCTGCTTGACCTTGCCCTGGGCTCCCCACTGCGCGTACGCCTCCCGGGCCTCGCGCGCGTAGGCCTCCGCGATGAAGGGGGCCTGTCGCTTGCGGTAGAAGTTCGCCGCCAGCTCGCACACGAGGGCCACGTGCTGGATGAAGGCGTTCTCACGAGCCTCGCGAAGGGCCTCCTCGTACTCGGGGAGCGCTTCGTCCAGGCGTCCCCGGATGCGGGCCAGCTCCGCGGAGACCAGCCGCTCGAGCGCGCGGAAGGTCTCAGGGCAGTTGCCTGCCCACTCCTCGAGCTGTTGCCGGTGCGCCTCGGCAGCCTCGAGGTACCGCTGCAACTGCTCCTTCTCCGCCCCCTCGCAGCACGCGACCAGGGTCAGGGCGCGGAAGAGGTGATAGTCCAGGAGCGGAATGATGCCGGTGAAGGACCAGACGAACCTCGCCGCCTTGTCCCCCGCTTCACGGGCCTCCGCGTAGGAGCCGCACATGAAGCGTGCCTGCATCTTGGCGAGCCAATACTGGCACACCATGGTGCTCATGTGGGCCGGCGTCAGCCCGGCCTCGAAGGCCCTCTCGTCGAAGCCCTCCCCGTCCAGCGTGCCGAGCGAGGGCGAGCGGTCCCGCAGCTGCTGCACATAGCGCACGACGATGAGGGTGGTCTCCATCACCCCCACGAAGCCGGTCTTGCGCATGAAGTCCATCCGGGTGACCGCGTCTTCGTAGACGTCGTCCAGGGTGTGCCCCATGGCCAGCCGGTTCCAGACGATATGGCCGACGATATAGCAGGCGAACACGTAGCTGTTGGTCTGGAGCGCGTGCTGGAAGCTGCTCAGGGCGAGCTCATGCGCGGCGGCCAAGGGTCGGCACCAGTAGCTGATCATCTCCAGGTTGAAGAGCGCCCGGACCCGCTCGTTGGACAGGTTGTACCGATCGACGAGCGCGCAGGCGAGCACGCCATAGGCGTAGCCCTCCTGATAGCTCTTGAAGAACTTCCCGAGCAGCACTCCGAGCGAGCTGTACCCGATCACGGACTCGTTGGTGTTGCCGTAGCGGAGGCTCAGGGAGACCATCCGGCAGACATGGAGGATGAGCAGGTTGTTGTCGGTGAAGTAGGCCGATGGGAAGAGGCGGGCCAGGAGGCTCATCACCGGCTTCATGTCCGCGTCCGTCATCAGCGGCAGCTCGACGAGGCTCTCGATGGGGCGAGCTCCCAGCAGGGCCTGGACCTCCTCGCGGGCGGCCACGGCCTCCTCCCATGAGGGATGCGGCTGCATCGGCATGCCCAGCAGGGCCAGTCCTTCCAGGAGGCCGGCGACGGAGGCCTCGATCTCGCCGGCGATGAGGTGCACCTCATGCATCAGGCCGTAGGCGGCGGCGATGTCCGCCCGGCTCCGGGCTCGGGAGCGCAGCCCCTCCAGCAGGCGGCGGGCCTTGGCGGCGTTGCCGCTCATGAGCTCGCTGCTTGCTTGATCGAGCTGCACCTTGAAGGCCAGCGCGTGGTCCATCTCCCAGGGGTCGCCCGGGATGAGCGCGAAGGCCATCGAGAGATAGGCGGCGGCCGAGTCGTGCGCGCTCGAAGCCCGGGCCCTCCAGCCCGCCTCGGCGTTCAGGCGCGCGAGGCGGTGGCGCTCCTCGGGACTGTGGATCAGCTCCACCCCGGTGTTGAGCTGGCTCACGATCTCGAAGAGCTTCTCGCGCCCCTCCTCGGGAGACAGGCTCTCCAGCAGCAGGCGCCCGATGCGCAGGTGGATCGCCTTGCGCGCTCCTTCGGGGATGAGGGCATGCGCCGCCTGCTGGATGCGGTCGTGCAGGAACCGGTACTGCTCCGGGGCGCTGCGCACCACCAGGCCCTCCTGGAGCGCCGACTCGAGGCCACGCTCCGTCTCGCCCGCCTCCATGCCGGAGATGATGGCCAGCATCCCGAGGGAGAAGCTGTTTCCCACGCACGCCGCCAGGGTGAGCAGGTGCTGGGTGCTCGCAGGAAGCTGGTGCAGGTTGCGAGCCATGAAGTCGACGATGTTGTCGGAGTACCCCTTGGCCCGGACACCCTCGGCATCCCACCGCCATCCCCCCCCGGGCGCGCGGCTGAGGAGGCCATCGTGGTGCAACGCCAGCATCAACTGGAGGAGGAAGAACGGGTTGCCGCCGGTCTTCTCGTGGACCTGCTCCGAGAGGGGCACGATGAGCTCCGCCCTCGCGCCGGGGAGCGCATCGCCGACAAGGTGCTGGAGCTGCTCCAGGCTCAGCGGCTCGAGTTGGAGGTCGGTCACCGGGGTCTTCGCCTTGCGCACCTCCCCCAGCGTCATCGTCAGCGGGTGGGAGGGGCTGACCTCGTTGTCGCGGTAGGCCCCGATCCACAGCGTGGGTGGCGCGTCCTCCTCGGTGAGGAGGGACTGGAGGAGCCTGAGGCTGGCCAGGTCCGCCCATTGCAGATCGTCCAGGAACACGACGAGCGGGTGCTCGGCGGTGGCGAAGACTCCGAGGAACTGGAGGAACGCCCGGTTGAAGCGGTGCTGCGCCTCGGTGGGCGGAAGCTCCAGGACTGCCGGCTGCGGGCCCATGACGAGCGCGAGCTGCGGCACCAGCTCCACGATGAGCTGGCCGTTGCCCTGGAGGGCCTCCTGCAGGCGCTCACGCCACCAGGCGACCTCCTCGTCGGTGCCCGCCAGCAGCTGCTGCACCAGCCCACGGATGGCTTGGGCCAGGGTGGCGTAGGGAACATCTCGCTGGAGCTGATCGAACTTGCCGCTCAGGAAGAAGCCTCGCCGCTGAACCACGGGCTTGTGCAGCTCGTGGACCACCGACGACTTGCCGATGCCGGAGTAGCCGCGGACCAGGATGAGCTCGGGCCTCCCTCCGCTCGCGATCCGCTCCAAGCCCTGGAGCAGGGTGGCGACGTGGGCGTCGCGCCCGTAGAGCCGCTGGGGGAGCTGGAAGCGGCTGGGGATGTCGCGCTTGCCCAGCACGAAGTGCTCGAGGGCACCCCGGCGCAGGCCCTCCACACACTCCGCGAGGTCGTACCTCAGCCCCTCGGCGCTCTGGTAGCGCTCCTCGGCGACCTTGGCCAGGCACCTCATCACGATCGCGGACAGCACGGGCGGGACGCCGGAGATGAGCTCGTGCGGTGGCCTCGGCAGCTGTGCCATGTGGGCATGGAACCACTCGAGCGCGTCACGCCCCTGGAACGGCCGGGCTCCCGTGAGGAGCTCGTAGAACGTCACGCCCAGCGAGTAGAAGTCGGTGCGGTAGTCCACCGAGCGGTTCATGCGCCCGGTCTGCTCCGGAGACATGTAGGCCAGCGTTCCCTCGATCAGGTGGGTCGAAGCTGCGTCCACATGTTCGGTTCGCTGGAGGGTGGCGGCGCCAAAGTCGATGATGCACGGCTCGCCCGAGGGGGGGAGGATGATGTTGGAGGGCTTGATGTCCTTGTGGATGACGCCCCGGAGGTGGATCTCCGCAAGGGTCGAGCTCAGGGAGACGGCCAGCTCGAGGAAGCGGGCGACCTCGAAGGGTTTGCCCGCAGCCTCGGAGAGGGCCACCCCCTGCACCTCCTCCAGGATCAGGACAGGGCGGCCGTTGACCCGCTCGCAGCCATAGGGCCGGGTGACGCCGCGCACGCCCAGGAGCCGCTGCAGGATGCTGTACTCCCGGCGATACCGCTCGTCCTCGCGCGGGCCGACGGCGGGGCCCACCGGCGTCTTGATGATGACCGATGCGCCATCCGCCTCGTGCACCGCCTGAAACAGCATGTTCGAGCCATTGACGCGGACCGGACGATGGATCGTGTAACCCGGGAGCTTCAACATGGATGGGAGTCCACCGCCTGGGCCGCGCTCACGCAAGGCCCCGGAGCTGCCGCCTCAGAAGAGCACGCGCTGGACTCCCGCCGCCTGGAAGATGTAGTCCCTGGACGCCTCGAGGGCGGCGCGGAGGTGGGCCCAGTTCACGTCGACCAGGGCTCCTCGCCATTTTCGGATCTTTCCCGCGACGATGACCGTGTCCACGTTGCTGCGCTCCATCAACGTCACGACGGCCCCCGGCACATTGTTGAGCGGGGCCACATTGATGGCATCCGCCCTCAGCAGGATGATGTCGGCCTCCTTGCCCGGAGTCAGCGAGCCGATCTTGTGGGAGAGACGGGCCCCCCGGGCCCCCTCGACCGTAGCGAAGCGGATCACATCGCGGGACGTGAGGAGCTCGGGCAGGTTCGTCTCGCCATTCAGCGCGCGCTCGTTGATGAGCGCCCGCTGAAGCGTGAAGACGGTCCGCATCTGGGTGAAGAAGTCCGCGGTCATCGTGCACTCGACATCGGTGCTGAGCGCGGGCTGGACGCCATGATCGAGCGCGGCCTGGATCGGCGGCATGCCGTGCCGCATGGCCATCTCGATCGGGGCCGCCAGCGAGACGCTCGCACCCGACTCGGCGATCGCCTGCCAGGAGCCCTCCGAGATGCGGGTGGCGTGGATGAAGTCGAGGTCAGGTCCGAGCAGGCCCTCACTCGCGAGCTGCTCCACGAGCGTCGCCTGGTCGAGGCTGCCGACGAGGTGAGACACGATGTGCAGCCCGTTCTGGCGCGCGATCGCCCAGTAGGTCCGGAACGCAGGGTCGAACACCTCCCCGCCCATGGCCAGGGTCAGGAGCTGATCGGTCGAGGAGAAGTACTGGCTCCGGATCCGCTGGAGATCATTCGGGAAGATGTTGCCGGGGCCCGCGCCCGGTGAGTACACGAAGACCGAGCGACGGCCCGCTTCCTGAAGCCCCCGGATGGCTGCATCGGTGTGCTCCGG
>NZ_DASPHO010000296.1:0-6721 GCF_035629615.1 Hyalangium sp. | reverse complement strand
GAGGGCAGCACGTGGATGCGGGCGTCGGAGGCGACCTCACCGAACAGCTCGGTGACAATGCCGGCCACGGTGGTGGGAAGGGCCTCGGCGTCGTCGGCGTGGGAGAAGCCATTGCCGGAGGCGCTGGTGAGCGCCTCGAGGATCTCCGGCATGTAGTGGCGGCCGAGGCCGAGCGCGTGCAGCGTGAGCCCGGACTCGGCGACCTTGGAGCCGAGCTGGCGGAAGTCGACGACAGCGGACTTGCCGACGGAGGGCTCTCCATCGGTGAGCAGGAGCAGCTTGGGCCGTGCGCCGGGAACGAGGACGCGGCGGAGCGCGGCGGCGCCCAGGTCCACGGCCTCATAGAGGGCAGTGCCGGAGCCTGTCTCGAGGGAGGAGAGACTCTCGGCGAGCTCGGCCTTGGCACCGGGCTCCATGGCGCGCACGGGGAGGATCTGCTCGGGCACGCCGTCGAAGGCGAGCAGGCCGATGTAGTCGCGAGGTCCGGCTTGGGCGACGAGGGCCTGGGCAGCCTCGACGGCGGCGACGAGCGGTGCGCCGCGCATGGAGGCAGACCGATCAATGAGGAGATTGACGGCGACGGGGGCGCGCGGGGCATCCGCATCCGCTTCCAGGGTAACGAGCAGGGAGACTTCCCTCCCCTGCTCGTGGTCGCGCTCTACTGCCCAGGCCGTCAGCTTCATGCAGTTTCCCTCACCGGATGAGGACTATTGTGCCGTGTTCCTTAATGAGGAGGACGGCAGGACCGCTCGGCGCGTCTCACACTCCTCCTCATCTCAAGGATTCCAGGAGGTTACAAGGTCTGCCGATTGAGCCACGGCTTTCTCTGAGCCTCCCGACAGAGTACTCGTGCTTGGGGCGATCTCACCAGAGCCCTCGGGCTCGCGCGGAGGCAACATGGTCAAGACGCATGGGCTGACCCACCTCGCCTTGAAGGTGCGAGACCCCGAGCGCTCGCTGCGCTTCTACGAGCAGCTCTTCGGAGTTCGCGAGTACTTCCGGGACGCGCAAACCATCCAGGCCTTGGGCCCGGGCAGCCATGACGTCCTCGCCTTCGAGCTGGACCCTCAGGGGGCGGGCCTTTCGGGAGGCATCGCACACTTCGGGTTCCGCCTCATGGATCCGGCCGACATCGAGCTCGCCGTAAGCGAGGCTGAGCGGGCCGGGGGCAAGCTCCTGCGCCGAGGCGAGTTCTCTCCGGGCTATCCGTTCGCCTACGTCGCGGATCCGGACGGCTATGAGATCGAGATCTGGTACGAGTGAAGGCTCGGGGAGCTCGACGGGGAGCTCCGACCCGAGGACCAGCGCTCTGCTTGCTCGACATCGGGAGCCCCCGCGCTGCCGCGAGCCGCGGGGGCACTCGCCACTATTCGGGATCCCAGCCGCCCCAGGCCTCTTCACTGTAGGCCCACTGCCGGCCTCCCGCGGTGACGGTCACAGGGAGGACACCCTCAGTCTCCCCATCATCTCCGAGGACGACGAAGCCCATGTTGTCGTCGTCCAGGTACGTCGTGTCGTCGTGCCGCATGCTGCACCTCCGGGCGCTCCGCGACGGCGTTCCGGGTAGGCGGTGGAATCCACTCGCCCCTCGGCGGGCGCCCCCCCTGTTCGGTCGACGGGAACCCGCCCCATGCGGTGCCCCCACAGCATTCATTGACCGATTTACCGCCAAAGTGGGCACGTCATCAGGACGTGTAAACCCGTTGAGGGAGTCGGCCCTCAGGCACGTCGGGCAGCGCACGCCCGCCCGGCTGCTCGCGTCGGATGCTGGATGCTTGGCGCCCTTGACCGAGCCGCTGCGACAGGCCCAGGGTTCAGCAGCCGCAGTCGCAGTTGGGCAGGAAGCTGGCCGCTATGTGAGCGCCGTCCTCGCGCACGATCGCCATGCGCTGAGCGTCCATCGTCTCCCGCATGAGCAGCTCCACGCGCCCGTCTCCCTCCAAGTCCAGCACCGCGACAATGCTCTCACCGTCGACCCCTTCACCCACCGGCGTCTCCTGACCGTCATCACTCACGGCCCTCACACGCGACACCGAGGCCTGGAAGTCCGGCCCTCCGCACGGGGTGTGGCCCTCGCCAGTCTGGAAGCGCGCGACTCCCACCACCACCTGGCGTCCTCTCACCGAGGCGGCAGACAGCTTCAGGGACTCCTGCAGGGGCAGGCCCTGCTTCCTGGCATGCTCTTCGCCCTCCGCGCGCATCTTCGTGAACGCGGGCAGGCCTCTCAGGGCCGCTTCCTGAGCGGCCTTCAAGGGCCCGGGCAGGTCGCTCCCCAGGGAGAAGTACCGGGGCGCCGGCGCGCCACCCGGCAGGGCAAACACAATGGCGTTCTGCTCCATGGCGCGTGTGCCCACGAACGAGCACTCCAGCTCGGCCGCAGGCCAGGCATTGCCGCAGCCAGGGCTGTCCGGAGCTTCCCGCTGCTGGAAGTACCCGAAGTGGGGAATGCCACGGTTGAGCGAGGCAAACCCCTTCACGCGGCAGCCGGCCTTCAGCAGACCCTTCTCGTCGTACACGTCGAAGGTGCTCCCCTGCTTGAAGGCACCGGTGGGATCCTTCGGGAGCGAGGCCATCCAGAAGCCCCAGTCCGCTCCCACGGGGCGCAGCTGCGCGCCCGGTGTGTCCTGGGGCTCGCTGCTCAAGAGGACAAAGGTCCGGGTGCCGCGCAGGTCCACGAAGCGAGGATCTGGGGACGAGCCCGTGCGCGCAGCCACCGCGGCCTGCGCCGCTGCCTGCTCGCGGCAGCTTGCCTCGCGCCGCTCCCAGTCCTGCGCAAGCGCTCCCGCGTTCTTCAGGTAGTTCTTCACGCCCGCGCCATCCAGCCGCCCCGAGAGGGCCAGCGCCACGTCCTTGTCCTCGAAGGCCCCAGCCACCATCACCTCAAGACACGGGCGCAGGGAGGAGAACGGCGTGGTGGACAGCCGCTGTACCTCCGCGCCCAGGCGGGCCGCCCGCAGCTTCTCGACAACCTCCTGCCCCTCCCCGGGCGTGGGCGAGGAGTGGACGATGACGAAATACTTCCGGGCGAAGCGCGCCTCGGGGGGCTCGGGAGTGGAGGGGCGCGGAACCGAAGCCGAGGCAGCAGGGGGCGAAACGGGCGCGGGGGCGGAGGCCGAGCTGCCACACCCCTTCAGCGAGCCACAGCCCGCCAGGAGCACGAGCACCAGGAGAGAGACCAGGGAACGCATAGGCCTCGCTGCTTAGCACGAGGGCCGAGCCCCTCCGTGGCGGGGTGCCGACGGCCGGCCCGGGAGCAGGCACGCGCCCTGGCCTCTGTTGCGACCCAGTCGTGAGGGGCACCTGAGCGCTTGATTCGCGAATCACCCCTGTTAGGTTTGGGGTCTGTCTTTGCCGCATTGCGGCAAGAAGGCCACCCGTCGCCCTGGCCACCGAGCGCCCCGAGCCCTATGAGCCCCATCATCACAGGCCTGCTCATCGTCGTTGCCGTCTCCTTCTTCGTCATGACCATGGCGGGCCGCACAGGCGTCCTGCTGGGCATGAAGGGGGAGAACCGGCTGGACGACATTCCCTTCCGCATCAAGCAGCTGCTGCGCTTCGGCTTCGGGCAGCAGCGCATGGTGGATCCCGAGGAGTTCACGCCCGGGCTGATGCACGTCTTCATCTTCCTGGCGTTCCTGGTGCTGCAGCTGCGCAGCCTCATGCTGATCACCATGGGCTTCAGCGAGACGGCGGTGGGGGTGCTCACGAACCTGGAGAACTCGTTCTG
This sequence comes from Hyalangium sp., assembly GCF_035629615.1. Taxonomy (GTDB): domain Bacteria; phylum Myxococcota; class Myxococcia; order Myxococcales; family Myxococcaceae; genus Hyalangium. The sequence continues at coordinate 2,994 of NZ_DASPHO010000296.1, read as the reverse complement.
GACCAGCAACCCGAGGGTGCTCGACGGCTACCGCGTCTACCTGCTGGTCAAGGATGTGGTGGCGACGCTGGCGGTGCTGGGCGTGCTGTACTTCGCCTTCCTGCGCGCCAAGGTGAAGCCGGACCGGATGACGCCTTCCTGGGAGGCCTACCTGATCCTCGGCTTCATCGGCGGGCTGATGGTGACGGAGTTCGCCTTCGGCGGCAGTCACATGGTGGCGCAGAACGGCGGCTTCGTGTGGTGGGAGCCGACCACGAGCACGATAGGCCTGGGGATGAAGGCGCTGGGCCCCACGGGCGCGCACGTGGTGGGGCTGGTCGGGTTCTGGACCCACCTGGTCATCATCTTCGCCTTTTTGAACTTCCTGCCCCTGGGCAAGCACTTCCACATCATCACCGGCCTGCCCAACGTCTTCTTCCAGCGCACCCGGGCCAGCGGCAAGCTGGGCACGCCCAACCTGGAGAAGGAGGAGTTCGGCACCGCCACGGTGAAGGATCTGACGTGGAAGCAGGGGTTGGACCTGTACTCCTGCACCGAGTGTGGCCGCTGCCAGACGCACTGCCCCACGTACATCACCGGCAAGCCGCTGACGCACAAGGGCGTGAACCAGGACCTGAAGCACTGGATCTGGGACCACGAGCAGTGGGTGGAGGAGGGCTACGGCCCCAGCGGCACGAAGGAGCCGCTACCGGAGATCATCGGCAGCGCCCTGAAGGCGGAGACGGTGTGGGCCTGCACGAGCTGCGGCTGGTGCGAGACGGCGTGTCCGGTGTTCATCGAGAACATCCCGCGCCTCATCGACATGCGCCGCTACCAGGTGCAGGTGAAGGCGGAGTTCCCGCAGGAGATCCAGCGCGTCTTCGAGGGCATCGAGCGGCAGGGCAACCCGTGGGGCATTGGCCAGGACCGGCGTGACGAGTGGGCGGAGGACCTGAAGCTGCCCACGTGGGGAGACGGGGGCGGCCCGTACGAGTACCTGTTCTTCGTGGGCTGCGCGGGCAGCTACGACGACAAGCAGAAGAAGGTGAGCCGCTCGCTGGTGAAGATCCTCCGCGAGGCGGGGGTGAGCTTCGCGACGCTGTCCAAGCAGGAGATGTGCAACGGCGAGACGGCGCGCCGCATGGGCAACGAGTACCTGTACCAGACGATGGCGAAGATGAACGTGGAGGCGTGGAACGGGCTGGGGGTGAAGGCCGTGATTACCCAGTGCCCGCACTGCTTCAACACGATCAAGAACGAGTACCCGGAGTTCGGCGGCGAGTACCGCGTCATCAGCCACACAGAGCTCATCAACGAGCTGCTGAAGGACAAGCGCATCAAGCTGTCGCAGGTGATGAACACGAAGCTGACGTACCACGACCCGTGCTACCTGGGCCGGCACAACGGGGTGTTCGAGGCGCCGCGCGAGGTGCTCAAGGCCATCCCCGGGCTGGAAGTCGTCGAGATGCAGCGCAACAAGCGCGAGGGCTTCTGCTGTGGCGCGGGCGGCGGGCGGATGTGGATGGAGGAGCACATCGGCACGCGCATCAACCACAACCGCATGAACGAGGCGGCGCTGACGCTGAAGCACGCGGAGGATGCGAGCACGCCGTTCCCGGACGCGGCCGACAAGAAGAAGCCAGGCCTGGTGGGCGACTACAAGGAGAAGGGCGGCACGGGCGTGGTGGCGGTGGCGTGCCCGTTCTGCTCGACGATGCTGCGCGACGCGGTGAACGACACCGGCCGCGAGGAGAACATCCAGGTCAAGGACATCGCCGAGCTGGTGGCCGACGCCCTGGAGACAAAGTCCGGGGGCGCGGCCACGGTGACGCCGGGCCCGACGGTGCACGCCAAGCCCGAGTAGCCCGCTCGGGCTCACGCCGGGGCTACTTGTTCTCCTGCTGGGTGATGTGGGCCTCAATGGCCTGCGCCGCCTGGCCATCCACGAACTGGAGCAGCTTCCACTCCAGCTCTCCGTCCCGGCTGAAGCTGCGGGTCAGCTGCGCCGGTGCACGGGTGAGCGGCGTGTGGTCCGCGGAGGTGCCCAGGAACTGGTTCATCTTGATGGGATCCTCGGCGAACGGATTGATGTCCCCCGCGGCCGCCACCGTCATGCTGCTGGTGAGGGAGTTCTCTCTCGCGTTCATCATCCCCTTGTTTCCGGTGAAGATCGTCTGCCGGAAGACGCGCACCAGGCTGGTGTTGCTGTCGACGCGATAGCCCTCGGCATAGAGCCTCGAGGCGGAGCTGACCACGCGGGACTCCATCATGTCGTTGCGCCACTCGGTGACGAGGATGAACTCGTCATTCCCATTCCGAGGCGGGTAGCCCTCGGCCGCCACGAGCTTCACCACCTGAGGCCAGACCTTCTCGATGGGCTGCGCATACACGTGCCGGTTCGCCTGATCATAGAGCGCCTCCCGATGACGCGCCGCAGCACAGCCGCTCAGCACCATCACCACGCCCAGGCTCAGGCTCCAACGGACGACACAGGACTTCATGGCGGCTCCTCCCAGAGCTCCGGTTCAGGGGCCTGCCTTTGAGCTCCGCAAGGTCGGAGTCTGCCTGCCCCCAGCAAGAGGAGAACGCGCGACGGGGGTGGACATATCGCGCGCGGGCGCAGCCGTGAGGCCGGCGTGGATCCGCTCTACTTGCGGCTCTTCTCCGAGCGCAGCAGCCGGGCCAGTCGCTTGGTCGGGCCCTCGTCCCCAAGCTTGCTGGATACGTACGCGCCCGCCTCGGCGAGCTTGCGGCGCGTGTCGCTCGGCTTGGGCCCCTCATCCGGAGGTCCCGGCGGCACCTCCATGAGGTTCCCGGAGCCCCGCAGGAGCTGCTGGGCCAGGTCGCGCTCATCCTCGCGCGCGTGGGGCATCAGCAGCTTGCACACTGCCGGGTGGCCATGAGCGGCGGCGATCAGCAGCGCCGTCTCACCCATGTCGTCCGTGAGCATCGGCTCGGCCCCACCGGCCAGCAGCGAGCGGACGATCCTCTCGTGTCCGGCCTCGGCGGCCACCA
>NZ_DASPHO010000295.1:0-17258 GCF_035629615.1 Hyalangium sp. | reverse complement strand
CCACGGCGACACAGACCCTCACCGTGACGCCCTACGTCCGCGTCCCGGCGGTGGTGGCCGAGGGCTTCGAGCGCTTTGGCACCGCATGCCAGCTGGAGATGCGCGGCGCGGTGGCGCACCTGGCTTTCCGCGGCGTGACGCACGCCTCGCTGTGGTACGGCACGCTGACGGGCACCACGTGGGCCATGCAGCAAGTGGATGGCCTGGGGTTCAACACCGGAGGCCCGCTCGAGACGTCCCTGGCAATGGCCGTCGCGGCGGATGGGACGCCGCACCTCGTGTACTCCCTGGCGAGCCGGGGGCTCTGGTACGCCACCCGCTCCAGCTCCACCGGCGTGTGGACCCGCGAGCGCGTGGACTCCGCCACGGTGCCGTTTCAGACGGGCGCGCAGCTCTCCATGGCCCTGGATCCTTCCAACAGCCAGCGGCCCACCCTCGTCTATGGCTGGTACGGCAGCGTGCCGACGGGGGGGACGCTGTGGCGCACCGCGGTGGCCTTCCGGACGGGCACGGCGACCTGGACCGCGGAGGTGGTGTCCTTCCCGCTCGGGGCCAACTCGGGCCAGCCGCCGCAGGGCGAGGCCTCTTTCAGCCCCAGTGGGACGCTCTTCATTCCTTACGGCGTCAACCTCCTGGGGGCCTGGAAGAGCGGGAGCGCGGCGCAGGCGCTGACGCTGCCGGCGAACCTGAGCGGTACGCGCATCTCCACGGCCTGGGCGCCCGCGGGGCCGCTGGTCCTCAGCGCGACGGGGCTGCACCGGGTGGTGCTCGCCACCCCCGTGAGCGCCAGCACGGTGACCGTGTCCGCGGTGGAGAGCTTCTCACTGTCGCAGTTCTCCGTCGCCGCAGACTCGGGAGGTGCTCCCCGGCTGGCCTTCGTCCACGGCGGCCAGCTGGAGGTGGTACGGCGAGGCACGGACAACTACTGGTCTCGTACGGAGAATCTGGGCCAGGTGGACGCGGGGGAGATCGACGCCGCGATGGACGGGGCGGACGAGACGCGGGCGTGCTTCTTCCGAGCGGGCAAGGTGCTTTTGTACTGACGGTTCGTGTCGGGGCTCAGGTGGGCATAGCGCATCGTCATTTCGATCGTCGCGTGACACATCAACCCCTGGATCACCTTGAGCGCGACTCCACGCATCGCAAGAAGGCTCCCGTAGAGTGTGGCGCAGGTCGTGCCAGCCGATCCGCCCCTCCTCGCGGCTGATGCCTGCCCGCTTGAGGGCGCGACGAAGCGGTCGCTCCATCTTGCCCGCCGTGAGCGGCTGGCCGTCATCCTGGCAGAGGACGAAGCGGCCCCGCAGGTGCCGGCGTGCCCAAGCGCGCCCGCCGGGCTGGGTGTGACCCCGCGGTCGAGCAGACGATCTGGCGGGCGGCGACCTATACGCGGGAAGACATCGACGCGGCGCTGTCGAACAACGCGGCCAAGGACATGCTGGGGGAGATGTAAAGCATAGGAAGGATTGAAGGCCTGTTGAGAGGTGGCGGACTGGATCGAAGCATAGCTCGCGCTTCCGGCCAACAATGCCGCGCTCGAGCTTTCGGCACAGCTCGAGCATCTCCAGGTACAGCTTGCGGTACTCGTCGCGCTCGGCGGTCAGCCATTCGTTGGCGGCGCTCAGTGTCGCCAGCTTCTCGCGGATGTCCGCCAGCTGCGCGTCAACCAGAGCGGCGTCGGGCACAGCTGTCTGAGCATAGCGCAGTGAGTCAGGGGGCAGCCTATGCGCGTCTGACGATTCCACCGCCTCATGGGCACGGAGCCGTCGAGTCGATCGGAACAGTCGTGGTTTTGTAAATGCTGAAACTCTCGCCCCATGATTTGGAGATACCGAAGCTGAACTGATATATCCGCCCGTCACTTGCGAGTTGGATACCGAATATACCGATGCCTGCCTGAAGAGAGGTGAAGGGCCCCGCCAGATCGTTAACTGACGTGGCATTTGTAACAAATAGCTGCCAACCGACCCCTGCACCTGCACCGACGACGGAGCCGACCTCCGACGTGACCGATTGCCAGCCCCCCTGGTCTCCACCCAAAAATCCACCGTGGCTATAGTAAGATCCCATGTTCAAGCCAGATTCGCCTCCCCAGAAGGCAGCGTTACCGACACTTGCCTGAGCGGCTGCCCCATGACCCAAGCCCATTTCCGCTCCCACGCCGATCGATCCACCGAAGCCCAAATAGCCGGACGGGTCGACGTTGTTGACGGGATCATTCGCGACATACGCGTATAAGTTTACATCCCTGCTCATGAACCCGATCGGATCCTTCCTCGTCCACCGTCCGGTTTCCGCATCATAATTGCGGGCACCGAAGCGGACGAAACCTGTGTCACGGTCGTAGAGGCCGCCTGCGAAGCCGAACGGCTGGAAGCCGGGATTCGTATCACTCAACATGCTGCCGAACTCATCGAAGTCGAGTTGCTGCACGATCTGGCCGGTGGTCGTGTTGACGACGAGACGAGGGCTGCCCAGATGGTCGGCGACGATGCGGTAGGTCGTGCCGCTCTTGATCATGTAGTCCGGCACGTTTGCACGGCTGGCGTAGACGAAGAGGCTGGCGACGTTGCCAGATGCGTCCAGTTCGGCTATGGGCCGCAGATCATCCTGGTAGAGAAACCCCTGCACAAGAGCTCCGTTCACCTTCCTGCCGATGCGGCGATACTGTCCGTCGATCAGGTATTCGATCGAGGTGCCGTTCGCGAGGCGGACGGTGAGGAGGTTGCCGAGCGCGTCGTACTGGTAGGTCGTGGTCTGACCACTGGTGCTCTTTATGAGCAGCTCACCGTTCGCGGTGTAGCCGAACGTGGTGGCGCCATACCGCGTGAGCCGATCCTGGTCGTCGTAACTGCCGGTGACGGTACCGCTGGGTCCGGTGTAGCTCAGCCGGTTGCTGTTGCTGTCGTACGTATACGCGGCTCCGGTCGCACTGTTGACCTTGACCTCGGTCAGCCGACCGGCCGGGTCGTAAGTGTAACTATAGGTCTTCGTCGATCCGCCGATTGTTTCGACCTTCTGGGTGATCCGTCCCAGCTTGTCACGTGCATAGTCGACAGCAAAGAGGCTGGTGCCGCCGGAGGCGGCGCTGTAGCCGACGAGCTCGGAGAAGCTGTTGTAGGTGCGTGTATCGGTCATGTTTCCGAGCGTCGTCCCCGTGATCAAGCCGGTCTGGGGGTCGCGGCTGAGCGATACGCTCCCCGCGTGGACCAACAAGCTGTCATTGTCGTACTGGAAATCGACCGTATTGCCGCCGTTGACGCTCTGGGAGCTGACGCGGAGGCTGTTGTCGTAAGTGCGGTTGACGGTGCCCGAGACCGCGCCGCTCCAGGCGGCGCGAGTCAGCAGCGAGCCGTCATAGGTGTAGGTAAGCGTGGTCCCACCCGGAGCAGTGTTCGTCACAAGGTTGCCGGTAGTCGGATCATACGTGTAGCCATGCTGTCCGGTCGGCAACGACAGGGTGCTGAGCCGGTCGGCGCTGTCGTAGCCCAGGTCGACAGTCTGGCCGTCCGGGCGCGTGAAGCGGAGCAGTTGGCGCACCGTGTTGTAGGCGTAGAGCGTCTGATGGGCCGCCGCCCCCACCGTCGGCGGCGTATAAGCCGCAGGCAGGTTCACCGGGGTATAGCTGAAGCTGTGGGCGGGCCGCCCTGGCGGCGTGATGCTGGTCAGGTTGCTGCTTGGATCGTAGGTGTAGCGGATCACCCGACCGCCGGGCAGGGTCTGCGCCGTCAGACGCCCAGCCACGTCGTAGCCAAAGCTCGTCGTCCGTCCGAGGGGATCGGTGATCGTGTCCAGATAGCCGGCGCTATTGTAGCTCAAGGTCCCGGTGCGCGCGTCGGCCCCGCTCCCCTGCGTGATGCTGCTCAGCCGACCGCGGCTGTCGTACGCGTAGCTCGTCGATGAGAGCGTGCCGACCTGCGCCTGCACCGCTCGCCCCTGGCCGTCGAGGACCATCTTCGCCTGGCGTCGCGAAGGTGTGAGAGTGGTGAGCGTCCTGGTGGCAGATGAATACGCGCTGGTGTAGGTCCGGCCGTTCACCGTGAACTGGTCCGTCAACGAGCGCAGGCTGAGCGGGTTCGTGGGATCCGCCAAGTCCAGCGTCCTCTTGGCGGTGATCTCGCGGCGCAGGCCGCTCGGCGTCGCTTCGAACAGGGACTTCGTTACCGGAGCCCGCATCCCCCACCGAGGGTCCGGGGCGAGCGTCAGGGCTCTGCTCACCCCGGTGCTATCAGTCAGCGTCTGCGTGCCGTCCGTGCCGACCAGCGACGTCGATGGGGCGCCGCCAGGTTTGCGGACCGTCCGAAGCCGGTCGCCGGTGGAGAGCACTTGGCTCGCAAAGGTGGTTTCCCGCCCGAGGTCGCTCCGGACCGTCACGCTCAGACTGTCGATCGTCTCGCTTCGCAACAGCGACTGGACCCCGCCGGCTGCATCCGTGTCGCGGACCAGCCGGCCCACCGCGTCGTACTCGAAGCGCGCGGTTCCTCCCCGCGGGTCGGTGAACGTGGCCAGGAGCCCGCCTGATCCGTAGGTCATTCGGGCCGTCTCGCCCGCCGGGCTGGTGACGCTTGCCAAGTAGGCGTTGGCGTCCAGCGTCAGGCCTGTGCGCTGGCCGTCGGGGCTGACGATGGCCAAGGCCTTGCCGTCTGCGTCGCGCTCGATTCGGGTGACGTTGCCGTCGCCATCGGTCGCCGTGGACAACCGGCCGGCGGTGTCGTAGGCGAACGTATGGCGCACCGCGCCAGTCACAGCGTCCAGGGTGTGCAGGTGCCGGCCGTTGCCGCTGAGCTCGTACAACTCGGTCCCGTCCTCGGAGGGAATGAACGAGGAGTCGGTACCGAACCCGGGCAGCGGCGAGGCGATGCGGCGGATCCAGTGGCGGCCGTCGCTGTAGAGGATGCTGCCGTCCGGCTGGATTTCGAGCCCGCGGCTGTGGGACGAGATGCACGTCTGGAGAACAGGCGGGTTGTCGGTGGCGTCGCAATCAGCTTCGCGCCCGGTTTTTCGCCCCGCGACCGTGGTGATGATTCCGTGGGTGTCGATCTTGCGGATGAGGGTCGAGCTCGGAAACCCATCGACGGCGCGGATGTAGACTGCCCCGTCCCGCCCGACCGTCACGTTGGTCGGTCCGCCGATACTGGCCAGGATCGCCTGCCCCCCATCGCCAGAGTGCCCGCCGTTCCTCGTGCCGGCGATGCGGGTGAGGATACCGTTGGGGGCGACCTTGACGACGATGCTGTCAGTGCTATGGGCGATGTAGAGAGTCCCATCGGGGCCAAACGCGAGGCCCGTCGGCTCGGAGAGCTCGTGCTGGAGAGCCGGCTCGCCAGCTCCCATGTCCTCGTCTCGGGTGGCGTCCGCACCGCCGCCCACGAACATCGTGATGATCCCGTTCGGATCGATCTTGCGCACGCGCGCCTTCCATCCGTTGACCCTGGTCTTAAGCTCGCCGAAGTAGACACTGCCATCCGGCCCGACAATGACGTCGGTCGGAGCGCTGACCTGGGCGTTGACCGCGAGCCCGCCGTCCCCCATGTCTCCAGTCGACCAGTCGCGCCTGCCCGCGATCGTCGTGATGATCCCGTTCGGGTCGATCTTGCGCACATACCCGTGCGAGTTGGCCCCGATGGTGGTGAAGTAGATGCTGCCGTCCGGCCCGACAGCGATCCCGTTCACGTAATCGCCAAGGACGGCGCTCAGCGCGGGACCACCATCCCCCGTCGGATCCCCCTTGGTGCCGGTACCTGCGACGGTCCGGATGACACCGTTCGGATCGATCCGGCGGATGTGGTTGTAGTTGAGGCCGGAGGCCTCGTAGATGCTGCCGTCGGGCCCGACGGCGATGTCGCTGAGATAGTCGAGTCTTGCCTCCAGAGCGGAGCCGCCCTCGGCCGCCGGAAACTCTGTCTGGCCGCCAGCGATGCGCCGCGCGACCGGCATGAGCGCCTCGGCGCGGATCTTCGTCCCGTCGCCCTTGTGGAGGACCTTTTCGTTGGGGTCGTAGCCGTGGTGGACGTCGAGCGTCCACCCTCCGAGCCCGTCGATGGCGGAGACGTCCCACGGGCCGATCGCGCGGGCCAGCGTCTGCTGGATCGGGATCCCGCAGAAGAAGTAGCCGTCCGCCAGGCTGGCGCTGCGGCACGCGCCGCGGCCGTCAAACAGGTCCAGATTCTGACCGAACTGGGCGAAGCTCTCCTGAAATCTATCGTCCGCCTCGTAGTACTCGAGGGGGTAGATGTACATCACCCGGATGACCGCCAGCGGCCGCCCCTGGACGGGGCGGCCGTATGCATCGAGGCCGTCCCAGGCGAAGTGGTAGGTGAGGTTGGGGGTTGGCGGCGGCAGCGTCGGATTGGGGCTGGAGGGGTTGGGCATCGCCCAACGCTGCTCGAAGCGCCGCCCGGCGATGTCAATCAGCAGGCGCACCCCCTTCAACGGGGGCATGACCGGGCCGATGATCGGGATGTCCACCGTTTTGGCCGCCGTCCACCCGGGGACCCGGTCGCTCTGGTAGACGAGGTTGAACGGCGTGCCCACGATCGAGACCGTCTCCCCGAGCGTCTGCGTCTCGCACTTGATGATCGTGCCGCCGGTCTGACACGGGTTCGGTGGTTCCTTGTCCAAGAGCCCGAGTTGGGGCGGCTGCGCCCCAGGCGGCGGGCCATAGGGCCAGTTGTGGTCCCACGGGCTGAAGTGCTGGATCTCCACCCGTAACAGGCTCTGCCCGGCCGTGTACAACGTCGCCAGACTGGCCCGCTCGGCCTCGGAGACCCCGAGGGCAGCCAGGGCGCTAGCGTTGGCAGGCTGACCGCTGCCTGTCACGTCGAGGTCTGCCATCCCGTTCGTCATGCCCAGGATCTTGACGACACGGCCATTCTTCGAGGGGAGCCACTTGCCCTGCTTTCTGTCGTAGGAGCCGGTCGGTACCGCGCTGCCGACCGGGGCGTTGATGAAGTTCTCGGTGTAGTTGATCAGCGGCTTGTCGAAGCGCACCTCGGTCGCGCCGGCCGCCACGGCCTCGTCGACGCTGAACTCAACGGAGTAGGTGTAGCCGCTGGTGGGCGGCAGCTCGGCCGGCATCGCCCCCGGGCCCATCTCCCCGACCGTGTACTCGGTCGCGCGCACGTTCAGGCTCGCCGGTGTCTGGGTTGTGCCGTCAGGGAGCACGAGGGTGGCCTGGGTGCTCGGCGGCACCAGCAGGGTCGCTTGGCGGGTGCCGTCGCGATCGTTCACAGGGCTGCCGCGTACCACCTGGAGCGGCGCGCCCGCCGAGAAGGCGACAAGCGTGACCTGAGGGTCTGGAGCGCTGAGCACCACGTCCTCGACGCTCAGGTAGTCCCGCCAGGGGAGCTCGATCTTGCGCTGGATCGGCAGGTACCCCGCTTTGGCGTAGTTGACGGTGAGAAGACCGCCCCCGTTGACGGCCAGATCGAACCTGCCGTCATCGCGGGTCAGGGTCTGGCCAAACTCAGGGTGGTTGAGGGCGCTGATGGCGACGCCCGCGAGAGGTTGGCCCTCGCGAGTCTGGACCCTGCCGCGCAGGACGGCCACCCGTCCGCAGTCGATCGTCCCGGGCGCTACCCCGGTCTGAATTGCCGTCGTTCCGGTGTAGAGGAACTGAGTCGCCGTGCAGAGGTCGGTCCCCACGCTCCGATCAAGCGGTGGCGCCCCCAACTCGTAGGGGCTGTCCGGTGTCGGCTCCGGCTGCGGGGTCGGAGTGGGCGTCGGGGTCGGCTTGCCACATTCGCAGGCGAACATCCATAAGGACGCCACCGCCAACAATGCCATGCCTCGCGTGCGCATCATGCTCCTCATTTCCAGCGTCTATAGCGCGCGCAAGGTAGGCACGAGCCACCCAAGAACAATCTGTCCAAGGGGGCATATGGCACACTGAGGCAGGACAATAGATCACCTACCCTCCAGGGTCAGGCAAGTGCTCCGTGTGCGCCGGAAGATGTCCGGAGTGCCATGCCCCTCGGCGTGGCGCAAGGACGGGGAATAACTGCGCAGCAGCGCGCCCTGGAGGAAGAAGGCCGCGACGATGAGCCAGATCCACATCAGCAATGAAGTTGACCCATGGAATCGGGGCAACTTCAGAAGGTAACCGAGCGTGGAGAAGGTGAGTAGCACCCTGACAGACCGTGCAAGTGGAGGAGCCAACCCGAACGTCCATTGTTGGCACGGTGCGCGTGCATAAATCACTCTGGGATCTTCCAGCGGAGCTCAATCGAGGATGGGCCTGGACGCCACCGTCCACTATGGCCAGAGCTACGACAACTCGTGCTCGTCCGGCAGGCACGTGCTGGCCTGGTAACAAAGTCAGACGGAGATAGCCATGAGATACCTGGTCAGGAGCGCAGTAGTTCTCGTCCTGGTACTAACTGCAGGCGGACGAGCCCGCGCTGACGTCAACATTTGCTGGGAGTTGCTTGAGCCGGTCTGGGTGCCACCTTCTCCGTTGGATGCGGGCGAGTGTACACAGAATAACTGGCGTCTGTGTGCGTTCTTGGGCTTGGTGCATTGCTGCGGACCCACGTGTCGTCTGCATCCAGAGTGCGTTCTCGGAGGAACTTTCGTAGAGGGACATTGGGAAACCTTGCAATGTCAGCTGATGCCGCCCGAAGTTGCGCTCGACCAGTTCGTGCGAGGATTTTTGCGTCCGGCGGATGACTTCCTGGAGCCGATCCGCCTCACAGCACAAACCCAGATCGCTGTGCTCACGGAGACCGGCTCCGAGCTTCCGCCATTCGTGCAGACCATCGTGAACGAACTCATGGCTTCGGCGCCCGTAAGCTGGCCGCGCTTCGAGCCCGGGCACGTAGCGCGCTTACGTCTTGTCTCGGAACGTGCGCCAGGGGCCGGTCTGTACCTCACGAATGCGAGAGTGGGCGCAATTACACTCGACCGACTAATCATCATGCGCGACGCATATTTCGACTCATTGTACAGCGAGCCACCTCGCACGACTGCTGACTTGTTGTGCGGTCTCACGAGCTCGATGTTCCGTTTTTCGATCGGGTTGCTGATGCACGAGTTGGTTCACGTGCGCCAGTGGGAGGTCCTGGGTCAGGAGTCGTTTCTCAGCAACTACCTTATCGAAGTCCTGTTGAAGGGCTATGGCAGCGACAGCTTCGAGGCCGAAGGGTTTTCGCTTCAAGCCAGCGTGAACGCATTGAGTGCTACGTGTCCGGCGCCCCCGCCACCTCCACCCCCACCTCCGCCGCCTCGCTTCCGCTGCCCACGCGGAACGAGATGCTGTGAACCGATTCCAGGGGGCTGCCACATCTGTGTCGCTCCAAACCAGGAGTGTCCATAGTGCCGCGAGCCAGGAGGCGTCGTTCAGGCGCGCGAGCGAAGCGGGGACGGAGCCGGGGCCGGAAGAGGCGAGCCCGCCGCTTTTGGCAGTGGGGAGGAAGGAGCGGACGCCGAGAGGCTGGATGAGGCCGGGTTGCTGCGCAAACGAGAAGGCGACCTGACACATCTGCTCGCCTAACCTGATTCCAGGCTTGCACAGAGATTGCCTGCCCCCTAGACGAGCAACTTCACACTCAGTCACGGCATAAGCCCGCAGGTGGGCCATCCCACCAACTCGGGCCGGCTGGATGACGGAAGTCTCCCGTGCCCAACTCCGGCGTGAGCTGCCCTCCGTCCACCTGGAGCTGATCCACCACCGCGCCCTGCTGGCGCTCTCACGCGCCACGCGAGGCTCCAGGCCCTCCGTGTGCGCGCCGCATGGAGGACACCGTGAAGAAGATGATCCACGCCGTTCGGAGCAGCCGCGTCTTCCGGCGAAGCATAGGAAGGATTGAAGGCCTGTTGAGAGGTGGCGGACTGGATCGGAGGGGCCGAGGAGGGCCGCTGACGGGGGCCGCCCGAGCAGTGCGCCAGGCGGGTGGAGAAGCCGCGCAGCCCGCAGCTTGAAGCCGGGCGAGGGTGCGCCACCGCGTGCTGCTCCTGGTGGAAAAAAGAGGGGCACTCCTCTCGCATGGGCCTGAGGCGTGCGGCCCCCGCCCCGAAAGCAACCCCGGTGCGCCATCCTGGAGGCCTTCTGCCTGCACGCCCAAACGCACCTGCATGCCAACGACAGGCTGGGGCTGGAACGGCTATGCCGCTACGGGGCGCGTGGCGCGCTGGCGCTGGAGCCGTTGTCACGAGCGGAGGACGGCCGCATCACCTCACGGATAAAGCGCCCGCTACCGGACGGCACCACGCACTTGTACTTCACCTGGAGCTGCTCCGGAGAAAGCGGCGATGGGGACGCGAGGCTGGAAGCGCCAGATAGGTAGGGTCAGCGTCATGATTTCTCCCACGCCCATTGCCGCGGCTCCCACTGAGCGTCGAGTCCCCCGGCAAGGACCGGATCGAGAAAGGCCCTTGCAGCCGTCATCACCTCCGCGAGCATCGGCCACTCAAGTTTGTCGTCGCGCGCCATCTTCATGTAAAGGTCGCCTCACACAGTAGGCGGCTCCGGGAACATCACCGGGAGTTCGTGTGTGCCCCGAAACCTAAACGTCTGCTCAATCGCATCGCGGAGGTGCGTGGCCTTGAGCGGTTGCGCGCTCGCGAGCAACGCGATGTCCGGAAGATCCTTCACCCGCGAGTTCGGGCGGGACCGCGGCATCGTATACGCATGAAGTTTCTCGGCGATGTGCGTCTCGCCTTGAGTATCGCGGCGTCGCCAAGGACGGCCGCGATGCGCGCCAGAAACCGATCAAAGACGAGGAGTTGCCGCTTGCGCGAAAACTCGGTCCCGCTCTCCGTCCCGGAACGCAGCCGCTGCTCCAGCGCCTGTCTGAACGCTTCCGGTGTGCTGTAGATACGTATTGTCATCAGCGTCTCACGGTACGCCCGGCGGACCTGCTGCCAGACGACGAACGGCCCCATGCACCGGACGCGCTTCCAGAGACCGACCCGAAGTGCGGCCCCGAGGCGCTCCGCGAGACCGAGAAGAACTGCTTGAGATACGCGATGACACCCGGCACGGAGTTGCGGTCAATGAGCCCACGCGCAGCGGCCTGTTCGAAAGCATCATGAACCAAGTCTGGGGCCAACATGACCTCGGCGCAGTCCTCGAGGGTGCGCTGAGGTGACGTGACCGGAACAGCCCCAAACCACTCCTCTTCGTCCACGGCAACATCACCGTGATGGAGAACGACGTCGCCGGGCACACGAAAGCGGCGATTGCGCCATGCGGCCGGGATCGTCAGATGGATCTGCGCTGGAAGCACGTCGGAGAGGCCATGAAGCGCCAGTGCAGTCTGGTGCGAGAACACTCCTGCCTGCTCCGACCAAAGCCAGACGATAGTGAGATCTTCATGCTCCCCGGCGGGGTAATGGACAAGCCTGTAGACGCCCCGTCGAACCCGCGCTATCCGGCCGCCTCGAATGTGCTTGAGCAGGAGCTGAGACAAGTAACCTGCAGTCCCCGCCTGCCGGGTTGAGAAGTAACCGTCCTGGGCGCTGGCTACCTCGTACAGCCGATTCCAGTCGGGCTTGTCGGGTTTCTCGACTCCCATGTACCAAAGGTAACCCTGGGTTTAGTTTCGTGTGTCATGGGCTGCCCTGCGGGCCGGGGCTTCCAGCGCCCAGCCCAAGGTGTGGCCACCACGCCTCCTTGGGCAACGGTGCCGCCATGCGGGCGCCCCTGCTGGGGGTGTGCCTGGCGTACCAGCCGGAGCGGCTGGAGAGCTTCGTCCGAGCCTCGAGCGGTTGACGCACCGGGATGTGCTCGCGATGGATGGAGCGGCTGGCGGAGCGGCTGGCGCGGCAGTTCCCCTTGGAGGGAGCTCCGGAGCGCTCCGGGCCACTGCCCCTGTTCTGGCCAGGGCTGATAGCGCGCAACGCGGTCTTCATGCTCATCGTGCTCGGGCACGGGTTCCGGCGGCTGCTCCCTCCCTGAGGCTGAGTTGAAATTTCAGCTCATCAGGCTATTGCCTGGGCGCGATCGATACCTTCACTCCGTCCTGCCACGTCTTGTGCTCGTCCGTGTAGTACAGGTACGCCCGGCTTGCCGGGCCCGTGTACGTGCCGGGCACCGCCGCGATCAGGGACAGCGGCACGTCGATGCGCTTCTTCGGCTCCAGGCCCCGCCAGTAGAGCACCACGTCCCGCCCGATCACCTCGTAGGCGTCCACCGTCTTCTTCTTCACCAGCTCCTTGAGCTGGTCGTGCCGCACCTCGAGCCCCCCCGGCACTCCGAAGATCGCCACCGCTGTGGGCAGCTTCTGGTCCGTCTTGTTGCTCACCAGCACCCGCGCCTCCGTCGGCTCGCCCTCCGTCAGCGCCGTCTTCGCCAGCGACACCTCCAGCGACACCTGCGTCTCGCTGGAGCTGGCCGGCACCAGCGCGTTGTACGTCACCTCGATGGAGTAGGGCAGCTCCGAGCCCCCCTCCATCCGCAGCTCGAGCTTCCGCTCGCCCGGAGTGATCAGCTCTGACACGTCCGGCAGCTTGAGGGCCTCCTGCGCCGACGCCTCGAACTTCACCGCGCTGCCCACCGGCTGGCCATCCACGTACACCCGCACCGCCCCCGAGGCCCGCTTCGCCGCCCGCAGCTTGTCGTAGGTGACGATCGCCCTCAGCGCCAGCACCGTGCTCTGCGTCGAGCCGTAGCGGCCTCCATCACACGAGCTCGCCAGGAACTTCATCGAGCGCTCCACGTTTCCCGCATGCGCTGGCTCGCGCAACCACGCCAGCACTGCCAGCGCCGTCGTCTCGATCTGCAGCGTCTCACCCGAGCTGCCCACGATGGACTGCGAGCCACCCTCCACCACGCCCTCCTTGCCCTGCTTCTCGGCCAGCCGCGCCATCAGCTTCTTCGCCTCGCCCGGCTCCTTCGCCAGCGCCAGCACGTTCGCCGTGAGCGCGTGCACGTAGCTGTTCTGGCTCTTCGCCGCCGCCGCCTTGAGCGAGGCGATCTCCTTGGCCAGCTCGCGCGCCGTCTCCGCCGGCCGATCCGAGCTCTCCAGCAGCGCCCAGGTGATGTACGCATTGGAGGTGTCCGCGTCCTCGATCCACGTGTGCAGCGCGCGCCGCTTGCGCTCGAACCCGCCCTTGCCATCCCGCTGCTGCAGCATCCAGGTGCGCGTGCGCGCCAGCATCTCCGAGTCCACCTCGCGCACCTGCTTCATGTCCGAGAAGTGCAGCAGCCCGAAGGCCGTCAGTGCCTCGTGGCCCGGGTTCTCGCCAAACCACTCGTAGCCCTTCTCCTTCGTCTCGAAGCCCACCAGCCGCTTGTAGCCCGCCTCCAGCTTCTCTCGCGCCGAGGCCACCAGCTTCGGATCCACCCCGCTGTGCGACTGGAAGTACTGCTGCGCCATCGTCATCGGGTACGTCGTCGAGCTCGTCTGCTCGAAGCACCCGGACGGCTCGCGGATGAGCCGCGCGAGCGACTCCGTCATGTTCGCCAGCGGAGTGGGGTACACCCGAATCGAAGTCTTCACGCTGCCGCGCACCACGTTGCCCGGCAGCGTCATCGTGTGCACCGCCGGCGTCCGCGCCGACACCATCCCGCCGAACGAGGCCGTGATGGGGAAGCCGTTCGGCTTGATCGTCAGCGTGCGCGTCACCGTGTCCCGGTAGTCGCCCGCGCTCGCCGCCAGCTTCAGGTCCACCGGCTTCGACTCCTGGCCGATCTTCAGCTCGACGAGGCGCCGGGCTCGCTCCTTCGCCGCCAGGTCCACCGTGCCGATGGCCGCCACCCTCACGTCGCCCTTCAGGTCCAGCTTCACCGCCGCGCCCTTGAGCGTCCCTTCCGTGCCATTCACCAGCGCCACCGGCAGCTGGATGACATCTCCCGAGGTGACCTCGAGGGGAATCTTGGGCTCGATGTAGAACGGCTGCACCGACTCGATCTCCGCCACCGCCGAGCCCAGCGAGCCGTCATTGTCCACCGCTCCGGCGAACGCCTTGAAGCGAGTGACCGAGTCGTTCAGGCCGAAAGAGACCTTCGCCTCGCCCGTCTTGGCGTCGGTGCGCACACCCGCGTTCCAGTAGAGCGTCTCCGCGAAGTCGACGCGGTCTCCCGGCTTGCGGCCCGGCCGCACCTTGTGCGCGTGCTCGCGGAAGTAGACCACCTGCTGGGCGGGCCTGCGCCGCGCCAAGGACTTATCTTCCTCTTCGAAGAGCATGTCCCGCTTGGCCCGCTTGCCCGCGACGGCAGCGCCCGCCATGCTCGCGTTGGGCTCCGGCATGGGCTTGGCCGGGAGCTGCTGGCCTGCGATGGGCTGCTGCATGACCGGGCGCTGCGCGGGAGGCGGAGCCGGTGGCGCGACCGCATCCGGCACGGGCGCAGCCATGGGCGCGCGCGGAGCCATGTTCACCGCCCCGATCCCCATCCCCTGCCGCCCCCGTCCCCGTCCCCCGGGCACCGCCGCAACCGCGTTGATGCCACCCTCGTCGTCGAAGCCTCCGTAGGCCGTGGGCACCCGCACCGCGAGCGCACGCAGGGCCTGGTCGCCGTGCCGCGAGACGAAGCTCACCGCGTCCGCCAGCGCGAACCGCCGCCAGCCCTGGGTGCCCAGCAGCAGGTCCACCGCCAGCCGGGCCTTCGGGTTCTTCTCGTCCAGGTACACGTGCGCGTCGGCCAGCTCCTTCACCTCGGGCTCCAGCAGCACCATCACCGGCAGCTGCGGCGCCTGGTCCCGCTTCTCGATCAGCTCGAGCACCGCGTCATCCGTCACGGTGAGCATCACCACCGCGGACACCGGCTTGCCGTTTTGCGTCGTCTTCGCCGTGAGCTGCACCACCTCGCCAGGCACGTAGCTCTTCTTCTCCGCGCGCACCTCGATGTTCACCGCCTTCTCGGGCTGGCGGAACACCAGCCGCTCCGCGAGCGGGCGGCCATCGGAGTCCCACACCGTGGCAACGAGCACGCCGTCCGCGTCCTTTGGGTTGAGTGTCACCTGGCCCTGGGCGCCCACCTGCGCCGAGGCGACCTCCACCTCGCGCTTGCTCAGCGTCAGCTTCGCCTTGCTCACGCCCGACAGCGAGACGGAGAGGGTGACGGGCTTGCCGGCCGGCACCACGTCCTCGCTCGTGCGGAGGATGGCGCCCCTGGCCTTCACCTCAGGCAGGGGGAACGTCTTCTTGATGCCCGAGGGCTCGTCGATGCGCAGCGCGTACTTCACGCCCGCGCGCGGGGTCAGCTCGAAGCGGCCGCGGCCCTCGTGCTCCGAGCGCACCGGCGCCACCACCTGGCCCGTGGCCTGGTCAATCACCGAGCCCACCAGATCCGCGGGCTTCTGGGCCGGCGTCCTCGCCTCGAAGTAGACGCGCGCGGGAAGGCCTGCCACGAGGTCCCCGCCCTCCGGGTAGAGGGTCAGGTCCAGCGTCTGCAGCAGGATGGGGATTGTCTTCGCCGCCGTCTCCACCACGCCTCCGTCCTCGATGGCGAAGGCCAGGGAGCCCTCTCCCCGATCTATCCGCGCCGGCAGCTTGAAGGTGACTGTGCACAGGCCCTTCTCGTTCACCTTGCCCGTCACCTGCGCCGCGGTGGCTCCGTCGACGACGGCGGTGGCGGTGACCTTCGCGCCCTCGGGCACTCCGCCTTCGGCGCGCTTCACGTCCAGCGTCGCGGTGACCGTGTCACCGGGGCCGTAGCCATCGCGGAGGAACTCGATCTGAGACTTGAGCCGCGGCGCCCGGTAGGCGCGCACGTCGAACTTCCGCTCCGCGGGGGCGTCTCCCGTCCAAGGGTAGGAGACCTTGAGCGTGTACTCGCCGCCTGCCTGCTCAGGGGGCACGGTCCACGAGTAGCCCCACACCGCGTCCTTGATGTTCACGATCGCGGTGGTGACCACGTCGCCCTTGGGCCCGCGGATTTCGAGTTGAGCGTTGGCTCCACCCGGGTGCGGCTTGCGGTCATCCGCCTTGAGCAGCAGGCCACGCGCCATCACCTTCTCGCCGGGGCGGTAGAGCGGCTTGTCGGTGCTGACGAAGGTCAGGTAGCGGTTCGATCCGCCCAGCGAGCTCGTGTCAGCCTTGGCTCCGAGGACATAGGAGTTGAGAGAGACGGGCACGGTCAGTCCGAGGGCAAGCAGCGCCCCGACGGTTCGCGGCGCGAGCAAGTCGAGCATGGGGATTTCCCTGAGAGAGGAGAGGCGACGAGAGGGAACGAACGGGCCCGTTGGAAGTTCTCTGCCGGGGGAACATACGTGGGAGCTTGGGAGTCTTCCAACCCGTTGGGAGCGAACTCTCGTGTGCGGCATCTGACGAAGCAGGCCCGCCGGCCTGCCCTGCTGAAGAGGCCCGAAGTGGCTGGAGAGCGGCACGATGGCCTATGGGCGAATGATCGGTGGCGAGTTGAAGCTTGCCTACCGCTTCAGCGGGGTCGGCCAGATCTTCGATTGGCGCCAAACGGGCGACACCCTGGTGGCACGCTTCAGATGGGTCAGTGGCGCTCTTTCTGGCTTCATCTACCTGAGAGCAGTGAGCGCCGATCGGCTGGAAGGCGGGTGGTGGACAGCGCCTGCGGATGCCCCTCATCCGTCGCCCGAGCAGGGAGGGCTTCCGACCCGGGCGGTGAGCCCCTGCATCTGGGTGCGTCAGCCCCAGAGCAAGTGGGTGCCTGAGTGGGCTGAGAAGGTCTTCGCTCGGGGTTGACGCCGTGGGCAGGCCCAGGTGCTCCACAATCGCGCGCACCCCTCCCTCCTCCTTCACGTACGCCAACACCCTTAAGCCTGCCTCCACACCTGCCGCAGGCGAACTCATCCAACACGAAGCTCCTTCGTAGCAGCCCTGCACAGTCCACTCGCCCTGTCCCCTCCTTCCTCGTTTCCTGCCTCCCAGCTGCCTGGGGCGCCTCCCTCGCCTCCTCCGCTCCCTCTGGGGGGAGCCTCCATCCTGCGCCAGCGGCTGCACTTGCGCCTGCCATCCATTCATGGACCGTTCCCTCCGACAAGGAGGCGATGTCCGGCAGTGGGGAGTCCCCCTATATTGCCTCACGTGCAAGGAGCGAAATGAGGTGTGTGGCTGCAGCGGATGCTCCGCTGTATCCACTGAGGCCTCACATGCCGGAGCGCAACCCAGCAACGCCTCCCACCACCGCAGTTCACGCTCCCCAGGATGGGAGCGGGGGAAGGATCCGCTCCGTTTCACTGACCTTCCCCCAGGCCGGGCTTCAGGGACAGTCCACCTCGACCGTGCGCTGCACCGTCGGCGCCGCGTTGCCGCCGCTGTCCCTCACCTCGTAGCGCACCGTGTACGTCCCCTCGACCCAGCCGTTCACGTAGTCCACGGCGACCACGCTCGGCGCCAGGTTTCCG
>NZ_DASPHO010000294.1:0-3640 GCF_035629615.1 Hyalangium sp. | reverse complement strand
AGGCGTTTCGGCCGGAGCCAGAGCGGGAGCCGAGGCTGCGAGGGGCGTGGCGCTCTCCGGGGCAAGAAAGACAAGGAAGAGGCCCACGGCGGTGGCGCACGCGGCAGTGAGGGCGAGCGCCGCGGCACGTGAGCCGCCCTGGAGGAGCACGGCGGTGAGGCCGGCCCAGATGAGCGTGACGGCGAAGTGCACACCGAGGAGCTGGGCAACCGCGGCGAGCAGGGCGACGGCGAGCAGGGGGCGAGAGGTGAAGGCGTGGCCGCCCAGGCGGTGGACGGCGCGGACAATGAGGGCGGCAACGGCGGCCTGCACGGTGGTGAAGGCGGCTCTCACCCAGGGTGAATCCAGCCCCAGGTGCACATAGAGCCAGGAGCACAGGAGCATGAGGAGGAGGCCCGGGAGCATGAAACCCAGGCCGGCCAGCAGCCCTCCTACGCGGCCCCGGGAGAGCATGCCGAAGTAGACGCACAGCTCATGGGCCTCGGGGCCCGGGAGGATTTGATAGAGGGAGAGGGCGCGGTTGAAGTGAGCGGGGCTGACCCACTTCTCCTCCTCGACGAGCTCCTGACGGATCATGGCGATCTGCGCGAAGGGACCGCCCCAGGCGAGCAGGCCGAAGCGCAGGAAGCGCCAGAAGAGGCGAGGCAGGGGCTCGGAGGGGACTCGCGCTTCGGGTTCGGAGGGGCCGTGCGCCTCGGAGGGATTCAAGGTATCTCCGCAGTGGTCCCGTGACTCTGCTGCCTCGCCATGTCCCCGTCCAGCAACGAGTTTTTCACCCGACCTGCCACGTCGGCATGCTTGAATGGGACGTAGAAGGGAGGGTCCATGCGGGAGAAGCTTCCAGGGGGCTGGAGTGAGGTGCTGAAGGAGGCGCTGGAGACGCCCTCGTTCAGGAAGCTCGAACGCTTCGTCGAGAAGGAGCGCCAGCGGTACACCGTCTACCCCTCGGAAGAAGAGCTCTTCTCGGCATTCCGGCTGACACCTTTTGCACGCGTCCGGGTGCTGCTGCTGGGACAGGATCCGTACCACGGGCCGGGGCAGGCGCACGGGCTGGCCTTCTCGGTGAAGCCCGGGGTGCCCCTGCCACCCTCGCTGGTGAACATCTCCAAGGAGCTGCGGAGCGATCTGGGGCCGCCCGCGCTCACGAGTGGCTCGCTGGTGTCCTGGGCGGAGCAGGGGGTGCTGCTGCTGAATGCGGTGCTGACGGTGCGGGAGGGCGAGCCCAACAGCCATGAGGGGCACGGCTGGGAGGAGTTCACGGACGCGGTCATCCGGGCGGTGAGCGCGAAGCCGGAGCCGGTGGTGTTCCTGCTGTGGGGCAACTACGCGCGGAAGAAGCGCAAGCTCATCGACACGCAGCGGCACGAGGTCATCGAGTCTCCGCACCCCTCGCCGCTGTCGGCGTCGGGAGGCTTCTTTGGCAGCCGCCCGTTCAGCCGCATCAACGATGTGCTCATGCTCCGAGGGCAGGCACCCATCGACTGGCACCAGCCCGGGTGAGGGGCGCCGCGGAAGGACTGATGTCTCACGTCTCAGGCCGCGGGGCGCAGGTCGTTGTCTCCACCCTCGGGAGGCTGAGGAGGCCGGGGGAGTGTCTCTCCGCAGGTGCGGCAGTGCAGAGGCCGGCGTTCCCACTGGTGCCGGAGGATGTGACCGGGCAGGGACAGCGTGTCTCCACATCGCGTGCAGGCGAGGACCTGGACGCCCAAGGTGCCGCACTCGGCGCAGAAGCGCGAGGAGGGCCCCGAGGCTGCGCCACAGGCCATGCACCGCGACGGAGGGCCGGCCTCCGGCGAGCGGGCCCGGTCCTGCGCCACCCGCTGCTGGAGCCGCCGCAGGACGACCTTCAGGGCTACCGCCTCGGCCTCGAGGTGCTTGCGAGCCAGCCGTGCTTCTTCGGTCCGCTCGCGGATCCACTCCACATGCGCCTCCGGGGCCGTGGGGGCTGTCTGCAGCTCCTGGAGCTTCCGCAGCCGCGCCTCGCTGTCCTTCAGCCGCAGCAAGGCATCGCGGACCTCCTGGCGCTCCGGCTCGGCTCCGTTGCCTGTCCCCTCCAGCCGCCGCTCCGCCTCCCGCACCAGGGTCTTGCGGTCCTCTACCTGCTCGAGCGGCTCGACGAGCTGCTGGCGGAAGTCTGCCTCGCGCGACGTCCGCTCGCGGGCCTGACGCTTCGTCTCCAGGTGGGCCTGGCGCCCGGCGGCCCAGCGCCGCCAGGTCGGGGTGACGAAGGCCAGGGTGGCGACGACCATTCCCAGCAGGACATGCGGGCGCCAGGACTCGGCGTAGGCGGCAGCTACCACTGCGCCCAGGGTGAGCACGGCCAGCGGCAGACAGCGGGTGAGCGCAAAGCGCACGTCCGACAGGCGCACCACGTGCAGCGTGAGCAGCGGCAGGCTCACGCCGCTGGCGACGAGCAGGGCGACACGCCAGTCGCCCCGGTAGCCCACCACCGCGAAGGCCGCGAAGAAGAGGGTGTAGTTGAGGGCGAGCAGGAGGAAGTGGCCCCAGCGGAAGTCATCCAGACTGCCGGGCCGACGCAGATCGTTCAGGTACCAGAAGCCGACGCCGAACAGCAGCACCCCCAGCGCCGCGAGCTGGCACAGCAGGATGAGCCGGCCCAGCGGGCTGGCATCCGCGGGCAGCTCGACGGTGATCGGCTGGGTGGTCACCAGCCGGCGGAAGCTCCACACCAGCCGATCCGGGTGACGCTCCGTGGGCTGGAGCGAGTCCGGAGCCACGGCGAGCCGATCCGCGTCCTCCGCGAGCACCTCGAAGCGGACCGCTCCCGAGCGGCCCACTCCCATCACGTCATAGAAGAAGGCGTCGCGCCCGCGCAGGGTATAGGAGACCGCCATCGTCACCCGCTGGCCAGGAGGCACCGCGCCCGTCCAGCGGAGTCCTTCCAGTGAGGACTCGGCCTCCACCTCCGTCCGCTGGCCGCTCGCATCGACGAGCTGCAGGGACACATCCCGCGCCTCGGTGATGCCCGCGGGGAAGGGGAACCTCACGCTCAAGCTGCTGGCGCTCGCGTCGGCGTTGCGGACCGTGAAGGTCCCCGAGAAGACCGCCTCGAAGCGGTTGTACACGCGAGGCCCGTCCAGCACGGGCGCGGGCAACAGCCGCACCTGGATCTCCGAGGACTCGATGACGGGCGGTTGTGCGGCGGTTCCCTCGGGCACACCCTCCACGCTGGCGCTCGGCGCGGCCTGGGCCAGCCGCTGCACCGGCTGCCGCGGGGCCCGGGCGCTCAGGTCCTCGGCGCGCGAGAGCGCCATGGGAATGATGAGAGCGGCGATGAGGGCAATGATGACCACGACGATCATCAGCTCGATGAGAGTGAAGCCGCGGTGGAAAATGACACGGTGGCGATGCATGGGACCTCTCCCCCTGCTGCGTTCTGGCGCTGAATGAGAAACCCGAGCCGCCATTTGGGTTCCCTGGGGACGGGCGAGGGTCATGTGCGCTGCCCGACAATCAGCGAGGCCAGGAGACGCCAGGGGCACAGCCGTCGCGCTGGTTTGGAGCG
This sequence comes from Hyalangium sp., assembly GCF_035629615.1. GTDB lineage: Bacteria > Myxococcota > Myxococcia > Myxococcales > Myxococcaceae > Hyalangium. The sequence continues at coordinate 114 of NZ_DASPHO010000294.1, read as the reverse complement.
ATGGTTCCGCCCCATGGCCCAGCGCAGTTCCCCACTCACGGAGGAAGCTCAGGAGGAGGTCCCCACGAACGCGAGCACCCTCGACACCGTCCTCTTCGAGCGGATGCACGCGAG
>NZ_DASPHO010000293.1:0-25671 GCF_035629615.1 Hyalangium sp. | reverse complement strand
GCCAGCCTGGTGCTGGGGCAGCTCAGCCGGGAGCTGCGTCAGGCGGGCCTGGGGCGGCCCACGCGGGCCCGGAGGGAAGGGGAGGGGGAGATCTTCCCCGGGCCTTTGATCGCCGGGGACAAGACCGCGCTGGCCTTCATCGTGGATCTTCCGCGACCGGACTCCAGCCTCAACGGTCTGTCCTCCTTTGCCGCCAACCAGGGCACCCCCCCGATGCCGGATCGCGGGATCGCGCTGCTCAACGAGCTGAATGGAGGCTGCGATGTGGACAGCTCTTCGCCCTCGTCCTGCCGCACGGACGAAGCATCGCTGGTGCTCGCTTCCCCCGGGGTGGACTGCCGCAACTCGCCCCACTCCGCGCCGACCTGCCCGTGGGGACTCAAGAAGTACCAGCCCGGCGAGTGGCTGGTGCTCGTGGACGGCGTGGGACGGTGGGTGGAGCGACAGGTGTCCTCGAGCCTGTTCTCCAGCGCGGCCGGCCGCATTGCCTTGCAGCTCGACGAGCGGCTGCCCATGGACTTCTTCGAGGTGCCCAACCGCGGCTGGGTGGCGTCCTTGGACCGCGTGTTCTTCCGGCTCCAGGGGGGCACCGTGGAGCGCAAGCAGTGCTGGAGCCCGGCCGGGAGCCCCGCCACCGTGAGTGGCCTCACCCGGCTCTGCGGCTCACCCGCCGAAGGGACGGAGTGGGAGCCGCTGCTGCGCACGGCCAGCCCCGAGGGGCTCACCTTCCAGTACTTCGATGCGCAGGGCCTCGAGCTCACGCAGCTTCCCCTGTCCCCCCAGAGCCTCCGGCGGGTCCGGCGCGTGGAGGCCCGGCTGCGCCTGGGCGCGCCCACGCTGGCAGAGCCCGTCGCGTATGACACCTTCACCTCTGTCGCGCTGAGGCACTAGGAGCTCCCCGTGCCGCCCGCCTCCGCCCGCCACGCTCGCGGCTACATCCTGCTCGCCGTCATGTTGTTGCTGGCGGCCCTGGTGCTGCTCGTGGCGGTGGCGCAGCAGCGCGCGGGAGATGAGGGCATCACCGCGAACCTCGAGCTCAGCGAAGCCCAGGCGCGGGTGCTCGCCGAGGCGGGCCTGGAGCGCACGCGCGCGTACCTCGGGGAGCTGCTGGCGCGCGAGGTGGACCTCGATCGTGCCCTGGATCCGGGCATGGATACCGACTGCATCCTGCTGCCGTCGCTCGGGGGAGTTACCTCGGACGACCACCTGCCGCCCTTCGCCGACAGCAAGCGAGTCATCGCCACTTCCAGCGGCAAGGCCTACCTGCGTGTGCCCGGCAATGACGATGCGGGTGGGGCCTACTTCGTGCGCATCGACGACAACGACGATGACGCGCAGGACTCCTTCGTCCTCAACCCCGCCACGTCGAACAACCCGTGGGGCAACTGCCTGGAGGGCCCGGTGTTGGGCCCGCTGCGGAACAACCCCGTCCGGGACCGGGATGGGATGGTCTGGGTCACCGTCATCGGTGTCCACCCGGGGACGAGCCTCGAGGGCAACGCCTCGCGCGTCACGTTGCGGGTGCTCGTGGGGCCCGGCGAGCCCGCGGGCATCATCGCCGGCGGCACCGTGAAGATGCTGGGGGCCGCGCACGTGTGCGGCGCGTTCGGGGATGTGGTGGCGACGGGCTCCATCGAAGGAGGGTGCCTGTGCGGCGCCGCGTGCTCGTCAGGGCCCCCTTGGAACTCGTGTGGCACGGGCGAGGCCTGTATCGCGCAGAGCGCGGGGCCCACGTGCTCGGCCACCTCGGGCCGAGCGACGGGCGCCGAGGTGTGCGAGGCCGGTGTGTCCGTGCCCCCTCCACCGCGTGTCTCCGCGTGGGACGTCACCAACGCGCCCTTGGGCTGCACCGGTGGCCCTTGCCTGCCCTTCTACTACCTGCGGTTCGACGAGAATGCGGCGCCGCCTCGGGCGCGGCTGTACGGGTGGAGCTACACCGCCTGCCAGTCCCCGCGCTCGGCGCCCCGCATCTGCAGCCCCGCGGAGTGCGCGACGTGCTGGGTGCTGCTCGATGCCAACACGAAGAATGATCCGCTGGGCATCTCCGTGTCGCACTCGGATCTGGGACTTCGCAACCCCACGCCCTCGGTGACCATCCCCGGCGCCAGTGCGCCCCGCGTCTGGCGCGCGGATGGGGCCGGCGGTTTCAGCTCCGGGGGAGCTGGCTGTGATGCGGGAGACACCGCCCTCTATCCCGGGACAACGGGGTTCGACCGGAGGGAGTTTCGCCATGTCACGTTCGAGTACCTTCCCGAGTCAGGGGCCACGCTGATTCCTCGAGGAGTCTGGTTCGTGGAGGGCAACGTCCGCTTCCGCATCGCCGGTACGCCGAGCTGCGCCGCGCTCACCGCTGATCCGGGCTACAGCGCCAGCATCATCGCCACGGGCAGCATCCTCCATGAGGCAGGGGCGATCTCCTTGCGTCCCGCGAGCCCCAAGGGTTTTGTGCTGCTGGCCGGACGGGATCTGGCGCTGCGCGGCCTTCATTCGCGCGTCTACAGCTGTGACAGCAGCGCGGTGGTGATGGTGCATGAGCAGGTCCAGATGAGCGCCGATACACACGTGGAGGCGCAGCTCGTGGCGGAGAATGCGTCCTCGTGCGCCTCCGACGTCTCCGGCGATGCCGTTCACATGAGCGGCACGGCGACCGTGTCCGTCCCGCGGTTTCCGCCGCTCTCCGTCGGCCCCCCGTTGCGCGTGCGGCTCCAGTCCGAGTCCGCGCACTGACAGCCCCGAATGCCGAGGCTGTGCACAGTCCTGCACAGGACCGCTGCGCACCGCATCCGCGCGGTGTCACATGCCCGGAAGCAGGTGGCTCCAAGTGCCCGGGACTCCTGAGGCTCCTGGGTGGCACGGCAGTTGTTAGGGGCCTGGGTATGTATTGCCCTCGTTGTCAGCAGGAGCGTCTCGGTGGCCGCCGGTGCATCCTCTGCGGAGGCGCGATGACCCTGCGCTCCCGGGAGGCTCTGGAGACGGAGCTGGCCCACATTCACTTCCTCCTGGGCCAGCTGCAGCACTGGGATGCGCTCGAGGTTTCCAACGGTGCGCGGCGGTACATCTCCGAGCGCTACGAGCGCCAGAGCCGAGTCCTCCTCTCCGTCATGGCCGGGATGTCCGAGCTGGCCCCTGCGGTCCAGGTGCCTGACACCGTGCCGGCCGAGGCCTCGGTGGCGGTGCAGCCCGTCGCGGAAGAGGTGGCTCCCGCTGAGGCGCCGGTGGTGGCTCGAGTCGAGCTCGTGGCCCCGGAGATCGCCGAGGAGACGCAGACGCGGCCCGTGCTCCCGGAGCCGCTCCCAGAGGTCAATGAGCTGCTGCCGCCGGTGACCACCGAGCCGATCTTCGATGCGCCCCCCGTGAGGAGCATCGCCGCTCGCGTCGTGGAGGAGACCTCCACCTGGGATCGTCTCTGGCGCCCCTTCCTCTACGAGAGCATCGCCTGGTTCCTTGGCGCGTTCCTCATCCTCGCGGGCACCCTGTACTTCGTCTTCGAGAGCTGGGCGGGCATGACGTCCCTCTCACGTTCGCTCGTCGTGTTCGGGATGACCGCCTTCTACTCGGTGGGCTTCTCCACCTGGGGCGCCTTCCTGACGCGGCGGGTGGAACTGCGCAACGCGGGACGCATTCTCGGCGTCATCGGCTCGGCTGTGGCGCCGCTTGCGGGTCTCGCGCTCGGGCCCATGGGAGGGATGCTCGAGGGCGTCCATCCTGCGCTCCTTGTCCCGTTGCTGCTGGGCTGGTCCGTCCTCGCCGCCGTGATGGTGCGGCGGCCTGCAGAAGCGCTCGATGCCTCCTCCCGGCCCTTCCTCCAGATGGGCATGGTGGTGACCACGCTCATGATGGGGCTGGCGCCCCTCGCCACGGGACTTGGCGCTCCGGCCCTGTGGCTGAACGCGCTGCCCTGCGCGCTCTTCTTCGTCCTCTCACGGAGGCCTCCTCCGGAGCCACGGCAGGGCACCGCGCTTGCCTTCGTGCTGGGCGCGCCGCTCTATCTGCTCGCGCTCTTCTCGATCCGGCTGCACCTGGCGCTCGAGGTGGCTGGGACTCCCCCTGCGTTCGGCACCTACGCCCCGTTCATCGCCTTCCTGCTCGCCACCTGTCTGGCCTTCCGTGGGACTCAAGAGGAGCAGGCGGCGGATCCGCTCGCGGTCGGTGTGGCGGCACTTCAGGTGGGCTGCCTCGTCCTCGCTGGCACGGGTGTGGCCCCGGCCTTTTTTGTCACCTCGGCCGTCTTCACGTGGACCGTGTATCGGCTGTCGCTCGGGTCGCTCCCGCGACTGCGCTGGCTCTACCCCGCATACTTTGGGGCCTATCTTGCCTATGGCTCCAGCAGTCAGCTGATTCCGGGCTTCGTCGAGACGCTCATCCACGCCATCAAGGTGAGGCTCGGCTATCCGCCCGCCGAAGTCCTTCCGTTCCAGTTCGGAGCACTGACGGCGCTGCCCTTCATCATCGCGGGCGTGGTGCTTGCGCACCGGTTGATGGCTCGCTCGGAGCGGGGTGGGGGAGCGCGCGAGGCTGGCATTGCGGAGGTGCTGCTGCGTTCCACGGCGGTGGCCAGCGTCCTCTTCCTCGTCCTGGCGCACCTGGGCCCGGATCACCGCCCGGCCTTCTGGAGCGCGCTGGGGCTGGCCGCCGTCTGTGTCGCCAGTGGCCTGTGGTTCGAGCGCCTCTATCTGTCCCGCGTCGGCGCCTGCCTCATGCTGGCCCTCCCCTTCGCTGCTCATGGGCTCTACGGCTCGGCCGTGGCATCCGTGGTGTGCGGTGTGTCGGCGCTGGTGTTCGCGGGGCTGGTCACCCTCTGCTCCCGCACCCTGCGGCTCATCTTCAGTGGAGCGGTGGGCGTGCTGGCGCTGGCGGGCTTCGTCCTCGGAGTTGATGGGGGCCATGGCATGACAGCGGCCCTGGGGATTGGCCTCTCGGGCGCCGCCGCGCTCCTGGCCACCTGGGCCCTGGCGGACCCGCGGCTCATCGCGCTCGCCGCGTTCGTTCTCGCCGCCGCCGCTCCCAAGCTGGCCGCCACCTACGCGCCGCTCTCCCAGGGAGCGCTGGAGGGCATCTCTCCCGCCATGGCGCTCATGGCGCTCATCCTGGCCGGTCTGGGCGAGCTGAAGGGCCGACTGCGGCTGCTTGGAGTGCCGGGCATCCTCTATGCCTTCCTCGCCGTAGGCGTGGCGATGGACATGCAGACGCCCGCGCTCGGCGCCATCCTGCTGGCCTCGGCGGCGGCGGTGGTCGTTGCCTCGCGCACCTTCCCGGCGGTTCGGCCCGTGGCGGTCCTCATGGCGGGGCTGGCGCTGCTGCCTGCGTTCCCTGGCTTCTTCGTCCCCTGGCCCTGGATGACGCCCGAGCTGTCTGTCGGGTTGATCATCCTCTGGGCCCTGGGCTCCTCGCTGGTCGCCGCTCGCTGGGACCAGAGCCCGAGCACTCTCACCGCGGGCATCGTGGCTCTTGTTGCCGCGGTGGCTCCGGCGATGGCGATGGGGTCTATGGAGGACTCCAGGGGACTCCTGCTCGGCGCTGGCCTCGCGGCGCTTCTCACGGCCCGTGCGCTGCACCCCTCCGCCAGCATCATCGTTGCCGCGGGGTATGCCGGGCTGGGAGTCGAGTCGTCTCCATACGCGCTGCTGGGGCTGGCTGCTGTCTTGAGCGTCATCGCGCTCGTGGAGGAGAGGCCGGCGCTGGCGTCCGTGTTGGCCGGCGGCCGACGCTTCGCGCTCGCGGCTGCCCTGTCCTCGGCGTTCATGCTGGGGTTCGCCATGCTCATCTGGGGGATCCGGCCGACGGAGCTCCTGCTGGCAGGTGCCCTGGTGCTGCCTCTTCTGTGGACGCGCTCGACCCGGCGGCCGTTCTTCATGGCCCTCGGGGCGCTGTTCACCGCGGGCGCCCTGCACGTCGCTTCTCCCAACCCTGCATTCACTCCTGCCCTGCCGCTCCTTGCGGTCCTGATCGTTCGCGCAGTGGAGCACCTGCCGGCCGCGCGCTCGCTGCTGTTCGGCCATGGGGCTGAGGAGAAACTCGCGCTGTCGCTCTCCCGGTGGATGCAGCGCACGCTGCCCCTGCTGGGGATCGCGATGTGGCTGGCGGACTGGGATGCCCTCTCCTTGAGCGTGCTTGCGGCTTCACTCGCGCTGATGCCGGGTCCGCGGCCCTCCGTGCGCCTGAGCGTCGCCACGCTGATCCTCGCCTTTGTCGGGGAGGCCCGTCCCTGGGCGGCGGGCCTGCTGCTGGCGCTCGGCATGTTCGAGCACCACCGCCCAGCCCGGCTGGCGGCGTTCTTCCGCGGCGCTCCGGATCCGGCGCTGCGGCTCTGCGCCACGCTGGGCGCGATCGTCCTCGCCACCATGGCCGCGCTCTTCAGCAGCAATCCTCTCGCCTTCGCGGGCGTGGCCGTCGTGCTCTTCCTGGCAGCCTTCCTTCTCTCCACGCGCTGGCTGCTCACCGCGGCTGTCCTCGTGCTGGCCGTCACCGCCTTCGGAGACATGGGATACGGGTTCCCGGACACGAATGTCCTGACAGCGCCCATCCTGGCGGGCGTGGCGCTCGCTGCCGCGCTCCTGTCTGCCCTGTGCCAGTCCGGCCGTGTCCAGCGCGCGCTCTCGGCCGCGGCGACGAAGGTGCTCCCGCGCCTGGAAGAGACCTGGAGCGAGCCCCTCTGGGCCGGCGGGGCCCTCACGCTCGCGGGGCTGGTGGGCTTCATCCTGCTCGAGCACGGTCCCGGCGTACTGCCGATGTCCGTGGCGGTGCCTGCGGGCCTGGCCGCGCTCGTGCTGATGGTGGCTCGCGAGGAGTGGATGGCCTATGTCGCCACAGCGCTGCTCGGTGGGATGCTCGTCGCCACGGTCTCGCCGCTCTGGGTCCCGGTGGTTGTGGGCGGGATGGGGCTCGCCCTCTGCCTGGCGGGCACGGAGCTGGAGGCACGCGGCTTCCATATGGGCCGAGCGCTGCACCATGGCGGATGGATGCTCTCGTTGCTGGCACTCTGCGGCCTGGGGAGCGTGCGGCATGTCGGCACGCCGCTGAGCTTCGCGCTGGCCACGGGAGCCGCGTGGGCCGTCGTGCACCGCCGCCGTGAGCGCGAGGTGGTGGGCTGGCTCGCCACGCTCGTCTCTGCGCACGTGCTGGTCATGTTCCTGGGCGCGGTGTTCTCCAGCGGCCATGGCAAGGAGTTCATCCTCCCCCACTTGGGGGCGGCCACCGCGCTGCTCGCCACGCTGGCGCTGTCCTTCGCGGGAGAGAAGATGCGCCTGAGCGTGGGGCATCTGTTCGCGGCCGTGGCGCTGCTCGAGGTGCTCCTGGGCCTGGTGCTGGTGGATGGCTCGCGGGGCGCGCTGCGCGAGGCGCTCGTGGCGGGCGCGGGGCTCACCGTGCTGGTGGGAGCGCTGGTCCGACGCGCGGTCAAGGAGCAGGACGAGCTCTCCGCGTACTTCGCACAGGTCGCGGTCGCGCTGGGCTACCTCGGCGCGCGGCTGCTGGGCATGGGCACCGACGGGCTGAGTGGGGCGGACAGCCTCGTGGCGCTCGTGGGCGGCGCGTTCTTCTCTGGCCTCTATGTCTTCGGTCATCGCGAGGGCTCGGGGCTTCCTGCCTTCCTCCGGCCCGCGCTGCTGGGTGCCTTCCTGTTCCCGCTGGCGGGTCTGCTCACCGCTCCCTGGCATCAGCCCGTCTACGCCGCGGCCCTGCTCGTGGGGCATGCCGCGCACTTCGCCGCGCTCGCCGCACACCCGTCTCGTCGAGGCCTGGCCTCCCTGGCCTCCGCCGTGGCCTTCAACGCGGCCCTGCTCGTCGTCTGGTCGGGCACTGGCACTGGCGAGCCGCAGTACTACGTCATCCCCGCGGGCCTCTCCCTGCTGGTGCTGCTGCGGGTCTTCCATGACTCGCTCGCGCCCGAGAACGTGGCCCGGCTGCGCGCCGTCGCGGTGACGATCATCTACGTCGCTGGAGCTTGGAAGCCGCTGATGTTCAGCGATGCTCCGTCGATGATGCTGTGCGTGCTCATTTGTTTGCTGGGAGTCGCAGTCGGCATCGCGCTGCGCATCCGCTCCTACGTGTACCTGGGCACCGCGTTCCTGGTGACGTGTATTGCCGCCAACCTGGCCCGCTTCGGCATGAGGGACCATCGGATCGGTGCCGCGTTCCTCACGCTGCTCGGGCTGATGGTGGTGGGCTTCATGGTGCTCCTCAGCGCGCACCGCGAGCGGCTGCTCCACAGGTATGCGCGGGTGCGCTCTCTGCTGGCAACGTGGGAAGGGTAAGGCCTTCTGGAGGACATCCTGTGGCCGGTGTGGGTTTGAAGGCTCTGCCTGCGGAGTCGTAAGGAGAGGACATGCGAATCCTCATGCTGGTGGGTGTCCTGCTGTTGGTTCAGGGTTGCGTGTTCGTTCCGGTCCGGCGTCATCCGGGGCTACCGCCGCCTCCTCCTTCCTCACCGCGCCCGATGAACTACGACGAGGCGGTGGGGCTCGGGCTGCAGTTCTGCCGGTCTCGTGGGTACGACTGCAAGCTCAAGGAAGCCCACAAGACGGGCAACGACGTGTGGAAGGTGAAGTTCCGGGCAGCAGCCTCCGGTGCCAAGGGCCGCGTCCACCTCTCTTACAACGCCTACTCGCGCGAGCTGCTCCGAGTGGATGAGAAGGTGAAGGCCCGCAGGGACGATTGGGAGGGTGACGACGACGACGATGACGACAACTATCGCGGGCACGGCAAGAAGAAGGGCCATGCCAAGCGCGATGACTGACGCACAGCCACGGACGAGGTGAGACGTCAAGGCTCTCTCACTGGGCAGTCGTGCTATGGACCCTGGCTGCTTTACCCCAAGACCCCCAGGTCAGGACGTCAAGGAGGGCGCCGGCCGAACGCGCTCTGCCCGAACTTGTATGCTTGTCAGACCGTCGAAAAAGGGGGGGTAGGACTGGGTAGGTAGTGGGCAAAGCGATCGACTTGAGAGGTAGGGCGTGTTTGTAAGGGAGGAATGAAGGCCAGGGGAGAAAAGCAGAGGCGAGCCAGAGGATTGCCGGACACGGAGCAGCAGGGCTTCGGGTTCGAGGAGCCCGAGTCCGTGGAGGCCGGAGGCCCAGGGGAGAAGGCAGAGCCGCGAGTGGAGTTTGAGGAGGGTCGTCGTCGAATCTTTGTGGGAGAGGTGCTGCTGGAGCAGTACCTGGAGAGCCACGGGTTGAAGGCGGTGAAGGTGCTGGGGGAGTTGATGGGGGAGTTGGACGTGAGCGGGTTCGAGGCGGGGTACAAGCCGGGAGGCCGCCCGCCCATCCACCCGAGAATCCTGTTGAGCCTCATCGTGTACGGGATGCACCTGAGGCAGTGGTCGCTCAGGGAGCTGGAGCAGTTGGCGGTGAGGGATGTGGGGGCGTGGTTTTTGTGCCGAGGGGTGCAGCCGGACCACAGCACGCTGGGCAAGTTCATCGTGAAGCACGAGAAGCTGCTGAGCGACGAGTTCTTCGTGAGCGCGACGAGGAGCCTGGCCAGCAAGCTGGGTTTGAAGCCTGGGGAGGCAGCGGCCGACGGGACGGTGATTCAGGCAGCGGCGGGGTTGAGGAGCTTGGCCAAGAAGGAGGTGTTGGAGGCCGAGGCCCAAGAGGCGCGGCAGCAGGCCGAGGCGGTAGCCAGGACAGAGCCGCCCACGCGGCAGCAGGCGGCGTTGGAGAAGAAGGCGCAGGTGCTGGAGCAGGCGGTGGAGATTGCCACCCAGAGGGCCGAGCCGCGGCAGGCTCGCAACCAGAGCGCGCCGCAGCTGTCCCGGCACGAGCCGCAAGCCGTGAATCAGCCGGGCAAGGATGGGCTGTACCGGCTGTCCTACAAGCCCTCGTTGCTGGTGCACGAGTCGGGGTTGATTCTGGCGCAGGCGCTGCACCCCACCAGCGAGGTGCAGGTGCTCGAGAGCCTGCTGCAGCAGACGCTGCAGGTGGGCGTGGAGCTTGTCTCCCTGGCGTTGGATGCAGGCTACTTCCAGATTCAGGTGCTGCAGTGGGCGGTGGTGAACGGGTTGGATGTGCTGTGTCCTCCGGAGCGGGTGAAGCGCAACGAGGCGGCAGTGGCCGTCACCAACAAGGGCCTATTCGCCAAGGCCGCCTTCCACTACGAGCCGGAGCAGGACGTCTACCGGTGCCCGGCCGGCCACATTCTTCGCCCCGGGCAATGGAAGGTGGAGGCCGACACGCAGATGCGGGTGCGCCACTACGCCACCCCGGCCTGCAAGAGCTGCCCGCTGCGGGCTCAGTGCACCTCCTCGGCCTCCTCGCCTCGCAAGATTGGCCGCCACGAGGGCCAGGAACTCAAGGAGGCCATGGCAGAGGTGTTTGAGCAGCCTGCTGCACGCAGGCGCTACGCGCGGCGCTCCCACATCGTCGAGCCCGTGTTCGCCGAACTCAAGGAACGACAGAGCCTCAAACGCTTCCGCAGAAGAGGCTCACGAGGCGCTCGCCTCGAACTGTCCCTGCACTGCCTGGCCTTCAACCTCAAGCGGGTGGGCCGGGCAGTGGCTGTTCTGGCTGTTCTGGCACTGCTTGGCCTGTGCCCCTCTGCCACACTCCTCGTCCTCTTCCTGGCCGCTCTCCTCTTCTTCCTGGCGCTCCCGCCCTATGCTTCCCTCCGCAGGGGATTCGCGTGCCACTCCCCAGCTCCTTCCCCGGCTCCCTAATTCGACGGTCTGCTTGTCATACAGGTTCGTTCCAGGCGCCGCTGCCAGCAGGTTCCCCTCCCACCTGACGGCTTGTCTGACGACTGGTGGCTGGCCCGTGCAGAGCGTGCTCGATCTGGCTCCGGCGAATGGACGGCCCCGGCGGCCACGGTACAACGAGCGGAGGTCCGCGCCGAGTTGGACGCCAACGTCTTCCGTCAGGCGGCGCTCGGGATCCTCAAGCCGGCTGCTACGAAGTAGACCTGCCGTCACCCCTCAATCGGCGCGCCGACCGACGGTGCTCGCCGGACTAATACAGCCTATTCGCAAGATATTGCGGTGCCAGCCATGCACAGAGAGCCATTCAGACCGACGCAAGCCAGCTCTTCAGGCGCAACAAAGCTTCTGCGGGCAGTGGTTGCTCAGTGAGTACATTGTAGAGCCGATCATTTTCCCGAGCGACAATCCGAGCATGCTCTACGAACGGCGTTCGAAGCCTCTCAGGGAGCTGCCGATATATGACCTCAGGCTCCGTGATATCGAGCAGCCCAAGGAGCGCGCCGAAGAACTCGACTCGCCCGAGGTCCCCGTTCTCATACGCCTGAAGGAGAGCATCAAGCGAACGCCAGAAACTCACTGCTGAGTCGTTGCTCATCGTTTGTTCCTCCTCATGCGTGCCACCAACTCGTCGGCAACATCCCAAGCCTGATCGTGCAGGTTGCCCTTGATGCCGGTCAGGGAGAGCGGACAGCCGCTCCTCTCTCCCCAGCAAAGGAGCGAGCGGCGCTGCCACCGCGACAAACGAAACCTACCCTTGTTTTTGGGCAGGGCCTTTCCGCACTCAGGTTTTCTGCGCACACAGACTCGAACGGGAAGCGCCCCTGCCTCCTCTTCCCGTCCGCTCTGCGCCTGCTCGCTCACCAGCCGCGATCGAGAATCGTGAACGGTGGTTTAGGTTGAGAGCGCCTAACAAAAGTGAGGTTTGAGGGCCCATTCTCTTGGGCGATGGCTCCAGTCCTTACTTTGTTAGGTGCTCTCAACCAGATATCCAGGGTGAGTGAACCATTGACGACAGTGTTGCAGCGTGACGCGGTGGCGAGTTTGCCGGGTGAGGCGGGGCAAGGCTGCACTGTTGCGCGGAGCGTGACGGCGGAACTGCCCCACCCAGCGCTTCACAGCGGCTTCCCTTATACGGAGCCCTTTTGATGAGTTTCCATGCGTGGTTAGAATGGGATGTCGTCTTTCTTGTCCTCGTCCTCGGGGGGGAGTCGGGTCTTTCCTTCGTTGAGGTCTTTGAACATTGAGGATAGGACATCATCCACAGATAGGGCAGAACGGCGAGCTGCCGTAAAAAGCTCACTCAGAAGGGTCCAGTTGGCAGATTTGTAAAACTGAGTGAGTTCGTCAAGTACGAACCCTTTTCGATTGAGGAGTGTTGCCGAGTAGTATCGGTCTCCCTCATTGTCGGTACCGTGCTCAATTCGAACAACGCCATCCCCCAGTGCAATTCTGAAGACAAGTGGTTCGGTTGTGGGGAGCCACTTGATCTCCTTATTTTGGGTTTTCTCCAGCAGTGCCTGGAGGAGTTCCAGAAATTCTTGGGCTGCCATCCTTTGTCTCGTTGGCTGGATTTTTGAGGCGACTATCTAAGTGGATAAGGAACGTCGATAACTCCCAGAAAAACCGCTGATGCATGCTTGTTAGTTGCGTAGGTTTTGATTTGATCAGGTCGCCCTCGATTCTACGCAGAAGCAAAGTTAGATCATCAATCGCAGAGGTTATTCGTATCTGCTCGGCTTGTGCGGGGTAAGGGCTTTCTATTAGAGATATGAGAACTCGCTGGAGATGCTCGCCGTGGTAGATTGCTCTTTCCCAAGACTTCGAGCGACAATCCGAACGAAGGTCATTGAGTAGGCGGATGGCTTCTCCAATATGACCGAGGAATACGCGGGCGCCAAATTGGTGTAAGAGGTCGTTTGCGATTTGCCTTGCTTGGTCTGCCGAGTTTTTTGCTCTTGCTACGCCGATTATTGTGATGGCAAAACCAATCAATGCTATTCCGAGCCCAATAACGCTAGCGATATTGCCGTACTGTTCTTTCCAGAAATCTGATGTGAAGAACGGGCTCAAGGTCTTGGAGGGTTAATAATAGTGTGTTGATCACTTGTGGCGGGAGGACACCTCTGCTTCAGATATTAGCGAACAAGGACTCGTTGACAAGGCTGCAACCTACACATTGGCAAAGGCGTGCTCTCCGAGTGTTTCCCGCAAACATGGGAAAGCCATAGACTCGGGAACAGGCTTGTCCCGACAATTCATATGTATCCAGAGATCAATTAGATTTCCTAAGTGTCTGCAGCGCGGCCGCTGCCTCGTCCTGACCGCAGTTCTTCGAGCCGAGCAGCTGCTTCTCCTTGGATTGCTCGGTCAGCTTCTTGAGCGCTGGCACCGCGTCCGCGTCCCCCAGCGCTCCAAGTCTCCTCGCCGCCTTGGCTCGCACGTCGCAGTCCTGCGAGGCCAGCGCCGTCGAGTAGAGCTCCACCAGATCCAGCCCCTCCGTGTCCTGCGAGGCCTCCAGGTAGCGCAGCGCACCCCACTGCTTCGGCGAGGCAGAGCCCTCGGCCAGCGCCTCGAGGTGACCGTGCAGCCGGTCCTTCGGGAGTGAGCCCAGGAGCTTGCGCAGCGTCTTGTCACCCTCTTCGGCGCCAAAGTCCTCCGCCAGCCCGTCCAGCAACCGATCCTCCACGTCGTCCCGGCTGTCCTCGGGCAACCCCAGCAACACCTCGTGCTCGTCGTCGTGCCGCTTCAGCGCATGCAGTGCCAGCGCTCGCACCTCGCGGAGCTCCGGATCCTTGCGATCTTCCGCGGGCACCGCGTCGAGCCGCTTGAGCGCCTCGGCCAGTTTTCCTTCCTCCAGCAGCCTCCGGGCCTGCACCTCCGGGCTTCGATCCCACCACCAGAGCCCCACACCCCCGGCGAGCAACAGGCCCGCTGTCAGGCCCAGCCCGCCGAGCCGGCGCGTCGGGTGGCTCGCGAGCTCCGCCAGCTTCTGGCGCAGCGCTCCCAGCGAGGGCTTCCATGAAGTCACCGGTCGCTTCTGCGTGGGCACGCTCCCCAGATCTCTCCCGCCGAACGGTGGGCCCTCGGCCGCGGTGTGCTTGCTGCGGTAGAGCTGGAGCGGCTCTCCGCGGCCTGGGAGAGGGATGGTGCCGCAGGGCTCGGCCACCACCTCGGCACGGTTGCGCGCCAGGTTCACGGACTCGGTGAACGTCACCTCGCCCGCCAGCGCCACCTGCTCGGCGGACTTCACCACCTCCATGGGCTCGCCGAGCACCGTGTCCCGGGCCATCAGCACCTCGCCCGCGTGGAGGCAGATGCGGACGTGGAGCTGGGACCCGGGCAGCTGGCCCTGGTTGTGGCGCCACAGCCGATCCTGCATCCCCATGCCGCAGAGCACCGCGCCCGTGGGCGAACCAAACACCGCCAGCAGTGCGTCCCCCATCTTCTGCACGAGCTTCCCCTCGTACTCGCGCAGCAGCGGTAGCAGCTGCTGCTCGTACGTCTCCAACATCCGCAGGTGCTCCTCGCGCGTCTGCCGGCTGGTGAGCTCGCCGAAGCCCTGGATGCTGGTGAGCATCAGCGTGAGGTTCTGCGGCTTGCCGGCGAGCCCACCGCCGGGTCCGCTCGGAGGTAGGGAGAGCGCGGGAGGTGCCACGCCGAAGACGGCCGTGCTGCTGCCAGCCGGAGGCGGCACAGGGGGCGGCACGGGAGGTGTCGCGCTGCCGCTCGCAGGGGAGTCCCAAGGGACGGAGCTCGTAGGGGCGCCCGCTGCGTTCGCGGGAGCGCCGCTCTGGGACCTCGCCCACGGGACGGAGTTCGTCAGGGAGCCCTGGAGCACCTCCGCCGAGGCAGGGGGGAGAGGCTGGGAGAGCGCGGGAGCCGGATCCGCGCCGAAGACGGCCGTGCCGCTCCCTGTGGGGGGAAGGGACTCCGGGTCAGGCGAGCCCAGGGACTGCCCAGGAGGTGCCGCGCCGAAGGCCGCCGTGCCACTGGGGACGGAGGCACTCTCGCTGGGAGCCAGGACTCCTGGAGGCGTGACGGCTGCGGGGAGCGGCTCCGAGGCCGCCGCGGCCAGCGCGTCCGCCAGCACGTGCGCAGTCTGGAACCGGTTGGCGGGATCCTTCTCCAGCAGCCGCATCACCAGCGCCACCAGGGTGCGGCTCGTGGACAGCGAGGGCGCGGCTCGATCCAGCGGCAGCGGCGCCGCGTTCGCGTGCTGCGCGATGTACTTGCGTGGGTCCGGGCCATCGAACGGCAGCCGCCCGGAGAGCACGCGGTACGCCAGCACGCCCAGGCAGTACAGATCGCTGCGCACATCCACCCGGGCGCCGATCGCCTGCTCGGGGGACAAGTACTCGGGAGTGCCGAGCACCACGCCCACCTGGCTCACATTGCTGTCGGCGTCCGGCTCGATGAGCCGCGCGATGCCGAAGTCCAGCAGACGCGCCTGCTCGCCTCGGGGGGTGCGCGTGAGGAAGACGTTCTCCGGCTTGATGTCCCGGTGGATGATCCCCCGGTCGTGGATGGCCGCCAGCCCCTCCGCGAGCTGCTGCAGCACCAGGAGCGCCCGCGCCGGTGCCAGGGGCCCGCTCCGAAGCAGCTCGAACAGGCTCTCCCCCTCCACCAGCTCCATCACCAGACACGCCGCGTCCCCGGACTCGCCGAAGTCGATGATCCGCACCACCGCCGGGTGCTCCACCGCCGACAGCAGCCGAGCCTCGCGCTTGAAGCGCTCCATCATCCCTGGCTGCATGTGCAGATCATGGTGGAGCACCTTGATCGCCACCTTGCGCCCCAGGGAGACCTGCTCGCCCAGGTACACCTCGCCCATCCCGCCGGAGCCGATCGGACGGATCACCCGGAAACGGCCGTCGAGGACAAGGGAGTCGGGGGGCAGCACCGCCGCTCATCTTCTCCGAGAACGGATCGCCGCGCATGCGGCTTCTCCGGAAGGACTGGAGGTTTTCACCGGGAGTACAACAGTGCTCCTCCGCCTACCCCTCGGGCGGGGGAACGGTAAAAATTTCGAGGGCTTAGCCACCGTGGTACCCTCAGTCCCTCTCCCCGATGGCCACCGAAAGCGACTCTCCGAAGCCCGCGCCCGACTCGGGCGCTGCTGCCCCTGAGCTCCGGCTGCTGGACCGGCGCGCGTTCGTCGGCTTCCCGCCGTTGCCGCTCACGCCGGGACTGACCATCGCGGACTTCGCGCTGCAGATCCCCGACATCACCTTCCCCTTCAACGTCAGCGCGGGGCCCTCACGCTACCAGCGCAAGAAGCTCCTCTTCGGCTTCCTGGAGCTGACGGTCGACGCGGACCTGGTGGTGCGCAAGATCGGCGAGCTGACCGGGAAGCTTGCGGGCGTCGAGGAGCTGAAGCTGCACTTTCGCCCGGGCTACTTGGAGGGACAGGCCCGGCTGCAGGGCCCCGAGCGCACCCCCGTCACCTTCAAGGTGGCCTTCGATGGAGATGGCGAGAAGCTCGCCCTCTACATCTACGACGTGCGCCTGTATGGCTTCTCTTCCACGGCCTCGGTGCAGGTGCCAGGCATCCTCTCCTCGGCGGTTGCCGAGCTGGGGCTGCTGCCGGAGATTGAAGTGCAGGGCGCCACCGGCTTCACCACCCGCGTGCTGCCCGAGCTGTGCCGGCTGGCATCGGTGACGCGTGGCTTCAAGACGCCGGAGCTGGATCACGCGCGCCTGTCCGCCGCGGAGGTGTCCAGCAAGGGCCTGCGGCTGCGCTTCTCCTCCGGGGGTTTGCCGCCTCCGTCCGCGCCGGACGATGAGCTGCTGATGACGCTCGAGGGCGCGCGGGCCTTCGCGGAGTCCGAGGCGCTCATTGCCCAGGGCCGGCTGGCCGAGGCGCGCGAGGCGTACCTCCAGGCCGGTGACGCGCAGGACGCCCACCCGTTCGCCGCCGAGCGGCTCCTCTCCCTGCTCATCGCGGATCCGCAGGCGCATGATCTCGCGCTGGATGTGGCGGCCACCCTGCTGCGCCGGCGCGAGAAGAGCCCCGCTGCCCTCTGGGGTGAGGCCGTGGTGCGCGAGCGCCGCGGAGAGGGAGCCCGTGCCGCCGAGCGCTACCTGGCCCTGAGTGCCCTCTCGCGCCGCACCTCCGAGGAGGCCGCCGCCTTCTTCGCTGCCGAGGCCGCCGCCCGTTGCTCCCGGGACACCGCGCCCGCCGTGGCGGTGAAGGCGCTCCATGAGCTGCTGGGCCTCAGGCCCGACCACCTGCCTTCTCTTAAGGCCCTGGCGCGCGCCTCGGATCAGGCGAAGGACCGGGCGGGGGCCGTGCGCGCCTACCGCCGGCTCGCCGCGCTGACACGGGATCCGGCCGAGGCCGCCGACGCTCACGTCCACCTCGCACACCTGTGCGCCCAGACCGAGGACGACATCGCCGGGGCCCGGTTGCACTGCGAGGCCGCGCTGAGGCTCACGCCGGACCAGCCGGACGCGCTGCTGCTGCTGGGGGAGCTGTGCCACCGTGACGGTGAGCACCTGCGTGCCCTCAAGGCGCTAGATCGGCTGCGTGAGGTGGCCCTGGCGCGGCACGAGCTCGATCGTGTGGGGCAGGCCAACCTGCTCGCTGGCCGGGTGTGGGAAGAGGGCCTCAAGCAGCTCGACAATGCGCTGCTGCGCTACCGCGAGGCCGTGACGCTGATGCCCGGCGAGCCCGAGCCCCTCTTCGCCGCAGGGCGTGTCGCCGAGGGCTTGGGGAAGGTGCAAGAGGCGCTCGCTGACTACCAGCAGGCCCTGGAGCTGGCCGGCCCCGCGTCGCGCTCGGAGTCCGTGCGCAAGGCCGCGCACGCCAGCCACCACGCCATGGCGCGGCTGTCCCGCACGAAGCTGGGAGACCCGGCTCGTGCTCGCGATCACCTGGAGGCCGCGCTCGCACTCGAGCCGAGGGACCTGGTGGCCCTCGAGGAGCTGATCCCCTACTTCCGCGCCACCGGCCGCGCGCAGGAGCTGGCCGACGCGCTGGAGAAGGCCGCCGCCGTGTACGAGGAGCCCGCCAAGCGCGCCCACCTGTGGGCCGAGGCCGGCGAGCTGTACCGCGGCCGGCTCCAGCAGCCCGAGAAGGCCGAGCGGCTCCTGCTCTCCGCCATCGAGGCGGACCCGGACAACAAGCCGGCGCTGGAGGCCATGCTCGCCCTGGCCGAGGCGCGGCGCGATGGAGGCCTGCTCACCCGCTGTCTCGGGGAGCTCGCGCGCCTGACGCCTGAGCCCAAGGAGCGCGCCCAGAAGTACCGCCGCCTCGCGGTGGCCGCGCGCGATCTGACCTTCGATCTGGAGCTGGCCGTCCACGCGCTGCAGGAGGTGCTCAAGGCCGAGCCGGGAGATCTGCCCTCGCTGGGAGAGCTGTGCACGCTCCAGCGCAAGCGCTCGGACATGGCCGGGCTCGCCGCCGCGCTGGAGGAGCGCGCGCGCGTGGCCGAGGCGCAGGGTGACAAGCGGCTCGCGTCGGTGGCCCTCCGTGAGCTGGCCGGAGTGCTCGAGGCTCGGCTCGGCCGCATCGGCGAGGCCCTCGTGGCCATGGAGAAGGCCGCGCGCCTGGCGCCCGATCCCGCCGTGCTGCTGGACCTGGCGGATCTCTCGCTGCGCTGCGAGCGGCCGGAGCACGCCCGAAACGCGCTGGAGAGCCTGCTGTCCTCCCTGCCGCGCACCGCCGCCCCCGATCGGCTCGCCGACATCCGCGCCCGCCTGGGCCGCGCCTGCGAGCTGCTGGGAGACCGCGAGGGCGCCATCGCCGCGTACGCGCAGGCCTTCCCGCTGCGTCGCCTGGATGATGCGCTCGCCGCCCGGCTGGAGGCCCTCTATACGGAGGTCGGCGAGACTCGCGAGCTGGCCGAGCTGTGGGGAACCCGTGCTCAGGCGCTCGTCTCCGCGGAGCGCACCGTGGAGGCCGCGCCGCTCTTTCTCAAGAGCGCTCGCCAGCTGCTGGAGCGCGGCGAGAAGCCGGGAGCCCTGCTGCGCCTGTCTGCCGCGCTTGACGCGGACCCCCAGGGGCCCATGGCCGGCGAGGTGCTGGACCTGCTCGCCGAGCTGGAACTGGAGCGCGGAGAGAAGCTGGAGGCCGCGAAGCTGTATGCGCGCAAGGCCGTCCTTCTCTCCGATATCCGCGCCGGGGCCCGGCTGCTGTACCGTGCCTCGCTCCTGGCGGCTGGCACCACGCGTGAGGAGGCCTTTCTCGCCGAGTCCCTGGAGCGGGATGCCACTTTCTCTCCCGCCCGCATGCGCCGAGGCGAGCTGCGCCTGCCCACGGATCCTCGCGGCGCCCTGGAAGATCTCGAGGCGGTGCTGGCTCTGCCTCCCACGGATCCGGATGCCCCGCGCGAGCAGGAACTGCTCTCGCTGACCCGCAAGGCCGCCACCGCTGCGGTGCGCTCCGGCCGCACGGACTCCGCACGGCGCCTGCTGGCGCAGTACAGCAGCCAGTCCCCCGCGGACTTCGAGGCCCAGCTCGAGCTGGCGAGCCTGCACCGGAGGGCAGGTGCGCGCGAAGCGTTGGCGGACCTGCTGACTGGGCTGTGGCCCCGCCTCACGGGTGAGGCCCAGCGCAACGCCCGCCGCGAGCTGGCGGAGCTGGCCCTCTCCCTGGGCCGCCCCAACGAGGCCGCCACCGCCCTGCGCGCGCTGCTCGCCGAAGAGCCGCGCGATCTATGGGCGGCGCAAGCACTCCTGTCGCTGCTCCCGGCCCCGGGGATGGGCACGGAGGAGCAGGAGGCCGAGCGGCTCACCCTGCTGAGCACCCAGATCTCCGCTGCCGAGGGTGAGGCCCGCGCCGAGCTGCTGGCCCGCCGTGCCGCGCTCCACCGTGCCGCGGGCCGCGCCGTCGCCGCCCGGGATGACTACTCCGAGGCCGCTCGGCTCGCCCCTCGGCCCGCGCCGCTGCTGATCTCCCTGGCCGAGCTGGCCCGCGAGGCAGGGGACGAGGTCGCCGAGCTGTCCGCGTGGCGCCGTGCCGTGGCCGCCGAGACCGGCCTGGGAGAGAGCGCGCGGGAGCGCCTGCTGGTGATCGCCTCCTCGCTCATGGAGAAGGATGCGCGCACCGAGGCACGCGAGGCGCTGCGGGCCGCCGTCGCGCTGGAGCTCCCCGCCACCGAGCGCTGCGAGGCCTTCTTCTCCCTGGCAGTGCTCGCCCGGAGGGATGGGCAGGCGGATGCGGAGGCGGAGGCGCTCGCGGAGGCTGCACGCCAGGGGCTCGTGCCTCGGCGGGTGGAGGCCCTGCTCGCTAGGGCTGCCCTGCTGGAGCAGCACGGCAAGCGTGAAGAAGCGGCACGGAGCCTGGACGATGCGCTCACGCTCGCCCCCCGGCACCCGGGCGCCACCGTTGCGCTCCATCGCGTCCTCCGCGAGCTGGAGGACTGGGCCGGCCTGGCCGCGCTCCTCGCCTCCGAAGCACCCCACACGCCTGCCGCGACCGCCGCGACGCTGTACTCCGAGCTCGCGGACCTGTACCTCGATCGGCTGCAGGAGCCCGGCCCCGCGGAGGCCGCGCTGCGAGAGGCGCTCCGCCTCGTGCCTGAGGACGCGAAGGTGCGCCGCCGGCTCGTCTCCCTCATCGTGGAGAAGGGAGAACTGCTGGAGGCCGCCGCGCTGCTCGAGGTCGCTGCCGAGGGCGCCGAGCCCGAGGAGGCTGCTGCCTTCCTGCGAGAGGGAGCCGCCCATGCCCGCGCCGCCTCCGAGCCGGAGCGTGCCCTGCGGCTCGTCCGCCGAGCCCACTCGCTCATGCCCGCGGAGGACCAGGATCTGGAGGTGCTCGCCGAGCTGCTCTTCCTGCACGGGGATGTGAAGGAGGCCTTGCCACTCCAGGAGCGGCTCGCGGCCACGGTGGACTTCGCGAAGGCGCCAGCGCACGCGCAGGCCACGCTCCGGCGCCTGGGAGAGCTGGCCGAGAAGGCGGGAGACACGAAGCGCGCGGTGACGGCATGGCGCCGGTTGACCGCGCAGAACCCTCGTGAGGAGTTTGCAGTCCAGCGGCTCGCCGCGCTCCTCGAGAAGCAGGATCCCCGCGGCGCGTTCGAGGTGCTCGTCACGCACGCGAAGTCGCTCCCACCCTCGGAGGAGGCCGTCCAGCGGCTCGTCGCGCTGTCAGAGCGGGCGCGCGCCTCGCTGGCGGAGATGGATGTAGCCGCCTCGCTGCTGGCCCGCGCGGCGGAGATGGCCTCGGAGCCGCTGCCGCTGCGCCAGCGGCTCGCCTCGCTCTACCGGGAGCAGGGTCGGACCCTGGAGCTGCTCGCGGAGCTGCGCAGGGTGGCCATGCTCAGCATCCAGCTGGAGGAGCTGGACGCGGCCGTCGCGGCCTACGGCGAGGAGGCCCGGCTCGCCGAGGACTCTGGCCGGATGGATGAGGCCCTCGAGGCGCTTGGCGCGCTGAGGGATCTCCTGGAGTCCCAGGACAAGCCCTCGGCGGCCGCCGCTCACGAGCGCCGCCGCGCGGAGCTGCTGCGGGACGTGAAGCTGGATCTCCCCGCGGCCGAGGAGTCCCTGGAGCGCTCGTTCCGGCTGAAGGCGGACCTCGAGACGGCGCAGATGGGAGAGGCGCTCTCCGCGCGCCGGGAGGATGCGGCTGCACAGGCTCGCTGGCTGGAGCGCATGTTGCCGCTCCAGGCCGGGGAGCGCGAGCAGGGCGTAGTGCTCCTGCGGCTGGCGCGGCTCTACCTGGGCGTGCTGGCGGACTCGGGCAAGGCGGAGGGCTTTCTCCGGGACGCGCTGCGCCGGGACCGCACCCTGGCGGAAGCAGAGAAGCTGCTGGAGGAGCTGCTGGAGCGGGACGGCCGCATGGCGGAGCTGGCCGCATGGTACGAGGACTCCGCTGCGCAAGAGCTGGATACCGAGCGGCGCTCGCTCCTGCTGCGGCGAGCAGCCACGCTCTACCGGGATCGTGCGGGCCGCCCGGAGGCCGCGGCTGCCGCGCTGCTCGCCGCGCGGACCGCCGCGCCGGATGACCTGGAGCTCACCGCGCAGGCGGCGGACATGCTGCACGAGGTGGGTCGCGAGGAGGACGCGGCGGAGTTCGATTCCCTCCTGCTGGAACGGGATCCCTTCCGCGAGCCCGTCTTCACGCGCCACCATGCCTTCCTGATCGAGACGGGAGATCACCAGTCGCTCGCGGCGCTGATGCTGCGCCGGGCCCAGCGCCAGCCGCCGCGCGAGGCCGCCGAGAGCTACCTGATCGCCGCGCGAGCCTTCCGCGAGGCCGGCGCTCGCGAGCGCGCGCTCCTGTGCGAGGACCAGGCCTTCGAGCTGGATCCCTCCAGCACCGAGGCCTTCGAGCTGCTGCGCGAGCGGATGGCAGGAGACGTGCGCCGGCTGGCGGAGCTGCTGGCTCAGCGTGCGGCCGCGGTGGCGGCCGAGGAGGCGCTGCCGCTGCTGCGCGAGCGTGCCCACCGCCTGCTGGAGGCGGGGGAGGCGCTGCTGGCGGCCGAGGCCTTCGACGCGTACCTGGCCAAGGCCGGGGATGATGTGCAGGCCCTGGTCGCGCGCGCCGAGCTGGCCGCTCAGGGAGGCGGTCCGCTCGCTGCCCAGGTCTACGACCGGCGCCTGCTGGCCGCCGGCCCGGGGCTGCCCGTGCCAATCCGCGTGCGCACCTGGATGCGGTTGGGGCACGCCGCGCTCGAATCGGGCGCCTACCGGGATGCGGCGGATGCCTTCGAGGCGGTGGTGTCGCTGGAGCCAGAGAGCGAGGCCGGCCACGAGGCGCTGTTCCTGCTCACGGAGGCGTACTCGCGCACGGGCAACACGGAGGGGCTCTACCGCGCATCCCTCCAGCTGGCGCGCAAGGCGGAGGGGGCGACGGCCGAGGTGCTCTATCGGCGCGCTGCGGATCTCTTCGATGATCCGAAGGAATCCATCGACGCCCTGCTGCCGCTGGCGCGCCTGCGGCCCGCGGATGCCACCCTCATCGATCGGGCGGTAGAGGGCCTGGGTGCCCTGGGCCGCCATGCGGAGCTCTTGGAAGTCTACGAGGCGGGAGCCACGGCGGCGGGCGGAGCTCGTGCCGCGGAGCTGCTGCTGGCCGCCGCGAACGTGGCCGACGCGGAGCTAGCGGAGCCGGAGCGTGCGTGGGTGCTGCGGCAGCGGGCCGCGGAGGCGGACCCCTCGAACGAAGCAGCGCTGCGGAAGCTCGTGGAGGGCCTGCGCCATCGGGGCGATGCTGGACGGCTGCTGGAGGCCTTGCAGCGGTGGGTGGAGCGGACGAAGGACGCGGATGAAGCCTCGCTGCTGAGGCTGGAGCTTGCCTCGCTGGCCCACGTCGCCGGTCAGGACTCGCTCGCCCGAGAGGCGCTGGAGGCGGTGGTGGCGCGCGGGCCCGCGGGTTCTGGCTACGGCGATGCGCTGGAGGCCCTGGATCCGCTGCTGGGAGAGGCGCCCGCCCGGCGCGCCGAGATCCGGGTGGCACGCGCGGAGCTCTCCGAGGGCCCCGCCCGGGCAGAGCTGTTCGTCCTGGCGGCGAAGGACTTCCAGGCCGCTGGCCGCATTCCCGACGCGGTGAAGGCGGCGAAGTCCGCGGCCTCCATCGCGCCCGAGGTGCCCACCCTGCGGCTGATGGCGCAGCTGTACCGCGCCTCGGGGGAGTCCCCGCGCGCGGCCAAGGCGCTGCTGCTCGCGGTCCGCTCCGCCACGGCCGAGGAGAAGCCGAGGCTGCTGCTGGAGGCCGCCGATCTCTGGGAGCAGGCAGGAGAGACGGCCGAGGCCCTGGAGGCCACCGAGCGCCTCGCCTCCGAGACGCCTGGGGTGCTGACACCCGCGGAGCTGTCCAAGCGCTTCCTGCGGCTCGGGGCCGCTGCTCGAGCCGTGGCTGTGGGCTTCGGGCCCGCGATGACGGCCGGCGAGCCGATCGCGGCGCTGGCCCTGGCGGAGAAGGCGGGGGACACAGCGCGCGTGCGTGAGGCCCTCTGGGCGCTCGTGGCGGCCCCGGATGCGGACGCCGAGTACGTGGACAGGCTGGTGGAGGACCTGCGCGCAGAGGCGGAGCTCGCGGGGCTGCTGCGGCTGGCGGACCTCCTCGCCGGACGAGACGCGGAGCGCCCGGCCACGCTGCGGGGAGAAGTGCTCGATACGGTCTCGGCGCCCGTGGAGCTGCGCCTGAGCGCCTTCGAGGCGCTGGCCTCGGGCCCGGACTTCGATACCCGGCTCAGGAGCGTGCTGCCAGGGATTGGAAAGCTGCCGGCGAAGCTCGCCGAGGCGGTGCTCGTCCGCGTCCGTGCCCTCCCCACCGAGGAGCGGATCGAGGCGCTTGGCGAGGTCGCGGAGGGCTGGCCAGAGCGTCGCGCGGCGTTCCTGCGCGAGCAGTTCGAGCTGCTGCGCACCGAGGGCCGTGACGAGGACGCGGAGCACACCCTGGCCCGGCTCGTCGAGGGCGAGGCGGACGTGCAGGCCCGAGTGGCCCTGCGGCTGGAGCAGGGCGAGCTGCTGCTCTCGCTCACCCAGAAGGTGCGGGCGCGGGAGTCCTTCGAGCGTGCGCTGGCGGAGGACGCCACGTCCCTGTCAGCGGTGAAGCACCTGCTGGAGCTGTACGATGAGGCGCGCGACGGCGAGGACTTCGTCGCCATGGCCGGGCGCCTGGAGTCGCTGGCGGGCGCCGAGGCGGTGGAGCCCTACCGTGAGCGCATGGCGGATGCCTACGAGGCTCTCCATCGGCCCGCGGAGGCTGCTGCCTGGCTTGCAAGGCTGCCCGAGACTCCGGAGCGGCTGGCGCGGCGGGTGAGGCTTGCGCAGGAGCGTGGCCTCACGGGCGAGGCGTTGCAGCTGCGCGAGCGGCTGACGGAGGAGCCTCAGGAGCTGGAGTCCATCCTCCGGGGCTACCTGGACGCGCAGCTCATCCCCTTCGCGGTGAGGCTGGCCGAGCGGCTCCTCACGCGGAGCGCGCTCTCGGCGGCGGCGACGCGGCTGGTGGCCGAGCGGCTCTCGCCCTCGCTCGAGGGCGCGCAGCTGGCCTCGAGCCTCTGGCCCGGCTTGCTGAGGCAGAAGACCGTCGACGTGGATGGGTGGACGCTGTACGCGGAGGCGCTGCGGCAGCTCGGACGGAACGAGGCCGCCGAGCGCGTGGACGGCATCGCCGCGGCCCTGTCCTCCAGTGAGTCCCTGTCGCCCTCCGCGCACCTCATGCCGCTGCCGCTGCCGAGCGGCTTCAGTCACCCCACGCCTCCGGGCGTGCTGGCCGTGACGGAGGAGAGCCTGCCGCGGCTGTATGCCGCGCTCCGGCCCACGCTGAAGAAGCTGGGAGCGGGCGGCCCGCAGGTGCTGTTGGATCCCGCGGGCGGGGTGGAGGCGTACCTCACCCGCCCGGACGAGCTGGTGCTGGGGGCGGGGGCGCTCGCGAGCTTTGGCCCGGTGGAGCTGAGCTACCTCTGCGCGCTGGCGCTGAGCCTCGGTGAGAAGGGCATCGCCCTGGCGCGGCCGGGCCCGGTAGAAGGCCTGGAGGAGGCGGCGGTGGTGGCCTTCCGGGCGGTGCCGGCGTCCCTGGCGGCGGGGCGAGTGCTGGCCCGGTTGGATCCGGACATGCGGGGCTCGGACCCGAACGATGTGGATGAGGGAGCGGTGCTGGCCGGCAACCCTGCTTTCCGCGCGGTGGCCCTCACGGTGCTCGAGCTCGTGTAGGCTGCGCGCTCCCATGGACCTCCGACGACTCTTTCTCCCGTCCCTCCCGGTATTGGCCTTGGTGGCCGTTGCCTGTTTCTCCGACCCGGTGTTCCCTGGCGAGCAGGTCCTGGGGACGTTCCGGTTCGATGCCACGCTCGATCGGTCACGCACCACGTGTACGGGGCAGACGGGAGATCCCGTGCAGCTCGGGGATGCGGGCGTCCTGCGCTTCACAGGCACCTTCTCGAGCAGAGGAGACGGGGGGACGGGCTTCCTCACGGTGCAGGACTTCTCGCGCAGTGCGGAGTACGAGGGGCAGCGGGCGGTGTCTCGGCACCGCGTGGCCGCCACCTTCCAGAGCTGCGGCACGGGCTGTGAGGGCTCGCAGATCGAGGAGACGC
>NZ_DASPHO010000292.1:0-3717 GCF_035629615.1 Hyalangium sp. | reverse complement strand
GTAGCCCATGCCGATGGGCTTCTTGACCGAGGGGCCCATGGTGCCGCTCGTCACCTCGCCCACTCGCTGCCCGTCCTTCAGGAGGGGGTAGCCATGGCGGGGAATGCCGCTGCCCGTCAGCTCGAAGCCCACCAGCTTGCGCTTCACCCCGGCGGCCTTCTGCTTCTCCAGGGCCTCCTTGCCGATGAAGCCCCCCGCCTTGTCGAGCTTGACGATCCAGCCCAGGCCCGCCTCCAGCGCGGTGTGCGTGTCGTCAATGTCATTGCCGTAGAGCGCGTACTTCATCTCCGTGCGCAGGCTGTCGCGAGCCCCCAGGCCACACGGCTTCACGCCGTCCGCCTGGCCCTCCTGCAGGAGCGCGTTCCACAGCCTCTCAGCGTCGTTCGCGGCGCAGTACAGCTCAAAGCCGTCCTCGCCGGTGTACCCGGTGCGGGAGATGATGGACTTCACGCCCGCCACCTCGCCCTCGGTGAAGCGGTAGGTGCCCACCTTGGACAGGTCGGCCTTCGTGAGGCGCTGCACCAGGCCGACCGCCTTGGGGCCCTGCACGGCGATCTGCGCGAACTCGTCACCCCGGTCCACGGGCTTCACGCCCTGGGCGCGCTCGCTCATCCACGCGAAGTCCTTCTCTCGGTTGGAGGAGTTGACGCAGATGAAGATGCGCTCGGGGGAGAAGCGGTAGGCGACCACGTCGTCTACGAAGGCCCCCTGCTCGTTGAGCAGCCCCGCATAGACGGCCTGCCCGTCCGCGCACCGGGCGAGATCATTGGAGATCAGCCGGTTGGCCGCCTCGAGGGCGCCGGGTCCCCGGAACTCCACCTCCCCCATGTGGGAGACGTCGAACAGGCCCACGGCGGTGCGCACGGTCTCGTGCTCGGCGATGACAGAGGAGTACTGCACCGGCATGTCCCAACCCACGAAGTCGACCATCCGAGCGCCCAACTTGCGGTGGGCCTCGTTGAGGGGCGTGCGCCGGGCCATGGTGTTCTCCTCTAGAGCGGTGGGGAAAAGCGGGCGGACTATAGCCGTGCACCTCTTCCAATCAAGGCATTCGGGAACGGTCTACACTGGGGCAGCCATGAAGATTCGTAATCGATTGAATCCGTCCAACCCTTGTTTCTCCTTCGAGTTCTTCCCGCCGAAGACCGATGAGGGCACGGCGAACCTGCTGAAGACGCTGGAGGAGCTGGCGCCGCTGGAGCCCGGCTTCGTCTCGGTGACGTATGGGGCGGGGGGCAGCACGAGAGACAGGACGGTGGAGCTGGTGACCCGAATCAAGCAGAGCACCGGCATCGAGGCCATGGCCCACCTCACGTGCGTGGGCCACACCCGGGAGGAGCTGCGCGAGGTCCTCGGGCGGCTGGCGGAGGCGAAGATCGACAATGTGCTGCCGCTGCGCGGCGATCCCCCCCAGGGGCAGAAGGAGTTCATCCCCGCAGAGGGGGGCTTCAGCCATGCCTCAGAGCTGGTGCAGTTCATCCGGGACGAGGATTTCAACTTCTGCCTGGGCGGGGCGTGCTATCCCGAGGGCCACGTGGAGACGGCCTCGCGCGATGACGATCTGCGTCACCTCAAGGCCAAGGTGGATGCGGGGCTGGACTTCCTGATCACCCAGCTGTTCTTCGACAACGCGTTCTACTTCGACTTCGTGGAGCGGGCCCGCCGCGCGGGCATCAACATCCCCATCGTCCCTGGGATCATGCCCATCACCAACTACGAGCAGGTGCAGCGCTTCACCCGCATGTGCGGCGCCACGGTGCCCATGAGGCTGGGCCTGCAGCTCGAGCGCATCAAGGACCAGCCGGAGGCCGTGGTGCAGCTCGGGGTGGCTCACGCCACGGTGCAGTGCATGGAGCTGCTGGCCCGCGGCGTGCCGGGCATCCACTTCTACACGCTCAACAAGTCCCCTGCGACGCGAATGATCGTGGGTGCGCTGAGGGCCCGCTCATGAGCGGCCCCGGGCTCAACCTGCCCAAGGACGATCCGCGCTACCAGGCCCTGAGCATGGTCCGGGCGCCCGCCTTCCTGCTGCTGTGCGTGGGGACGCTGAACCTCGTGCTCTGCGTCACGATCCTGGCGCTGGCGGGCCTGATTGCTTCCGGGGCGATGACGCTGGCACCGGAGTGGTCAGCCTCGCTGAAGGAGTACTCGCTGGTGGACTTCGTGCTCCCCGCCGTGGCCGCCATCATCTGCGGAGTGCTGTCCGTGTGGGGCGCGCTGAGCGCACTGAGCCTGCGCGGCTGGGGCCTGGCCATCGTGGGCGCTGTCACCGCGTCCTTCTGCCTGTCTCCCACGGTCTGCGTCGGCATCCCCGCGACGTGCTGGCTGCTCTTCATCCTCAGCCGGCCGGACGTCCGCAAGGCCTTCGGGAATTGAGGGCTCAGGCGCGGCGCGGCAGCTGAACGGTGAAGGTCGTCCCCTCGGCCTCCGTGGACCGGACCGACACCGTCCCTCCATGCGCCCGGACGATCTGCTCGACGATGTAGAGCCCCAGCCCCACGCTGCGGCCCGAGCGCTCTCCTTCGTGAGGCCCCTGCTTCATCGCCTCGAAGAGGTGAGGAAGCAGCTCTTCCGGAATGGGGCGACCGAGGTTGTGCACCTGGAACAGCACGGACTGCGGCTCGGACCACGTGCTCACCCGCACCGGTGTGCCCGGCGGGCTGTACCGAAGCGCGTTCGTAACGAGGTTGCTGACCACCTGGGCCAGCCGGTCCGGATCCCACTCCCCTTGCCCATCCCCGCTGTGGCTCACCTGCAGGTCCCGCTCGGGCCACGCGGCCTGAGTCTCCTCCAGCACCTGCCGCATCAGCTCGCAGGTCTTGACGGGCCGGCGCTGGATCCGGATGCCCCCGCCCAGCCGGGCCTGGGTGAAGTCCAGCAGATCCGCGATCAGCCGGGTGGCGCGCTCCGCGCTGGAGAGGATGCGTGAGGCGCCCTTGAAGGCCCGCTCCCCCAGCCCCTCCTGCTTGAGCAGCATCTGGACGGACATGAGGATGGCGCTCACGGGGTTGCGCAGATCGTGGCTGACGATGCCGATGAGCTGCTGCTCGAACTCGGCTTGGCGCCGCGCCTGCTGCTCAAGCGCCTCGGCCCGCTGGCGGGCTCGGACGAGCTCCGTCACATCCACCGCATGGGTGAGCAGCCCGTCCATGCGGCCCTGTGCGTCCTGGAGCGGCTGGTAGACGAGGTTCAGGAAGGCCTCCTCCAGCGTGCCATCTCCCCGGCGATCCACGGACACCGGGTACTCGTGGCCCACGAAGGGCTTTCCCGTCTTCACCACCCGGCAGAGCACGTCCACGAACCCAGGCTGCCGCGCCAGCTCCGGGAGCGCCTCTGCCAGGGGCTTGCCCACCAGCCCGGTGCGCCCGGAGAACTTCTCATAGAGCGGGTTGGTGAACTCGAAGACGAGGTCCGGGCCGCGCAGGATGGCGATGGCCGCCGGGGCCTGGGTCACCAGGGCGTGCAGGCGGGCGCGCTCGGTCTCCGCGTCCGCCCGAGCCTCCTTCTCGCGGGCCAGCAGCCGGGCGTTCTGGATGGCCTGGCTCGCCCGGTCCGCCAGCTCCTCGATGAACACCAGATCCGTCGGGCAAAAAGGCGGCTCCGCGCCCTCACGAGACACCTGCAGCGTGCCGATGACCCGCCCGTAGATCCGGAGCGGCACGACCATCATGCTGCTAGGCGTGAAGCGGTCCGCATAGGCCCTGTGCGCCGCGGGGA
>NZ_DASPHO010000291.1:0-56002 GCF_035629615.1 Hyalangium sp. | reverse complement strand
ACCATCACGTTCTGCACCTTCCCGTCCCAGAGCGCACGGCCCTCGGTCTCCACGATGCGCTTGAGCTCCGCGCGCAGCGCGTCGATGTCGGCCGCGTAGTCCACCTGGAGAATGACGGGCCCGAGCAGGCCTGCGCTGGCCCGGCTCCAGTTCTGGAAGGGCTTGTCCAGGAACTGGGTGATGGGGATGACCAGGCGCCGCTCATCCCAGACGCGGACCACCACATAGGTAAGGGTGATCTCCTCCACGGTGCCGAACTCGTTCTCCACCACCACCTGATCGCCCAGGCGGATGGGCTGTGAGATCGACAGCTGAATGCCGGCCAGCAACGTGGAGATGGACTTCTGCGCCGCGAGACCGATGACCAGGCCGGCGAGGCCCGCCGAGGCCAGCAGCGAGACACCCACGTTGCGGACCACCTCGAACTGCATGAGCAGCAGCGCCGCCGCGACGACGTAGGTGGCCGTCTCGAGGACACGCCGGAGCACCGCGAGCTGGGTGCCCAGGCTGCGCATGCGCGCCGCATCCTGCGTCGTGCTGGAGACCTTCTGCTGCACGTAGGTCGTCGTCACCCGCAGGAAGCGCAGGATGAACCACGCCACGGCCAGGATGAGGAGCGAGTAGCAGATCCGATCGACGGCCCTCCGCGCCACCGGGGGCAGCAGCAGGAAGGAGGTGCCCAGCGCCAGCAGCAGCGCGTAGTACGGCATGCGCAGCGGACCCCGGCCAGCGCCCACCAGGGAGTCGTCCCAGCCCATGTGGGTCCACTTCGCCACCTGCGCCGCGAAGGCCAGGCTCATCCGCTCCAGCAGCCCCGCCAGCACCCACCCGGCCACCAGCACCACCAGCAGCCCCAGCCACTGCCACGGCTCCAGCCCCAGCACCGGGCGCTCAAAGAGGACGGCCGGAAGTGTCTCCGCCAGGATCGGGCCATAAGCGTCGAAGAGCTTGTCCACCTGCTTCACTGTGGACTCGTTGAACACCCACACCAGCGCACCATCATCGCTGCCCACCACCCGCTGGACGCGGATGGGCATCGCCGTGCCGTCCAGGACAATGGTGCCGAGCAGATCGAAGCGTGCGTCCGTCGGATCCCCCTCGGGCGCCTTGCTCAGCGTGGACAGATCCACCGGGAGCTTGCGATCCAGGACGAACTTCAGCCGGCGGGCCAGCTGGGCGCCGCGCTCGGCCTGCTCGGCGCGCGGAAGGAAGTCCAGGTCCAGGTAGTGCGCGGCCCGCTTGTAGTCTCCCGCATGGGAGGCCTCCAGGAAGCCCTGGATGGAGGCCTGGGGAGTCTGCCGGTCGACGGTAGGTGGAGGTGCACCCAGGCCGGAGTTGAGGGCCCAGGCCGGAAGTGCCATGAGCACGAGAGCGCAGAAAGCCGGGAGGGCTCGGTACATGGGCGCTTTCATTACTCCTTTGCCATGGCTTTGCCCGCAACCTTCGTGAAGGGTGGAGGCGGCGAATCGTATGCCCGTGGACAGGGCAAGGGGGGCGGCGGGCGGACAGGCGGGCGGAAAGCCGTGGTACCTCGGGAGGCGGTAAGTTAGAACGGGGCTCCAAGGGAAGGTCGCCGTGCAAGAGAAGCGAAAAATCCTCCTCATCGACGACAGCGAGATCACCCTCGCCATGGAGAAGGCCGTTCTCGAGGCGCGCGGCTATGAAGTGGTCGCCACCTCGACGCTGATGGAGTTCGAGAAGACGCTTCGGACGTGGCGGCCGGACCTCATCCTCACTGACATCCACATGCCCGAGGCCAAGGGCACGGACATCTGCCGCACGCTGAAGAACGAGTACGGCACGCAGGACATCCCCATCATCCTCTTCTCCAGCCTCCCGGACGACGAGCTGTCCAAGCTGGCCGAGCAGGTGGGCGCCGACGGCTCCCTGTCCAAGGTGAACGGACTGGAGGCCATGGGCGAGAAGATCGACGAGCTGGTGCAGAGCATCCTCTGGTGATGTGGGCGCTGCGAGCCGTTGCTCTGGCGGCAGTGCTGCTCACGGGGTGCAAGCGCGCCCAGGATCCCGCCCCTGCTCCGGAGCCGGCGGCCAAGGCCGAGGCCAAGGCTGACCCCTCGGGCGCCGTCCTCCTGTTCTCCGCGGACACGCGCGGCTACCTGGGCCCTTGTGGCTGCAGCGAGAACATGCGCGGCGGCATCGACCGGGCGGCCTTCCAGGTGATGGAGGCTCGCAAGGGCTCGCGGCCCGTCGTCTATATCGACGGGGGCGACAGCCTCTTCGGCCAGCACACGCTCACCCCTGCCCAGGTGCCGCAGGAGGAGCGCAAGGCGCAGGCGCTCGCGGACGCCATGAAGCGCATGGGGCTGGCTGTCCGGGCCACGGGCGAGCTGGATGACGTGCGCGGCGTGGCCTTCCGCCAGAGCCTGGGGCTGCCGGAGCTGCCGCCCGGCGGCGTGAAGCTGCTCCAGGCGGGGCCTCGCCTGGTGGGCGTGGTGGCCGCGCAGGATGCCGCGCAGCTCGCCCAGGCCAGCGCCCAGGCGCGCAAGGACGGCGCGGACTTCGTGGTGGCGCTCTTCCACGGCACGGTGCAGCAGGCGCAAGCGGCCGCCGAGCAGCCGGGCCTGGAGGCGAACCTCCTCCTGGCCACCCATACCGCCACCGAGTTCAGCGGCGAGGAGCACAAGCGGGTGAACGCCGCCGTGCCCGTGGTGGGGCTGCAGAGCAAGGGCCGTGAGCTGCTGCGCGTGGACCTCGGCTACGGCCCGCAGAAGGGCCCCTTCACGCCGGTGAAGTCGCAGGATGAGGCGGAGCGCGAGGTGGCCGCGCTCGACGAGCGCATGGCGCTGCTCAACAAGGACGTCAACCTCCCGGACATCGATCCTCAGCTCAAGCAGCTCAAGCAGGGCAAGCTGGAGGAGCTGGTGGCGCGCAAGCAGCGGCTGCTGACGGAGCCCGTCGCGGCACCGACGGGCACCAACAGCTTCTCGATGCGCTTCCTCCCGCTGGAGTCCAGCCTGCAAGGCGAGCCCGGGGTGAAGGCGGTGATCGCGGCGTATGACAGCGCCGTGGGGAAGATGAACCTCGCCTGGGCCCGAGAGCACGGCCAGGACTGCCCGGCGCCGAAGAAGGGCGAGGCTGCCTTCGTGGGCAACCGCCCCTGCCAGGAGTGCCACGAGGAGGCCTTCCCCCTCTGGGAGAAGTCCAAGCACAGCCACGCCTGGGAGACGCTGGAGCAGCAGGGCAAGCAGTTCCACCTCAACTGTGTGGGCTGCCACGTCACCGGCTACGAGCAGCCCGGCGGCGTCTGCCGGCTGGACAAGGTGGCGGGCCGCGAGGATGTCGGCTGCGAGAGCTGCCACGGCCCCGGCTCGCTTCACTCCGAGGAGCCCACGCCGAAGAACATCGTCCGCAACCCCGGGCGCGAGCTCTGCGTCACCTGCCACAACCCGGAGAACTCGCCCCACTTCGACTACGCCACCTACCTCCCACGGATCCTCGGGCCCGGACACGGCCAGTCCATGGGCCAAAAGTAGAAGCGCCTCGCCGCTGGCGGTGGATTTCCCGGGCTGCTAATGCCTGCTTGGGGAGCAGCCCGCCGGGTTGCTTGTTTGACCGTCAAGGAAAATGACGGAAACTTCGGCTTCCTTCTGCTTCACGGGCGTACGCCCCCAGGGTCTCCATGCCGTCTCTCTGCCTCATGCTGGTCACCCTCGCCGCGTCGGTCCCCTCCACCAACACCGCACTGCCAATGCCGCCTCCGCCTCCCGGCATGCGCGTGCTGGATGAGGAGGACAAGAAGCAGCTGCTCGGCAGCGCCGCGGGAGAAGGCGAGGCGGAGGCCGAGGAGGCCAACGAGCAGGTGGAGTCCGAGTCCGCCGAGCTGGAGGAGCTGCGCGCCCTGGAGGGTGCGGCCCTGGATCCGGCGGCGAAGCCGAACGCGGCGGTGCTCCAGTCGCTGCGCCGCCTGGGCCTGGCCAACCCGCTGCGCCTGCGGATGCTGGACGCGCTGGAGGAGCCCACCCTCCGCGAGGACGACACCCTGCCCGAGCTGCCCCTCATCACGGATCTGCAGAGCTTCGATGTGGGGCAGATCCAGGAGCGCTACGACATCCCCGTGGAGATGCAGCCGCTGGTGGCCCAGTACATCCAGTTCTTCCAGGGCCCGGGCCGCAAGTGGTTCCGCAAGTGGGTGTCGCGCTCCACGCGCTACATGCCGATGATGCAGCCCATCCTCGAGCAGAAGGGGCTGCCGCGCGACACGGTCTACCTGGCGATGATCGAGAGCGGGTTCTCCGCCACCGCCTACTCGTGGGCCCACGCCGCCGGCCCCTGGCAGTTCATCTCCAGCACGGGGCGCCAGTACGGACTGCGCCAGGACTTCTGGGTGGATGAGCGGCGGGATCCCGTCAAAGCCACCCACGCCGCCGCGGCGTACCTCAAGCAGCTCTACTCCGAGCTGGGCCACTGGTACCTGGCCTGGGCCGGCTACAACACCGGCGGAGGGCGCGTGCGGAGGATGGTGAACAAGTATGGCACCACGGACTTCTGGGCGCTGTCCCTGGAGCGGGGCTTCGCCAAGGAGACGCAGCACTATGTGCCCAAGCTGATCGCCGCGGCGCTCATCGCCAAGCACCCCAGCGCCTTCGGCTTCCGCGAGGAGGAGTTCGACTACGAGCCGCCGCTGGAGTTCGACGAGGTGAAGCTGGTGGATGCCACGGACCTGGACGTGCTTGCCCGCTCGGCGGGGGTGAGCGTCAAGGACGTACAGGAGCTCAACCCGGAGCTGAGGCGCTGGTGCACGCCG
This sequence comes from Hyalangium sp., assembly GCF_035629615.1. GTDB lineage: Bacteria > Myxococcota > Myxococcia > Myxococcales > Myxococcaceae > Hyalangium. Next base: position 51,237 of record NZ_DASPHO010000291.1, on the reverse strand, counting down.
CCGGCCACCGAGAAGCAGCCGTACGTGCTCCGGCTGCCCAAGGGCACCGGGGAGCAGTTCGCGAAGAACTTCAAGCAGCTCTCACCCAACGAGCGCCTGAGCTTCCGCATCCACAAGGTGAAGCGCGGGGACACGCTCTCGAAGATCGCTCTGGCCTACGGCAGCGCGGCGGAGGCCATCCTCCAGTTCAACCGGCTCAAGAGCGCCCGCTCGCTGCGCATCAACGCGGAGCTCGCCATCCCCGTGCCCGGTGGGCGCGGCGGGAGCGTGGCGCTGGAGCGCAAGGTGGCCCAGGCCCGTCGCAGCGGCGTGACGGTGCTGCGCCCCGAGGAGGAGATCCCCGCCGGTACGCCCCGGGCGCCGGTCGCCACGGGCCCCATCAAGACGGAGGTCATCGACGGCCGCACGCGCGTCACCTACGGAGTGCAGGACGGCGACAGCCTGTGGGCCATCGCCCAGCGCTTCAACGTGACGGTGGAGGATCTGCGGAAATGGAACGAGCTGCCCCGGCGCAAGCGCGGGCTGCAGATTGGCACCGTCATCCAGGTATGGCCGGGCAATGCCCCCACGGCGCAGGTGCAGGAGCGCGCGGGCACCGTGGTGGCCACCACCCAGCCAGCGAAGCCTCAGCAGGGCCGCACCACCGTCCACACGCTGGCCGCGGGCGAGACGCTCTGGTCGGTGGCCCAGCGGTACGGCATCACCGTCGAGGACATCCAGCGGTGGAACAAGATCGAGGACCACCGCAGCCTCCCTCCCGGTAAGCAGCTCCAGGTGGCTGCTCCCTGAGAAGGCGGGAGCACAGGGTTCCGCCGTGCTCACGGCCTGCGCGTCCCAGGGGTTGACGTCATAGGATGGTGGCCTCATGGCCTCCTCCGACGCCGCCGGGACCCTCGACTTCGCCACTCCGCTCCTCTGCCAGCAGCTCTGGAGCGGTCACTACCAGGCCTTCCCTGTCGCCGCTCCAGCGCTGACGAGCCACGCGCCCACCCAGGAAGCCTGCCTGGCCGAGCAGCGCCTCTTCCTCGAGGACTATCTCTCCCGCGCCGAGCCCGACGTCCTCTCCCACTTCGCCATGCCTGGCCAGGTCCGCATCGAGATGATCGAGGCGCTCGCCCCGCGCGCTGACCTGCCCAAGCGCCTCTTCAAGCCGACGACGATCGAGCTGCTCACCCTCGTGGTGCCGCTCGCCCAGGAGACGTGGGCCTTCGTCCCCGCGCTTGACCACACCGTCTACGTGGCCCGCAACCAGAACGTCCTCGAGATCGTCCGAGCCGACGTGGAGCGCCTGCTCGCCGCCCGCGAGCCGAGCTCCCACGAGTACCTGCGGCTGTTGCCACCGAAGGCCGTGACGCTCGAGACCGTCCAGCTCAGGCTCCGGCGCCAGGATGCGTTCAGCGAGAAGGCCCGGCAGGCCCGGAAGAAGCTCCAGGAGAAGCTGCTGCGCGAGCGGGCCCACGAGGTCCTCCTCTCCGTCTCCACGCAGCTCCACGAGCGCGACGAGTCCAAGCGCGGCCCCCCGCTCATCGGCCGGGACACCGAGCTGTCGCTCTTGACGAACCTGCTCGGGGGAGAGAAGCGTCAGAGCGTGCTGCTCGTCGGCCCGGAGCTCGCGGGGAAGACGGAGCTGCTCTACGCCTGGCTCCGCGCGGAGCGGAAGGCGGGCCGGGAGCGGCGGGTGTATGCGACGACAGGCTCGCGGCTGATCGCGGGCATGTCCGGCTTCGGCCAGTGGCAGGAGCGTGTCCTGCGCGTCATGCGCGCGGCGCAGGACCTGGACGCCCTGCTCTACTTCGAGAACCTGGGTGAGCTGCTCGCGCAGCACTCCACCGAGTCCATCGATCTTCCCGGTGCGATGAAGCCCTTCCTGGAGGAAGGCAAGGTCCGGTTCATGGGCGAGCTCTCCCCGGAGTCGCTCGACCTGCTCGAGAGCCGGCACCCAGGCCTCTTCGCCGCCATGACGCGCGTGCGCCTGGAGCCCTTGAGCGCGAAGACCACCTGCGAGGCCCTGCGGGCCCGGGTGGCCTGGCAGCGGCAGATGGAGCCCACGCGGCCGGCGCTGGCGGATGATGCCGTGGATCCCCTGGTGGAGCTGGCGGAGCGCTACCTCCCCAGCCGCGCGCTGCCGGGCAAGGCCCTCCGGCTGTACGAGGAGATGCGCGCGGGCATCCAGCAGGAGCGAACGGGCGATGGCAAGGTGCCCGTCCTCACTCGCGAGCGGGTGTACTCGCTCTTCAGCCTGAAGACGGGTGTGCCCGAGTTCCTGCTCCGTGAGGATCGCGCGCTCCTCGCCGGAGACGTCGAGAAGTACTTCCGCCGCCAGCTCATCGGCCAGGAGCTCGCGGTGCGCCGCGTCGTGGAGACGCTGTGCATGGTCAAGGCGGGCCTGCAGCCCCAGGGAAAGCCGCTGGCGACGTTCCTCTTCGTGGGCCCTACGGGCATTGGCAAGACCGAGCTGGCGCGGCTGCTCGCCACCTTCCTCTTTGGCTCGCCCGAGCGACTCTTCCGCTTCGACATGAGCGAGTTCATGGACGCGTGGGCCGCGGATCGGCTCATCCGCGGCAACGAACAGGGCGAGGGACAGCTCACGCGGCGCGTCCGCCAGCAGCCCTTCTGCGTGCTCCTGCTGGACGAGATCGAGAAGGCCCACCCCGCGGTGTTCGACCTGCTCCTGCAGGTCTGCGGCGAGGGCCGACTCAGTGACGCTCGGGGGCGCACCGCCTGGTTCCACAACGCCCTCATCATCATGACCAGCAACCTCGGCGCCTCCCACCGCCGCAGCCCACTGGGCATCGGCGCGACGACCACGGACGACACCACGCACTACCTGCGCGAGGTGCACAAGCACTTCCGGCCCGAGATGATCAACCGCATCGACCAGATCATCCCCTTCCACACGCTCACCTCCGAGCAGGTGTCCGAGGTGGCACGTCTCGGCGTGGACAAGCTGCGACAGCGGCGCGGCCTGCTGCAGCGTGGCATCGCGCTCGAGCTCCCGCCCGAGGCCACCACCGCCCTCGCCGCTTCCGGCTATCAGGAGGCCTACGGAGCTCGAGCCATGCGCCGGCACCTGGACCAGCAGCTCGTCGTGCCCGTGGCTCGCGCGCTCTCCGCGGCGGGGCGAGAGGCACAGGGAGGACGCCTGGAGATCACCCTCCGCGAGGGCGCACTGGCGGTGGAGCTGCACAAGGGAAACCTGAAGACCGCCCGCAGCCAGATCGAGCTGGTGCGCGTGCTCCAGGCGGAGCGCCGATCCATGGATGCCCTCTTCCGGCTCGACGCGGTGGTGCAGCTCGAGGAGCAGATCGGCTTCCTGGTGGCCCAGCTCTCCCAGAGCGACCGGGACGAGAAAGGGCCCGGGGCCCTCTCGGTGGCGAACATGCGGGGCGAGCACCACCGCCTCGATGGGCTCTGGAGGCACGTGCAGCAGCTGCGCTCGGCGCTGGTGGCTGCCGAGGAGCTGGCGCTGATGGCCCTGTTCGAGCAACAGGACGTCCAGCCTTTCGTGGAAGACGCCCACGCGCAGCTCCAGACCCTTCGCCGGCAGATGCCGGCAGTGCTGCTCGCGCTCCAGCCGAAGCGGGACGACATCACCCTGATCGTCCAGGCGGTCGGCGAGACGTCGAGCCTCCAGCGCTGGCTCCTGCCTCTGCTCGAGGACGTGCCGCGGCGCCGCTGGGTCGTCGAAGGCCGCCCCGCCTTGACCAGCAAGAGCAGCGACCGGAAGCGCAAGTGGGACGAGCCGCTCGGCCTCGAAGCCCTGCGCAACCGCGTGGAGGCCGAGGGCGGGTGCCGCGAGGTGCTCCTGTCCGTCCACGGCCCGAATGCCGGAGTGTTCCTCGCCCTCGAGTCCGGGCTGCATCGCTTCAACACCGGGGGAGACAAAGAGGATGTCCCCGTGGTCATCGTCAAGCCCGTGGCGATGCGCAGCAGGCTCACTGACAAGGAGCTCTCGCTGCCCGCCATCGGCCCGCCAACGTCCGCCCCCATCCATCAGCTCCGGCTGGCGCCGGCCGTCCGCGAGCACCTCCCCGACGACTGGCTCCACCTGTGCAAGAACGAGAGCAAGCTCCAGCTGGAGGCCGAGGACTACTTCCGGGAGCTCGAGCTCGTCCTGCTCGAGCACATCACCCACGCGGAGCGCTCCGGGGGCCTCGACCGTGAGGAGCTCTTCTCCTTCGATCTCGATGGGGTGAAGGAGTCGAAGCGATGAACCTCACCATTGGCATCTACCAGAACCGAGGGCCCTCGGGCCTCCAGTGGACCACGCTGGCGCTCGGCCCGCACACCCGCAGCCGCACGGGCAAGAGCACCGTCAAGCTGCAGCGCAAGCTCGTGGATGACCTCCGCACCATCCTCGGCGAGCTGCCGGTCCGTGAGCTGTCGTACTTCCAGCTCCCGCGCGGCATCCGCCTGGAGCGGGTGCGGCTCGAGCTGGACTTCAAGCGTGTGCGTACCAGCGCCGAGGTGCCGCGGGTGGCCGGCCTCTTTCCGCTGATCCTCGAGCCGCGCTGGCGCACCCGCAACGAGCCGCTGACCATCGCCTACCACCCCGCTCGCCAGGACGAGTGGTTCCCCGTGGATCCCGAGCTCGGGCTCGAGGATCAGGCCAAGGCCTTCTTCACCCGCACCTGGGCCGGGCTGGACACGCTCGCGCTGGACGAGCTGCGCTCCGGCCGCAAGGACAGCCTCCAGGCGGTCTCGTTCGTCGCCCGCCCAAGGTCGCTGCTCGACGAGCTCGGCAAGAAGAAGGGGCCCTGGGATGACCTCGAGCTGGAGGACCGGCTCGGCAAGAAGAAGAAGAAGCCGAGCGGAGGGCTCCAGGTGCTGAACAACCTGGGCACCAACCTCACCGTCCAGGCGGCGGAGAACGCGCTCGACGTCGGGATGCCGCGCAGCCCGTACCGCGAGCACCTCCAGCTGCTGCTCAGCGGGGAGCGGCGCACGCCCGTGCTGCTGGTGGGCCCCCCTGGCTGCGGAAAGCGGACCTTGCTCCGGCACTTCGTGGCCGAGCAGCTCGAGGCCGAGGACTTCCGCAGCCACCGCAACCTGGACAAGGTCACCGAGGTCTGGGCCATCGCGGGCAAGCGCATCATCGCCGGCATGAGCTACGTCGGCGACTGGGAGCAGCGCTGCCTGAAGCTCCTCGAGGACGCTCGCGGGGGACGGCGCATCCTCCTGGTCGAGGATCTGCACGCCTTCGGCCGCATCGGCCGCTCGCGCGACAGTGACGCCAACCTCGCCCTCTTCTTCCAAGGGCCCCTCGCGCGCGGGGAGATCACCCTCGTGGGCGCGGTGACGCCGGAGCAGCTCCAGCGGCTCGAGACCGACGCCCCCTCCTTCGCTGCGCTCTTCACCCAGCTCCACGTCCGGCCCACGAGCGCCGACGAGACGCTGCGGATGCTGCTGCACGAGGCTCGGGAGCTGGAGGCGAAGCACCACGTCGTCTGGGAGCCTTCTCTCTTCCCCACCCTGCTCGAGCAGGCCGGCTCGCTCTTCGCCGGGGCGGCCCTCCCGGGCAAGGCGCTCGATCTGCTGCGCGAGCTGGCCACCGACTTTGGCGGGCAAGGCACCGAGGTGGATGCCGGCCTGCTCTTCGAGCACCTCTCACGCAAGACGGGGCTCCCGGACTTCCTGCTCCACCCCAACAAGCGGCTGGATCCCACCGAGATCGACACCGCCCTCTCCCGCAAGGTGATGGGCCAGCCAGAGGCGGTGGAGGTGGCGTGCGACCTCATCGTGCGCATCCACGCCGGGCTCACCGATCCCCGGCGGCCCTACGGCGTCTTCCTGTTCACCGGCCCCACGGGGACCGGCAAGACCGAGCTGGCGCGCGCCCTGGCGAGCTACCTGTACGGAGATGCCTCGCGCATGGCCCGGCTCGACATGGCCGAGTTCCAGACACCGGACGCCGTCGCGCGGCTCACCGGCGATGCCTGGCAGCCAGAGGGCCGCCTGACGCGGCTCATCCGAGAGCAGCCCTTCACGCTCGTGCTGCTCGATGAGATCGAGAAGGCGCACCCGGCGCTCCTCAACCTGCTGCTGCAGACGTTCGACGAGGGCCGGCTCACCGACGCCTCGGGAGAGACGGCGGACTTCACGCACACGGTCATCGTGATGACGAGCAACCTCGGGGCCCGGCAGAAGGCGGCAGTGGGAATCGGCGAGCGGGACGCGCGGGCCGTGGCGCTCGACTCGGACCGCGCGGTGCGCGAGTTCTTCCCTCCCGAGCTCTTCAACCGCATCGATCGCATCGTGCACTTCTCTCCGCTCTCGCGAGAGTCGGGAGAGAAGGTGGTGGAGAAGGAGCTCGCACGGCTGCTGGCGAGGCGGGGCCTGACGTCGCGCAACATCTTCGTGTCGGCGGACGACGCGGTGAAGCGGCGCATCGTCGCCGAGTCTTTCGATGCCGCCCTGGGAGCGCGCCCCCTCAAGCGCTACCTGGAGGAGAAGGTCGGCCAGGTGCTCTCCGAGGCCATCATCCGCGGGCCCCAGGCGCTGATGCGGCTGTTCCAGCTCTACACCCGGGAGGGCCGCTTCGAGGTGCAGGCCGACGCGCTCGTGCCTCGTGAGCCGGCGAACGAGGGGTTCGCGCTCGAGCCCCTCCTCGCACTCCCCGTCTCGAAGCTGCGCGAGAAGGTGCTCGAGGCGCGCGAGGAGGTGCAGCGCATCCGTCAGAGCGAGGATCTGGGAGCCCTGTCCGAGCAGGTCCGCTTCCACCTCGCGCGGCTGCAGGCTGGCGAGCACGGCCATGCCGAGTCGCTCTACACGCTGGACGCGATGCGGCTGTACCTGGAGGAGTTCGCAGGGAGCCTGGAGGCGCTGGCGCGCGCGCCTGAAGAGGATGCGAGAGAGATGCTCGAGGTCGAGCTCTTCGGAGTCGAGAGGCATCCTCCCGACCTGGAGAGGGGAGTTGCCGGGCGCATCCGGCTCTTCGATCGGCGGGCCTTCGAGCCGGTGAGGTTCATCTCCCGCGAGCACCTGCTGGACTCACTGGCGGAGGTCTACTTCCTGCGGCGCATCCTCCGGGATCTCTCCCGCTCCGATCAGCATGTCATCACCCTGGAGCTGCTCCCGCTCGGGCAGTGGCGACAGGAGGGGTCCTCCGGCTCGCTGCTCGGCCTCTGGCTCTGTGACGCCTATGCGGGTGCGCGTGGCGAGCTCGAGAGCTTCGCGGCCCGCTTCCCAGGGGGAGCGCTGATCTCGGGCGGCCCTCGGGAGCTTCCCAACCTCCTGCGAGCGCCCCTGGAGCCGGTGCACCTGGCGATCAAGAAGGTGGGACCTGGCATCCGCCCCTTCTTCGAGGGGGAGGCCGGGCTCCACGTCTGGCAGTCCACGGGCCGCCTCCCGGAGATCGTCAAGGTGCGAGTCCACGACGCAGCCGCGCCGGAGCCCCTGGAGCTGATCGCCCAGCACGACGCCAAGCTCCAGGCCTTCCACAAGGCCCGTCAGGAGGGCGTGAGCCCGCTGCCGGAGAACCCCGAGGCGGCCGCCCCCGTGCTCCGCGCCTACCGTTTCGAGCCACCCACTCGCCCGGGCTCGGTCTCGGTGCTGGAGCTGGACGACTACCTGCTCACCCACAGTGGCAGCCACCGGGTGCGCACCCCTGGAGAGGCCCTGCCTGCCCTCTGGCGCCTGCGCATGACCCAGAACCCCTCGGACGGGAGCGCCTGACTCCATGAGCGACAAGAGCCTTCGCGTCTACTTCACCACCCACCACGATGGCCGCCTCACCGGGCGGCTGCTCCCGGCGTGGGCGAGCTTCTTCGATGCGCCCGCGCCCTCCGCCTATGGCGCCAGCGCGGCCGAGGTCTACGCGCTGCTGGAGATGCGCGTGCGGCAGCTGTTGCTCGAGGATCCCTCCACGCTGGAGCGCTTCCTGTGGGAGGAGTCCCTGCAGGCGAAGACGCTCACGGTGGAGGTCCACCCGCAGACGATGCACAAGAAGCGGCCGGTGATCGGCAAGGCGCTGGTCCCGCTCAAGCTGACGTACATCTACGGGAAGCTGGAGAGCGGCTCGTATCGCGTGCTGGTGCCCCGCTTCGGCTGGTCGTTCGTGCTCGAGGAGCTGTCCATCGCGCGCGAGGTGCTGCAGCACGCGCTCGCCACCGCACTGCTCGGCGAGCAGCCCAAGGGGCTCTACGACTTCCGCCACGAGGGCGAGGAGTACGTCCAGAGCTGGGATCCGGGCGGGCTGCAGCAGTCCCAGCGGGGCGGCTCCTCCGAGGAGCCCGCGCCGCTCGTGCTCGAGCAGATCGGTGAGGAGCTGACCTCCCGCGCCCTGGGCGGGAGGGCCCCGGCGCTGGTCTACGACGCCGACTCCCTGGAGCCCTGGCGTGTCTATGTCCTGCGCCAGCCGCCACGGTCCATCCTCTTCGTGGGAGGGCCTGGGGTCGGTAAGACGACCCAGGTGATGAAGATGGCGCGCTGGATCGCGGAGCGGCGGCGCGAGGACAAGGAGCGGCAGTACCCGAAGATCTGGCGCACCAGCGCCGAGCGCATCGTGGCCGGCATGGTGTACCTGGGCATGTGGCAGGAGCGCTGCCTGAAGATCATCGACGCGCTCTCGTACGAGAACCACTACCTCTATGTCGATCGGCTCACCTCGATCCTGGCGCCGCAGCCAGACGGCTCATCGATTGGCGATCTGCTCCTGCCCGCCGCGATGAACGAGGAGCTCTCCCTCATCGCCGAGTGCACCGAGGCGGAGCTCGAGCGCTGCCAGCGGCGCTTCCCGGAGGCCCTGCGCTCCTTCCGCGTCGTCCGCATGGAGGAGCCGTCCGCCTCGCAGATGCCGGAGCTGATGCGGCGCTACCAGGAGACTCGGCGCAGCAAGGTGAGCATCCACGCCATGGGGCTGCGACAGCTCGTCGGGCACCTGGAGATGTTCCAGCGGGACAACCAGTTCCCCGGCAAGGCCTTCCGCTTCCTGGACTGGCTGGACCAGCAGGCGGAGCGCGGCAAGGCCCGGACGCTCTACCCGAGGGATGCCTCGGAGGCCTATGCGCGCTACACGGGGCTGCCCCTGCAGCTCATCAGCGACGAGATCCCCGCGGAGCAGGCCACGCTCTCGGCCCAGCTCACACAAGGAGTCATCGGCCAGGAGCGCGCGTGCGCGCTGGCGGCGGGGGTGCTCTCGCGCTTCAAGGCGGGCCTCAACGATCCGGACAAGCCCGTGGGCACGCTGCTCTTCGTCGGGCCGACAGGCGTCGGAAAGACGGAGCTGTCCAAGCAGCTCGCGCGAACGCTCTTCGGCCACGAGGACCGGATGATCCGGCTCGACATGTCCGAGTTCATGCTGCCCGGCTCGGCCCAGCGGCTGATGGAGGTGGGACCCGGCATCACCAGCCTCGCCGAGCGGGTGCGGCAGCAGCCGATGTCGCTCGTCCTCTTTGATGAGATCGAGAAGGCGCACCCGGAGATCTTCGATCTGCTGCTCGGCATCCTGGGCGAGGGCCGGCTCACAGACAGTCTCGGGCGGCTGGTGGACTTCCGGATGACAGTCATCTGTATGACGAGCAACCTCGGCGTCGAACAGTCCGAGCCCATGGGCTACGGAGCCGAGCGAGGCGCCGGTGACTTCCTGCGCGCGGTGCGCCAGGCATTCCGTCCGGAATTGTTCAACCGCATCGACCACGTCGTTCCCTTCCGCCGTCTCTCGGAGGAGGACGTGCTGCGCATCGTCGACCTCGAGCTGGAGAAGGCGGCCTCGCGCGCGGGACTGCTGCGGCGCAGGCTGCGGTTGGTGGTGGAGCCCGACGCTCGGGCCTGGCTCGCGCACCATGGCTATGACCCGAAGCTGGGAGCCCGGCCGCTCAAGCGGCTCATCGAGTCCAAGGTGATGGCGCCCATCGCGGTGAGGCTCTCGGCCGACGCCGGGCTGGAGGGCGCGATGCTGCCCGTCGTCGTGGCAGGCAGCCCAGGGGAGCGGCAGCTGCAGCCCGAGTTCCGCGCGCTCGCGACGCTGCTCGAGACCTGAGCGGCCCGCGTGCCTACGCGAGCGTTGCGCTGCGCACCGCCGCGCGCATCCGCCCAGGGCTGAGGAGCCACGACCACAACCGCGCTCCGACACACAGTGAATCCAGGTCGTGCGTCGTGTCGCGGTGATGACACGCTAACCTCATGACGTACGACATGCACGGGGGGTGGGACCCGACGACGAACTTCCACGCGGCGCTCTACAACCAGAGCGGGAACCCGGCGAAGGCGCGGCGCGACAGCACGCACGAGGCGGTGCAAGGCCACCTGGCTGCGGCGTGCCAGCGAGCAAGCTCATCGTGGGAGTGCCCTTCTACGGCCGAGGCTGGCAGGGGACGCAGGCGGGCCCGGCGGAAGATGGGCTCTACCAGCCCACCTGGGGGCCCGCATGGGGCAACTGGGACAACCTCACCACGGGCCCCAGCGGCCTCTTCGACTACCACTCCATCCGCAGTGTCCTGGAGGCCTCGGGCGTGAAGCGCCGGCACCCCGAGGCCCAGGTGCCCTACCTCTACAACCCCTCCACGGGGCTCTGGGTGAGCTACGACGATCCCACCTCCCTGGGCGTCAAGGGCGACTACATCAACGGCAACAACCTGGCCGGCGCGATGATCTGGGAGCTGAGCGGAGATGACACCCAGGGCTCACTCGTCACTGCCCTCAAGGGCAAGCTGAACCCTTGAGGGCAGTGGCTTCATCGTCTTCTCAACACGAGCCATGCCCAGCCGGGTCAGTGTCTGAGAGACAGGCCCTTGGTTAACCTGCTCCGAGTCCACCGTCCCCGCGGCTGACTCGGAGATCACCCTTGAACGACATCGCCCTGGCAGGAAGCGAGCTGCGCTACTACCACCTCGCGGCCCTGGTCCGCTCACGCGAGGAGGAGTACGAGGTGCTCCAGTCGTTCATCCAGGAAGGCATCCGCACGGGCGAGAAGGCCGTCCACATCTGCGATCCCAAGCTGCGGCACGATCACCTCCAACATCTCGAGCGAATGGGGATCCCCATCGCTGACTGCACTCGCACCGGCCAGCTCGAGGTGCTGAGCTGGCATGACACCTACCTGAAGGAGGGGCACTTCGACGGCGACACGATGATGGCCCTCCTCGACGAGACCATCCAGACGAGCTTTGCCGAAGGCTTCCCACGGGTGCGGCTCCTGGGCCATATGGAGTGGGCGAATGAGATCTGGCCGGGTGTGGAGCGCCTCATCGAGTATGAGTCGCTCATCAACAACCTGCTCAACCGGAAGAAGCAGCCGGCGATCTGCATCTACGAGGTCAGCCAGTTCAGCAGCTCGGTCATCATGGATGTCCTCCGAGCGCATCCCTATACGCTCGTGGATGGCGTGATCCACGAGAGTCCCTACTACGTCCCGCCCGAGAAGCTCCTCAGGACCTTGTCTCCGTCTGGCCGTCGTCCTTGAGGCGCGGAAGCGGGGCACCCTTGATCGAGGAGCGCAAAGCCTTCCGCCTCGCGGAGATCGCCGAGCTGGGGGCGCTCGCGCTCCGGCGGCAGGTGCATGATCTCTTCGCGCTGCTCGATCTGCCTGCTCACTGGCAAGGCCGGGAGCCGAGGGAGATCGCCGAGAGCTTCATGGAAGTGATCGTCCAGCTGCTTCGGCTCGACGTCGCGCTCATTCACCTCCGCGAGCCGAGCGGCGTGATCGAGCAGAGCTTCCCCTCTGATCTGGCCAGCGAGGCACTCCTGGGGGCCGTTCAGAAAGGGGGAGGAGCCTCGCCCATCCCGTTCGAGCTCCCACGGCCCAATACGGTGGGACGCCGGTCGGTCCGGGTGGTGTCGGTCTCGCCGCTGGGGGAGCAGGGCGTCGTTCTCGCCGGCTCGTGGCGCCAGAACTTCCCGACGGCCCACGAGCTCCAGCTGCTCCAGACGGCCGCGACCCAGGCCGCGCTCGCCATGCAGTCGAGCCGCGAGGCGCGCGCTCAGCGAAACCTCGCCGAGGAGCGGAGCCGGCTCGAGCACACGAACCAGGCGCTCGCGCGGCTCCATGCCATCTCGGAGGGCCTCTCGCGCGCCCATACCTCCACACAGATCGCGGACGTCATCCTGTCCCGAGGGTTGGCCGCCCTGTGCGCTCAGGCAGGCGGCCTCTTCCTGGTGGATGACACGCAGCTCGAGCTGCACCCGATCTCAGGCACCCGCGCCCCGGAGGCCTCCCCTCCTTCTCCTCGCCGCATCCGCGTGAGCGCAAGTCTGCCCATAGCCCAGGCCTTTCGCCGTAAGCACGGGCTCTACCTCTCACTGGAGGAGGGCTCCTCTCCAGAGCTGTACGGGCTGCCACGGGGCCTCCTGAAGGCGGTGGCGCTGGTGCCACTGAGGGTGGATACCCTCTGCCTCGGCATGCTGAGCTTCGGTTTCGCCGAGCCTCGGGTGTTCACGGAGGACGAGCGCGTCTTCATCCACGCCATTGCCCAGCAGACGGCCCAGGCGTGTGACCGCGCGCGGCTGCTCGAGGCCGAGCAACGGGCCCGGCGCGAAGCCGAGGAGAGACAGCAGCGCGCTGACCTCCTTGCCGAGGCGAGCGCCATCCTCGGCTCCTCCCGCGACTTCTCGGGGGCCCTCACCCGGATTGCCCACCTGGTGGTGCCCCGCTTCGCGGACTGGGTCACGCTCCAGGTGTCGGAGCGCATCTCGTCGAGCCTGGAGGAGACCCAGACAGTGGTTCTCCACCGCGAACCCTCCAAGGCGGAGCTGGCACGCGCGTACACCCGAAGCCTGCTCTCCACGGGTGGCGAGCTCCGGTCCTGCATCACGAACAACTCGGCCCTCGCGCCGATCCTGGCACGGGGCCGATCCTTCGGAGCGATCATCTTCGGCGCGGAGGAGCCCGGCCGCTATGGCACGGAGACACTGGTGCTGGTCGAGGAGCTCGGGCTCCGAGCGGGGGTGGCGCTGGAGAACGCCCAGCTCTTCCTGGCAGCCCAGGAGGCGGACCGGCGCAAGGATGAGTTTCTCGCGATGCTCGGACACGAGCTCCGCAACCCGCTCTCTCCCATCCTGACCGCCCTGCAGCTCATGCAGCTCAAGGCCCCTTCCTCCTGCGAGCGAGAGCGGACGATCATCGAGCGGCAGATCGAGCACATGGTCCGCCTCGTTGATGACCTGCTCGATGTGTCGCGCATCACGCGAGGCAAGATCCAGCTCAAGCGCGAGCAGCTCGATCTGATGACGGTCCTGACGAAGGCCCTCGAGATGACGGGCCCACTCCTCGAGCAGCGCTCACACCACGTCCAGTTCGACCCGCCGCCGGAGCCGCTCCTCGTCGAAGGCGACGGCGCCCGGCTCGCTCAGGTGATGGCGAACCTGCTCAACAACGCGGCGAAGTACACGGATCCCGGTGGCCGGATCCACCTCTCCGCGTCGCGCGAGGGCGAGCTGGGGGTGCTGAGAGTCCATGACTCCGGGACAGGGATCTCCCCCGAGATGCTCCCGAAGATCTTCGAGCTCTTCGTACAGGATGGCCGGGCCATTGACCGCTCTCAAGGAGGACTCGGGCTCGGACTCTCCATCGTTCGCAGCCTGGTCGAGCTCCACGGCGGCACGGTCTCTGCTCACAGCGCGGGAGTCAGCCGTGGGAGTGAGTTCGTGGTGCGCCTGCCGCTCACGAAGGCACTCGCCCTGCGCGACGACGAGGTGCCGGGTCTCGGTCAGGCCAGCTCATGGAGCCAGAGCGCGCTCCAACCCCTGCGGATCCTCATTGTCGATGACAACCGCGACGCCGCCGAGATGCTCTCCGAGGCCCTGGGGAGGGCGGGGTTCCTCACCCGGACAGCCTTTGACGGCCCCACCGGCTTCGAAGCTGCCACAGACTTCTGCCCGGCCGTGGCGCTGTTGGACATCGGCCTGCCCGTCATGGACGGCTACGAGCTGGCAGGGAGGCTCCGAGCGGAGTCCAGGCTGCACGAACTCAAGCTCATCGCGCTCACAGGCTATGGCCAGGAGTCCGACCGGCGACGAGCCCTGGAGTCCAGCTTCGACCTCCACCTGGTCAAGCCCGTGGACTTCACCCAGCTGCTCTGCGCCATCCAGGGCCTCCTCCGAGGAAAGGACGGCGGCGACAGCGCGCCTCAGGAGCACTGAAGCTCACAGGTGCCCTCCCGCCGCCCAAGCTCACTGCTCCTCGAGGAGCATCTTCAGCTCGCGCACGCGCCGCGTCACCTCGTCCCGCCCCATCGTGCGGAACTCCTCGGGCAGCAGCTCGCGGCTGGTGCACTCCTGCACCGCCACCAGGTTCTGCAGCTCGATCTCCAGCGGGTAGCTGGGCGGGATGAAGTCCGCCAGCACCGCCTTCAGATCCTCCACCGACACCTGCTCCCGCCCCTCCGCCAGCGCCCGGAACTTCGCGCGCACCATCACCGCCTCGATGTCCGCGCCGCTGAACTGGCGCGTCCCCTCCGGGATCAGCGCCGCGAAGGACGGCACGTCCACCGACACACCCGTCTTCTTCTGCATCACCTGGAAGAGCTCGTCACGCTCTGCATCCGTCTGAGGATAGAAGAGCGCCAGGTGCTCCTCCGCACGCCCTTGCCGCTTCAAGTCGATGGGCAGCAGATCCGGCCGTGCCGTCATCAGGAACCAGACAATCTTCCCGCGGTACTGCGTGTTGCCCATGAAGGAGGCGATGGAGCCGAACACGCGGCTGCTCGTCCCCGAGTCCCCGCCGGAGTCCCGGTTGCCCAGGAAGGTGTCCGCCTCGTCCACCATCACCGCCACCGGCCACAGCGCCTTGAGCAGCGTGAAGATGCGCTCCAGGTTCGACTCGGTGACGCCCTGCCACTGGCTGCGGAAGTTGAGGAACTTCACCGCCGGGATGCCGATCTCTCCGGCGAAGCTCGTCACCATGAACGTCTTGCCCGTGCCCACCGGGCCGCTGACGAGATAGCCCATGGGCATCACCTCGTTGCGGCCCTTCTTCAGCGCGGAGGCCGCGTGGCGCAGCATCTCCTTGGCCTTGGCGTGGCCCGCCACCGAGTCCAGGTTGTTGTCCGGCTCGATGAACTCCAGCAGGCCGTGGCACTCCGCCTGGATGATCTCCTTCTTCTTCTCCTTGAGCTGCTCGGGCGTGATGCGCATGTCCCGCTCGATGGCCTCGGTGAGCAGGCGATCCAGGTTGATGCGCGACAGGCCCGCCGTCATCTTCGCCAGGGCCGCCAGCGGCACATCCGAGATGGACTGCAGCTTCTTGCGCTCCAGCTTGTAGCGCACGTAGTCCAGCCGCTCCTCCTCGTTGGGGAGCGGCAGCTCAATGGGCGCCACGTACGGGTTGCGGGCGATGCGCGGCGACATGTCCGCCAGGTTCTCCGCCAGCAGCACCACGGAGATGTCGTTGGACAGGAACTGGGGATCGTGCGCCCACTTGTCCAGCGTAGCCACCACGAACCGGTCCTCCGAGGACAGGTGGCTCATCTCCCCGCCAGGCACCAGCGTCTCCGCGAAGTCGATGACCAGCGCCATCGACTTGCCCTCGCCCAGGCGCAGTCGGAGGAAGTTCTCCAGGATCTGCAGCGCCCGGCCTGGATCGCGCGGCAGGGACTTGGCGAAGTCCGTGCCGTACATCGCGTCGTACCCCGTCATCGCCCGCATCAGGTCCTTCTGGGTCTCCGGCGCGGCGGCGCGGATGCCAGAGGAGCGGTCATAGAAGATGACGTGATCCCGCCCGCCGAACAGCTCCTCGGCCAGGAACGTCTTCAGGGTGCCGTAGCCCCTGTCACCGTCCTCCAGGTTGAGGGGCTGCAGGTCCCTCACCGCCCCGTAGAGCAGGAAGGTGGAGACAGTCTTGGTGTAGTACTTCTGGGCCAGCTTCTGGGCCCAGCGAGGCAGATCCGACAGCGGATCCGACTTGTTCTTGCGCGATTTGGTCGTCACGGACGAACGTCCCTCCGCCCCTTTCAAGGGGCCCCGTGCCCGCCCGGCTCGGGCAGGCGCAGCTACTTGCAGCCAGGCTGCTTCTTCAGCGCGCCCCTGAGCACCGGCGTGCCGCCCGAGAAGGCAGGCACCGGCAGCTCGGCGTCATCGAAGCACCTCATCCTCAAGGTCACCTGCTTCGCGCCCGCGGGCAGCTTCACATCGGCGGGCGTGACAGCCCCCAGATCCTTGCCACTGGCCAGGATGGTAGCCCCCGCGGGCTCGGACTCCACACGCACCGCCAGCTCCGCCGGCTCCAGCCTCATCGTCACCTGCAGGGGCTCAGGGCCCGTGGGCGGGGTGTACTTCTGCCGGAAGGTCTTGAAGCCCGGGGCGCTCACCTCGATGGACATCTCCTCGCTGGCGGGCAGATCCTTGATGAACGAGTCCTGCGAGCCCTGGGCCCGGACGACCTTCCCGTTGAGCTTCACCTCGGCGTCCTGCGGCACGGTGGCGAGCACCATCGACACCGCCTTCACCAGGGACTCGAGCTCGGCCGACACGCGGGTGACCTGCGTGCCCTCCTGGACCTCCACCGTCTGGGTGAAGGCCTTGTAGCCCTCGGCGCTGACCGCCACGATGACTGGGCCCGCGCTCACCTGCTGCAGGACGACCCCGTTCTGCACGGGGACGGGCTGGGTGTTCAGCAGCACCTGGGCCTTGTCCTTCAGCTGCGGCGGGAGCTCCACCATGATGAAGCCCATTGCGGGCGAGCGCGTCGCGAGGAAGAGGATGAGCCCCAGCACGAGGAAGGCCACGCCCCCGATGCCCCCGAAGATCACCATCCGGTTCATGCCCGGCGGCCGCTCGGGCGGTGCGTCGTGGGAGTCCTCCGAGTCACGCACCGGCACCACGGGCGGGGGCCGCGTGGCCACGGGGGGATGAGCGGCGACCGGAGCCGCTGGAGGCATGACAGGCGCGGGGCGTATGCCCGGCGAGGCAGGCCCCCCCGGGCTCAGCATGGGAGGGCCGCCAGAAGGAGGCTCCGGGC
Source organism: Hyalangium sp. (assembly GCF_035629615.1). GTDB lineage: Bacteria > Myxococcota > Myxococcia > Myxococcales > Myxococcaceae > Hyalangium. The sequence continues at coordinate 34,346 of NZ_DASPHO010000291.1, read as the reverse complement.
GGACGATGCGTGGCAACCCCTCCCCTGGGCTGCGGGCCGCACCCGGGCGGCCGGAAGCCGCGGGGGCCTCGGCCAGAGCGCCCACCGAAGGCATCCCAAAGACGGAGGGACGCACCTGCACGTTGACCGAGGGCGCGACCACGGGGATGTTCGCGGTGGACGTGCGTGAGGCAGCGGGCTGAGCGCTCGGGGGCGGTCCGATGACGGCCGTCTTCCCCGTGCTCGCGGGCTCGCCCTCGCCCAGCTCCATCGCAGGCGAGTCCATCGGTGTCACGGAGCGCCCGACACCCGGCTGCGTCCTGGGCTCGTCGTTGTCGTCGAAGTACTCGCTCGAGTCCACCAGCATCGTCGCCGCGGACTCGTCGTCCTTCGGCGCCGGGGTGGCCGCCGCGGCCGTGAGCTTGGGCAGCGCGGTGAGCGAGGGGGTGCGGCGGATGGCCTCGGCGCCTGGCACGCTCGGGCCCAGGACGGCCGTGGCCCCGGCCTTGGGTACCTCCGGCGGCGTCGGGGTGGGCGCAACCACCGCAGGAGCGGGCGCCGGGGCGGTGGAGGGCGTCCCGCCGAACCCCGCCTCGATGGCGGAGAGCATCCCCTCGGGCGGCCTGATGGTGGAGTACTCCGCCAGGCGCTGCTTCTCGCGCTCCACATCCTCCGCGAAGGTGGACTTCATGTACTGCATGAGGTCCTTGCGGCCGAAGATGGTGTCGCTGGTGATGAGAAAGCGCTGCAGATCGTCGCCCAGCTCGCTGGCGTACTGGTAGCGCTCGTCCACATCCCGCGTGAGCGCCTTGAGGACGATCTTCTCGAGCTGCTCGGGGATCTTCCGGTTGTAGGTGGACGGCGGCGCCACGTCGGCCTTGCGGACTTTCTCCAGCACGGAGAAGTCGCTGTCGCCCACGAAGAGGCGCTCACCGGTGAGCATCTCGTAGAGGCACACGCCGATGGCGAACACGTCCGAGCGCCGGTCCAGCGGCAGGCCACGGATCTGCTCGGGGCTCATGTAGCCAAACTTGCCCTTGAGGATGCCCGCCTGCGTCTTCGTCGCCTTGCCGGCCGCCTTGGCGATGCCGAAGTCGATGACCTTCACCTCCCCCTCGAAGGAGATGAGGATGTTCTGGGGGGAGATGTCGCGGTGGACGATGTTCAGGTCCCGCCCCATCTGGTCCTTCTTGCGGTGGGCGTAGTCCAGGCCCTCGCACATCTTGGCCACGCAGTAGGCCACCAGCGGGATGGGAGCGGGCTCGCCCTTCTTCCGGCAGCGATCGAAGATCGCCCGCATGTCCTTGCCGGGGATGTACTCCATCGCGATGAAGTAGCTGTTGGAGATCTGCCCCAGCTCGTAGATCTGCGCGACGTTGGCGTGAGCCAGCTGGACGCTGATCTTCGCCTCATCGATGAACATCGCGATGAATTCTTCATCCTCGGCGATATTCGGGAGGATGCGCTTGATGGCGACGAGCCGTTCGAACCCCCCCGCGCCGAAGGTCTTCCCGCGCCACACCTCGGCCATGCCGCCGATGTTGATGCGGTCGAGAAGGAGGTACTTCCCAAATGGGATGGGTTGCCGCTTCGGTTGTGAGGTCGTCACGAGATTCGAGGGTCTCGGGTAATTGGTAGTGGAGCCTAGCGATCGCCCCTCTTCAGGGTCAACCATCGCCAGCCCTGGCGGGCGTGTAGGCGAGCCCCTGCTCAGGGCCCAGGGTCAGCGTCCTTCCGCTCGCCAGAGGGGGCGGGCGGCTCCTCCCCTGGCGGCCCTGGCTCCCGGAAGAGGGCTGGGGGGGCACCGGAGTCGTCTCCGACCTCCCCGGGAATGGCAGGCGCCACGAGTGCGACAGGCGCCACGATGGGCTCCCCGTTGACAGAGAGCAGCTCCGGCTTGCCAAAGCGCTTCCCGGCGGGGAGCCCGACCAGGGCAATCGAGGCGCCCTTGCGACCCGGGTCGACACAATAGATCAAGGTGCCGGGCTGGAGTCCCGGGGCCAGGCGTACCGGGCTCTCGCAGTCCTGGCGGACCTGGAGGGTGTACCGGCTGGCGGGCTGGCCGCGGACGAGGTAGGGCGGACGTCCGAGACTCTCGAGCAGGGGGCTGAGGACCGCGGGATCGGCGGGGACGGCCTCCGACGTGGCCAGCTGCTGCGCCTGCTCCTGGAAGACCCCCAGCGCCCGGGAGGCCACCTCCAGTGAGTCGAAGGGTGAGCGCTGCTCGGCGAACACCAGATCGACGAAGAGCGCGCCCACCAGGACGATGGGCAGCAGCCGGTAGCCCTTGTAGTCATCCCCCTGGCGCCGCAGCAGGCCCCACAGCGCCGCTCCCAGGGCGAGCGCGCCGAGGACGAGCACCGAGGAGGGGCGGCCAAGGGGCGGCAGCTCGGTGAAGGCGGACACCTCCGCGCTTCGGGCCTGGAGCGCGTCACTCACATCCCCGCCGTAGAGCCAGGCCAGCAGCAGCAGGCAGGCGGCGTTGGCCATGAGGAGCTTTCGAGAAGGGAGCGTCATCCAGCGAGCGTTCTAGCAGGATCCATGGCGGCGGCGCGGCGGCTGGGAAAGTAGGCCCCGGCGAGCGCGGCGAGGAGCCCGAGCGCCACGCCCCCCACCACCACCGGCCATGGGAAGGAGAAGAAGCTGTCGGGCTTGAAGGGGAAGTCCGGCAGGTACCGGGCCGCGAGCCGGTTGATGAGCAGGGCGAGGGCCAGGGCCGCCGCGGTGCCTGCGGCGCCACCGGCCAGCCCCACCACGGCGGCCTCCGCGAGCACGATGTTGCGCACATCCGAGCGCGCGGCGCCCACGGCCTGCATGACGCCGATCTCCTTGGCGCGCGCGCGCACCGAGGCGGAGAGCGCGTGGGCGATGTTCACCGCGGCCAGCACGCAGATGAGGATGGACAGGAGCGCGAGCGCGGAGGTGGTGAGCGTCACGGCGGCGCCCGCATTCTCCGCCAGCCGCCGCTCCTGGTCGTCGATCTCCAGGCCCATCTCCTTCACCGCGGTGACGAGGGCGGAGACCTTGGAGGGATCGTGCGCCACCAGCGTCACGCCGGTGAACGTCTCCGCGTCCACGTTGGAGGCGCGGTTGAGGCGGATGGCCGTGTCGAGCGGGATGGTGATGCCCGCGAGCAGGCCCCGATCGGAGGCGCCCACCACCTGCGCCTGCGCGGCGGTAGTCGGTCCCGGGGCGGCCTGGGCCACGTAGGAGCGGTTGAACTCCACCGGGAAGCCAAAGCCGACGATCATCTGCGGGGAGATCTGCGGCAGCTTGCGGGCGGGGGCAAAGGTCTTGTTGTAGATCTCCAGCAGCCGCGTGGAGATGACGGCGGGGATGGGCTTGTCCGGTCCCGGATCCTTGAACTCGCCCAGCTGCACGTCCTTCTCCACCAGCCCCGGGTCCACGCCCACGGCCAGCACCTCCATGCCCATGCGCAGGCGCGAGCCGAAGAAGGCGCCCTCGTAGCGGCTGACGGCAGGCACGCGCACGTTCATCTTCCGGTACACCCCCTCCACGCCGGGCAGGGCCTTCAGGCGCTCCACCATCTCGGTGTCCAGCTTGCCACCGCCGAGCAGTGAGCCGAGCGACACGGCCGGGGGCACCACATCCACCAATCGCGCGTCCGTGGGGAAGATGCGCTCGCGGATGACGCGGCCCACGCCCAGGCCCATGCCCACGAAGAAGACGAGCGCTCCGACTCCCACGGCCACACCGAAGGCAGAGAAGAAGGCGCCTCGGCGCTCGCGGGCAATGCTCAGGCGGACCAGCCGGGAGAGCGCGGCGGGCCTCATGACCCACCTCCGGGAGTGGCGTGGGCGGAGGGCTCTTCGACGAGCTTGCCTTCCTTGAGCCGAAGCACGCGGCGGGCGGCGGAGCTCATGCGCTCCTCGTGGGTGACGGCGAGCACGGTGAGCCCCTCGCGGTGCAGCTCGTGGAAGAGCTGGATGACGCCAGCGCCGGTGGCCGCATCGAGGTTGCCCGTGGGCTCGTCGCACAGCAGCAGCTTGGGGCCGGTGAAGAGCGCCCGGGCGATGGCCACGCGCTGGCGCTCACCGCCGGAGAGCCGCACCGGGGCGCGATCCTTCTTGGACAGCAGGCCTACCCTGTCCAGCATGGCCTCGGCCCGCTTGCGCGCATCGAGGGAGGCAGAGCCGAAGTGCGAGGGCAGCAGCACGTTCTCCACCGCGGAGAGGTTGGGGATGAGGTGGAAGGACTGGAAGACGAAGCCGACGTGCGAGTTGCGGAAGCGGGCCAGCTCCTGGTCACGCAGCCCGCGCAGCTTGATGCCCCCGACTTCGACCTCGCCGGTGTAGTGCACGTCCAGTCCGCCCAGCAGATGCAGGAGCGTGGACTTGCCGCTGCCGGAGGGCCCCACCACCGCGACGAAGTCCCCCTGCCCCACCTCGAGAGACAGGCCGTCCAGCACCCTCACCAGCGTGCCATCCCCGTCGAGGTACTCCTTGACGATCTCTCGGGCGCGGATCACTGGGCCTCGGTGGGCTGCGGCGTTGGCGGGGACGGGGCGAGCGTCAGCTTCAGGGAGACCTCGGACTGCAGGGCCTTCTCCTTCTGGGACAGGCTGAAGGTCACCGCGCGCAGATCGTCCGTGGCCTCCAGCCAGCGCAGGGCGGTGGCCCGGATGGCGAAGCCGCCGACGCCCCAGGCCTCGGAGGGGAGGTTGCGCACCGAGTCTGCCAGCTTGCGCAGATCCAGCACCACGAAGAAGACCGGGTCCTTCAGCGCATCCCGCAGGTCCTGCGCCACGGGGCTCTCCCCCGGCTTGCCCGCAAGGCTCGTGAGCGCCGCCTCCAGGCGCGAGCGGGGCGCCGCGAGCACCAGCTTCCCGCCCACCTCCGCGAAGTGCGCGCCCTCCCCGGCCCGGTATGAGGTGAGGTACACGCGCTTGCCATTCACTTCCTCGGGCTTCACCTGCGCGCCGAAGTTGCCGGCGATGCCCGGAATCTTCTCCAGCGTGGCCTGGGCCTTCGCCGCATCCTTGGCCTCGGCGACGGCCATCAGCTGCACATACTGGAAGGGGCTGGTGCGGCGGATGTCGAGCTCCGGGATGCCGCTGCCGAACTGGGCCGTGGGCGCCAGCGCTACGCCCAGCGAGAGGCCACTCTTCAGGTTGTCGAGCACCTCGCCCTTGATGTCGAACTGGCTCTGCTGCACCGCGCGGGCGACATACGGGCCGACGATGTAGGGCCACACGCCACCGAGCGTCGACGGCTCTCCGCGGTAGCTCGCCACCAGGAAGCTGTCCGCGGGCAGGTAGCCTGGCAGCTCCGGCCCCTCCTTGGGGACGAGCGGCGCGAGTGACTCCTGGGTGTCCGGCCATGGGGCGTCCGCGCGCAGCGTCACCGCGCGCTCCTCGATGAGCCCGGTGACGGTGACGCCCTGCACGGTGCCTGGGCGCACCAGCGCGGTGCCGCCGGGGAGGTAGACGTGGAAGTCTCGCTCCTTGGGGAGCCGCGCGAGCGAGGCGGCCAGCACCGGCTCATCGACGAGGGATTTCTCTGGGGGCTGCGAGGCGAACGTCGGCAGCTGCGCCACGGTGGTACCGGGGGCGACCAGGACGAAGTCTCCGATGAAGAGCAGGCCCAGCTGAGGCGTGGGTGCATCCTTCCGGCTGAAGGTGACGAGCGTGCCGCCCCCGGCCTTCTCCTCCTTGCGCTCGGGGGCGCCGAGGCGGTTCTTCGCGAGGTTGGCGAAGGTCTCCTCCAGGGCCTTCGCGTCCTTCACTCCGAGCACCGTGAAAGCCTGGCCGGCAGCGAGGATGGCCGCGCCCGCGCCCTTGCCGGGATCGATGCCGGCCTTCTCGATGGCCTGACGGCTGCGCAGATCGACGCCGATCTGCCGCATCACCGAGGAGACGACGGCGTCCGCGGACTTGGCGTTCTGCAGCTGCGCCAGGAAGGAGGCGATCTTGAGGTTCTGGAAGCGCGCGAGCTTCTCTCCGAGCGCGCCCAGGTCCTGGACGACGATGGCGGCCTGGGCCTCACGCGGGAGGAAGCGCTCGACGCTGGGAGGTTTGCCGGCGGGGCCAGCTGGACCCGCCTCCTTCCCGCAGCGCGAGCAGCCGGCGAGCACAACGAGAAGCAGCAGGGACCAGGACGAGGCGCGGCGGTGCATGGGGGCGGAGTGCAGACGGAGCCGGGTCAAGAGTCAATTTCTTCCTGTCGTCACCGCTGGATATCCTCAGTAGGCGGCTTGTTCACGGCTGGACACGCTGATAACAGGACGGGCGGGCCTGCGCCGGGCGTCCTGTATCCCCGCCGAGCAGCGCCTACCACTGGGAGGGAGTCACACCATGCGCAAGTTCGTCTCGGTCTGGGCCAAGGCCCTGGCCTTCGTACTGATCCTCGTGTCTGCCGCGGCCGAGGCGACCACGCTCCGGGTCTACTACGACGTGGGCTACGGCAATCGCATCACGCTGCGGGGCAACAAGGCGCCGTTCTCATGGACCGCGGGGGTCAACGCCACGTGGACCGCGGGCAACGCCTGGACCTACACGTGGGCCAACAGCGTGGGGGACGTGGAGATCAAGCCGCTCATCAACGATGCGACCTGGTCGGTGGGGGCCAACTACATGGTGAAGGCGGGGACCACGACCGACGTCTACCCGTTCTTCCAGGGGCGGAACGGGACGCTGGTGAAGATCTCCAACTTCAGCTCGCCGCAGCTGGGCAACACGCGGACGCTGCGGATCTACTTGCCGCCGAGCTACTCGCTGAACCCGCTGAAGCGCTACCCGGTGCTCTACATGCATGACGGGCAGAACCTCTTCGAGGCGGCGACGGCGTTTGGCGGTGTGGAGTGGAGGGTGGACGAGACGGCCAACAGCCTGGTGAACAACGGGCAGATGGACGAGGTCATCGTGGTGGGCGTGGACAACGGCGGGGCGAGCCGCATCTACGAGTACACGCCGTGCTGTGATCCGCAGTACGGGGGTGGCGGGGCGGATGTCTACGAGCGGTTCCTGAAAGAGACGGTGAAGCCGTACATCGACCAGAACTACCGGACGCTGCCGAGCAACAAGAACACGGCGATCATGGGCTCGTCGCTGGGGGGGCTGGTGTCGACGTACATCGCGCGGCGCAACCCGGGGGTGTTCTCGAAGTCGGGAGGGCTGTCGAGCTCCTTCTGGTGGAACGGCCAGGCGCTGACGAAGCAGGTGGAGGTGGCGACGGGCAAGGTGCTGGTGAACTTCTACATCGACGCGGGGACGAGCAGCGACGGGCTGACGGAGACGACGCGGATGCGGGACGCGCTGACGGTGGACGGCTACGTGCAGGGCAAGGACCTGTACTACTACGTGGCGCAGGGCGCGGGGCACAACGAGGCGGCGTGGGCGGCGCGGCTGAACCTCCCGCTGACGTACCTCTTCCCGTGGCAGAGCACCGTGTACTGAGCCAGGAGGCCCGGACGCGCTCCGGGCCAGGGCTCACCGCACCTCCTCAGGCTGTCACCTTCGCCGGGACACTGGCCACTTCCCGGTTGAACACCTCTCACTCCTTGCGCAGCCGCTGGAAGAGCAACCCGGTTCCCTGGAGGGCTCAGGGGCTCGGCAAAGCACGGCAGCGCTCTACCGGGTGGCCTTCAGTGCGATGAACCACCCCCAGGAGCTGGGCAGGTACGGGCCCAGCCAAGCTGGCAGGCGCGAGCGATCATAGGCAGTCACGAGCGGCTCGGCGGAGAACTCCGAGAACGCGGAGAACATCTGCTCCAACTCCGGCAGGGTGTACGCCTTGGTGCCGGTGCTCTCGCAGTGGTTGGCCAGCACCTCCTTGAAGGTGCGCCAGGGCCGCCCCGCGAGGAGGCCCCGTCGCACCCATGTCTTGAGCGCCGCGACCGATCTCCGGCCGTACATCATCCCCACGAACTGGCCCCCCGGCTTCAGGACCCGGCGGATCTCCGCGATGATGCTCATGGGGTGCGCGGAGTGGTGGATGACGCCCCAGGAGTAGACGATGTCGAACATCTCCTCCGAGAACGGCAGCACCTCGGCATCGGCGCGCAGCAGGTTCGACTCCAGTCCGTACAGCTCCAGGTGGGACCGGGTCGTCTCAATGGCCGCATCGGTCAGATCCACCCCGTAACACTCGGCCCCGGCGCGCGCCCACTGCAGGTGATCGGTCCCGGCGCCGACTCCAACCTCCAGGACTCTCTTGCCACGGCCTCGGGTGAACTGGGCGACCGAGTGGATGAACGGCTCCGTGGCATAACGGTGTGCCTCCACGCGCTCGAACCACTCCCGCGTCTGCGTGGGCACCTCTCCAACGATGGCTGGGCTGGTCCCACAAGGCTCAGCTTCCCAATAGGTGCGAACCTGCTCGTTCAATCTCGTAGCCCCCATCCCTTTGCCTCTCTTTCCCTGGATGTGCTTGAAACAAGATTTAGCGACGGGTATTCGTCCTACCCACCCTCCCTCTAGGCGGAGACATGTGTCATGGGTCCCACAGAGCCTCGGCACTGGAGGCCTCTCCCGGGAAAAGCCTTTCTGCACCTGGCATGTCTCCTTCCAATAAAGGCACCCAAACCTCTCCGGGAGCCCATATCGCGTAGGCAGCTGCCTCGTCTGAGGACTGGCATTTCCCATGCAGCCCTGGCCCCCCAGAGGATTCTCTGCGCAGGGGGAGCGGTCATGGAGGCGGGCAAGTGGGTGCGAAAGGCCGTGAAGGTGACGGCCGCCGGGGTGCTTCACTACAGCGGGATACGCAAGGCGATGGCGATGTACCGGCGGCGCCAGTCCGGTGGGCGGCGCATCCTGATCGTGAGCTACCACCGGGTGGTGGCGGATTTCACGGGCGAGTTGCAGCGCTCGCTTCCAGGGCTGCTCATCTCGCAGGAGACATTTGGGCGGCAGTTGGAGGAAGCTGCCGCGGCGGGCTACGAGTTCGGCTCCATCGGTGACGCGGTGGACGTGATGGCCGGGCGCAAGGTGACGAAGCGGGATCTGTGCGTCATCACCTTCGATGATGGGTACCGGGACGTGTACCAGTATGCGTACCCGCTCCTGAAGAGGATGGGCGTGCCGGCCATCGTCTATCTGCCTACGGCGTTCATTGGGACGAACCGGCGCTTCAACCATGACCGGCTCTTCCACCTGGTGCGCTGTGCGAAGAAACGGCGGCTGCGGCCATCCGCGGTCACGCTGCCGGGCCCGGCGCTGGAGTTGCTGAAGCCCCTCCTCTCCGAGGAGAAGACGCCCTCGAGGGCGCTGGATGACTTCATCGGAGAGCACCCGGCGGGTGTGCTCCTGGAGGTGATCGAGGCGCTCGAGCGGGAGCTGGGCGGCGGCCCGGAGCTGCTGCCCGAGCAGGGGGAGCCCATGAGCTGGGACGAGGTGCGCCGCATGGCGCGGGATGGCTTCGAGTTCGGCGCACACACGCAAGGCCACACCGTCCTGACGTTGGAGCCCCCCGAGGTGGTGGAGCGGGAGATCGTCGAGTCCAAGCGGACCATCGAGCGGGAAGTGGACATCCTGGTGCGGGACTTCGCCTACTGCAATGGCTGGTACTCGGATGAGATCATCCGGGTGCTGGCGGCGCACGGGTTTCGCTCAGGGGTCACCACCGAGGATCTGCCCAACCGCATCGGCGGCGACCCGTTCGCCCTCAAGCGCAAGGTGCTGTGGGAGAACTTCAGCATCGGGATGCTGGGGAGCTACTCTCCGGTGTTCACTGGGTGCGAGTTCGATGACTGCTTCGGCGTGCTGGGCATGAGCCACCCGGTGCCGGGTAGGCGCCCGCATTCCTTCGCCGCTGGCCGCCAGCTGCTTGCGCCCCCAGGGTGACTCTCGTACCTCTTCCCGTGGCAGCGCACCGTGGACTGAGCAACGATGCGGGTCATGACGGCCCACGCCTCCCCCCTCACGAGAGGAGTACCTCCCTCTCACCGCTCCCTTGGAAGAAGCCCTCAGGTGAGGGGGGCGTACCTGGTGGCGTTGCTGCTCCTGGCGATCTCCTGTGCCACGGACAGCGGGCGAGCCCGAAGCATGGACGCTTCGGATACGGGCTCTCGCATTGTCCTGATCGCAGAGGAGGCCCCGCCGATAGTCGCACCAGCTCCGGTTCGCCCGGAGCCTGTGGAGGTGAGCCGGGCCGAGTATCAGGCTGCGATGAAGCGCTTTGCCCGGGAGCTTCGAGACAGGCTTCCGCCCCGTCTTGAGGAGCGGTTGGACGTCGTCTCCTGGGGGAGTCCCGAGCAGAGGGATGAGCGAGCGGAGCTGGCCGCGGAGTACTCCCGGTGGTGCGAAGCCCGAGGCACTCCGGGCGACTGCCTCGCGCTGCTTCAGGGCAGGCTCTACCTGACCGAGGAGGCCAAACGTTCCCTGGCCTTCGCGCTCGCGACCCGGGGAGTCTGGGATGGCACCAAGGCGGTGATCGACGAGGTGATAGACCCCGCTCAGCTCCAGATCGCGCTGGTGAGCACCATCACGATGACGCTTGCGCTCCTGGCGATCCCCGAGCCCATCTCGAAGGTGATCGTCCTCGTGATGACTGCTTCCATGGTGGCCTATGTGGGATGGGACACGCTGGTGGGCCTCATCGAGGGCTGGCGACGGCTGGAGCAGGAGTGCCAGCGAGCACGCACCTTTGCCGAGCTGCGCGATGCTGGCGACCGGTATGAGCGGATCATGGGAGAGAAGGTCACCCGGCTGCTGATCCTGGCGGCCACGGCCGCACTGGCCTCAGGAAGGACGGATCAAACCCTACAAGGACTCTCAAAAACCTTGGCGCCTGATCGAGAACAAAGGGCGAGACCGTGCAGGGAATGGATTCCCAGAGTTCAACACGAAATTTGAGACCATTCTTGATGATGTACACATCGGGAGCGGCAATCCCAGGGCGCACAGGACAGCCTGCAACGAGAACCTCTTCCGCTCCGTCAAGCAAGACCCATCTCTCGCGAAAGATCTAGGGTTGAGCTCGGAGTCGGTGAATGCGCTGCCACATTCAAGCACTCCGCCTCCAGGCTATACGTGGCACCACCACCAAGACGTCGGAAGGATGCAACTGGTGCTTCTCTCTGAACATAGATTGGCCATTTCACACACAGGGGGAATGGCCATCTGGGGTGGGGGATATCCCTGATGACCGTGATCTGGAAAAGCTACATCTGGAACCAACCACGCTTCGCCAAGCCGGATGAAATTGCATCCCTCGAACAGAGTTGGGGAGTGATTCTCCCCAATGACTACAAGGATGTCGTCTCGATGCACCAAGGAATGTCACCACACCCCGACGCCTTCAACATCGGCAGGGGCGAGGACGCCATTGCTGCACTCCTGATCATCAGCCCGGATGAGCAGCAGCGTGCCTACTCCATGAAGGACACGTACGCTCAGGTGAAACCTCATGTCCCCGACGGAATCTATCCGTTCGCAGTCACCGGGTCAGGCGACTACATCTGCTTCGACTATAGGGGTTCTCTCCATGCACCCAAGGTCGTCTTTTATTTTTCAGAGGATGCAGGGGAGGAAGCCATCCATCCGCTCGCAGAGAGTTTCTCCGCTTTGCTGACCAAGCTACACGACTGAGCAATCAACCTCTGCCCCGCTGCGCCACATGCTCGCCATGGCCCCTGGCGAGACGGTACGTGGCAAAGTGAGCGCAGGAAGTCACTGAAGGGACGGGTGGACTACGCGGGCCCTTGGCCGCCCCGCTGACGCAGCTCGCTCCAGGCCTGGTTGAGCCGGCGCGTCTCCTCCGCCGCCAGCGCCTGGAGCTTCGGCCCCAGCTGCGCCACCTTGTCCGGGTGGTACTGGGTGATGAGGGCGAGGTAGGCCCGCTTCACCTCGGACAGGGGCGTGCCCGGAGCCACGCCGAGCACCTCCCACGGGCTGCTCGAGGGGGCGTCCCGGGCCGCGGGGGGCTCGTCTCCGTCCTCCTGCGCCTCGTCCGTGCGGGGCTCTGACGCAGGGGCCTCTTCCTCCGGGAGCGGAGCAGCTCCGAGCTCCTCCGCACACGTCGTGCACAGCAGCAGCTCACGCACGCCGAGGCTGCCGTCCTTCGCCTCGCGTTGCCCGGCGCGCGGCTCCCGCAGCGTGTAGTCGCCGAAGCATTCGTCACACACCATCCGCCGACAGTGCTCGCAGCGCGCGGCGCTCTCCGCCTGATCGAGCGGCTCCCCGCAAGCGAAGCACTCCTCGGGCAGCGGGGCCTCCTCGCCGCAGGACACGCAGAAGGCCCAGGTGGGCTCGAGCCTCGCCTCGCACCCCACGCACGCGGGCGCGTCCGCCTCCCCAGAGGGTTGCCAGCGCTGCGCCGTTGCACACCAGGGGCAGTACGGCATCAGCCACCCCACCCGGCCCTGACACCGACGGGAGCGACAGTCGAAGGCGAGCACATAGCCCTCGGCGGTGTCCCCGGCTTCGTTCTCCTCCTCGAAGGACTCTCCACACGCCCAGCAGCAGTTGAACTCAGCGTGCGAGGGCGCTCCGCACGCGTCACACACGGGGTTGCCGTGCTCGGCCTCCCAGGCCAGCTCGGCGCCGCAGGCGGGACAGCACCGCATCCACCGCACCGCCTGGACATGCGCGCAGGCCGCCTGCGCCGCCCGCCTGCTCCGGCCCGGCGGCTCGGGCAAGGGCGGCGGCTCACCACGGGCCACGAACACCTCCCACAGGCAGCTGCCGCAGACCTGCCTCCGTGCTGCTCGTGGCGTGGGGCCGCCGTCGGGGGCCCGGCCTCGCAAGAACGCCTCCACCTCCGGAGTGCCTGAGTGCAGGCAAGCCTGGCACACCTCCTCACCACACAGCTCGCAGCTCCCCGCGAGGCGGCGGCCACCGAGGCCCAGGAGCGCGGGCGTCAGGACCTCCAGGCAGCACGGACACTCAGGCATGCTCTCCCTCAGGGCTGGCCCGCCGCCAGGCTTCGCCCAGCGGCTTCGAAATCGGCGCGGAGGAACCAGGCTTCGCCGAGCCGGCCCTGCCCGACCGGGACGCTGAGGCGCATGCCGGTCCGCAGTTCGCGGTCGAGCTCACGCGAGATCGAGACATCGAATACCTCGGAGCGCCCGTTGAAGCGGACGCTGGCGAAGCGCAGGTTGCGATCGCTCCGGGTCTTGACGATCTCGGCGCTCCACGACTGGGGCGCGCCGCCATCCAGGCCCGCGTTCACCACCAGGAAGCCGGTGCTGACCCAGCAGCCCACCGCGACGGCCGCTCCCGCGAACAGCCCCAGCCCCGCATTCAGCGTGAGGTGCGAGTCGCCCTGCCGGCTGTAGAGCCACAGCGCGATCCCCCCGATCACCACGCTGCTGGTGAGCACGGCGAGCCAGTGGCTCCGGCCACTCACAAGCACCCAGCGGTAGTGCGCGAAGCCAGCGGCGAAGAGGCCGAGGAGCAGCGCGATGAAGCCGGTGAAGACCCAGCGTTCTTGAATGACAGCCATGGACCTCCCGGGTCATGCGCTCAGGTTCTCTCATCCTACCTCCTGAAGGAGCCTCGTGGTGACGACGGAGTAGGCGCTTGCTGAGGTTCACCCCTCCTCCGTATGCTCGACTCCATGGCGGCTCGAAAAGCTCAGCGCTCCAAGGCCCGAGCGGGCAGCGCGGCAGGGAAGATCAGCGAGCACGCCTTGGTGGGCGCTCGGCAGCTGCAGCTCCGGCGCGGCTCCGGCGAGGACGTGGTGGAGATCCTCGAGCCGGCCGGAACTCGCGCCATCACCCTGACGGTAAACGCCGATACCATTGTCATCTCCGTGGAGGGTGGCAGCGTGGTGCTCCGGACAGCGGGGAGCCTGCGGCTCGAGGCCGAGCAGCTCGACCTGCATGGCCGGCGCGGCGTGAACATCACCAGCGAGGGGGACGCCAGGATCGCCGTGGCGGGGAACGTGTCGCTCCATGGGCGCGCCCAGGAGCTGGTGGCGCACCGTGGCAGTGTCAGCGTCACCGCGAGCGATGACGTGAAGCTCGACGGCGAGCGGATCATGCTGAACTCCTGAGATGAAGCTCGGCAACCTGACCCCCCTGCCCGCGGAGCTGCTGCGCACCGCCATTGACGATCAGCGGATCGCTGCCGCTGTCGTTGCCAAGGCGACCTTTGATGTGTCGAGCGGTGAGCCGCGCCTCGCCGACGAGCAGGCGTGGAAGGTGGCGCGTGAGCCCCTCGAGACCGAGTACGGCATCGTCGACCCCGAGCAGCCCTGCCGCCGCGAAGGCGTCGACCTGTTCCTGTTCGGCAACGCCTACGCGGCTGGTGGCCGGAAGACCATCGCCCAGGAAGTGCGCCTGGAGATCGGAACGTTCTCGCGGCGGGCGGCGGTGATCGGCGATCGCGTCTGGCGCAAGTCGCTGGGTGAGCTGATGGCTTCGGATGCGAAACCCTTCGAGTCCATGCCCCTCACGCTGGCGGGCGCGTTCGGCGGCAGCACCTTCTGGGACGGGCTCGAGCTCAAGCACCCCGAGAACCCGGGCGGCAAGGGGTTCTACGGCACCCTCCAGGAGGCCGTCGACCAGCCGCTGCCCAATATCGAGGAGGCCGACATGCTCGTGCGCAGGTGGGATGAGCGGCCTACTCCCGCCGGGCTCACCTTCTGCCCGATGACCAGCGCGCTGCGGCTCTCGGCCGCCTTCCAGTTGGACGACAGCGGTGCCCCGGTGGGCCTCTCGCGCCGCCTGTTCAACGCCGCGTTCCCGCGGATGATCGCACCCGCCGTCAGCCCTGGGGATCCGGTCCGCCTGCAGGGCGTCTCTCCCCGGGGGCCGCTCCTCTGGAGTGTCCCCAAGCTGCGGCCCACCGTGAGGCTCCGCTTCGACGACGAGCGCATCGAGCAGCCCCTGCAGATCGACCAGGTGGGCTTCGAGCCCGACAAGCAGCGGATGTTCGTCTCGTATCGCTTCGTGTTCAGGTACGTCATCCATCCAGGCCAGCTCCGCGAGTGTGAGCTGGTCATCGCCTGAGGGAGCACCCCATGGTGTTCTGTGCCCTGATGACCGTTCATCCGATGGTGGGCGTGGATCTCCACGACGGCATTCCCCCCCCCGGGCCGGTGCCCGTTCCGAAGATCCCGCACTTCACCGTCGCCACGCTGAAGTGGCTGCTCCCGACATCGACCCCGACCCCCAAGGTCCAGGGACCGTTCGGCTTCTCGCTGATGCAGCAGGGAACGGACATCGGCAACTTCCTTCCGCACGTGGCGGCCAACTACCTGCTGCCGCTGGTGATCGCGACCAGCGGCTCGAAGTCCCACTTCGGGGCTTCCACCGTCCAGTCCGAGGGCAAGCCGACGGCCGCGGCCATCCTCGTCGCCGTCAACCTGAACCTGAACTGCGCGGGCGCAGCCATGCCGCCGCTGCCCTCAGGGTTCGTGGTGGCACCGAACACAGTCCTCGTCGGGCTCACCCTGGGAGACGTCCTGGGGGGCATCTTCTCGATGGCGGTGGACTGCGCGATCCAGTTCGGGCTCAACCGGCTGTTCGCCTCCCAGCGGGTGGGGAACCTGTTCACCCGGCTCCAAGGGCCGCTGATCCGCGCGCTGATGCCCAATGCCCCGCGCTTTGTGTCGCTGACCACGGCCCTCTTCGGGCAGTCCAGCCGGATCCTGTCCAACCCCTACGTCGCCAATACCCTGGGGAACCTGCTGCCCACCGCCGTGGGCGTCCTGCTCGGCTCGCCGCTGGGCTACACCCCTCCCACGGGGGTGGTGGGCAACACCTCCTCCGCGGTGAACGACTGGGCGCGTGGGAAGGGGGAGCAGCTCGGCAACGCGATCAGCTCGCTCTTCGACGATCCGGCGACGCCGCAGTACCCGACCCGCGCCCCGACTCCAGGCGGCTCGTGACATGACGACCGCAGCCCCCGCCAGTCCTCCTTCGACGGTTCGCCAGCTCTCCGGGTACGGCGCGAGCGGCGAGTTCATCCTCTCTCTCCTCGTCAAGCGGACGTACCGGCTCCTGCCGGACGGCCGGTGTGTGCTGGCACCCGAGCAGCTCCCGCTGGTCGAGGAGCCAGTCTTCGATCCCGAGCTGCCCGGGGTGATGCTCGACGACATGGACCTCTACGCCTACAAGCCTCTCTCGGACGTGGTGGTAGACGGGCATGCCTACGCGGAGAAGCCGAGCGGCGCATTCCCTGCCGGCCTCTCCATCGGGAAGGTGCTGAAGAAGCTGGCGCTGTTCGGGCCGCGCCGCTGCCAGCCCTCGCGCGCGGGCCTGCGCTTCTCTCCCCCGGAGCCTGTCGCCAAGGTGGCGCTCCTCAGCAAGCATGCCTATGGCGGCCATGACGCGGCCGCCGAGGCCAAGTACGGAAACCACCTCGCGGAGCTGGCGCCGTACCTGCGAGAGATGGACCTGCGGCTCGCGAGCCCGTACGTGTACCCACGCAACCCGGCGGGGAAAGGCTTCGTCATCGACGGCGCGACCGAGGCGCTGGAGACGGTGTCGCTCCCGTTGATCGAGGATCCCGATGATCTCCTCACCCCGGCACGGCTGATCTGTGGCGCGCCCGCGCGCTGGGCGGCGATGCCGCTCCCCTGGTCCCCCGGGTGGACCGACCTCGCCGTCTTCCCGCGCTCGGCCTACTTCGGCGCGGTGCCGGAGATGGATCCCGAGACCCTGCCGCTGCCTGAGGTGCGCCGTGGGTTCATCCCCCCAACGCTGGTCCGTGGCGGGCACCTGTTCGAGTCCTTTGATCTGCGTGCGGCCAACGGCGCCTCTTTCGGTCTCCAGCTTCCCTACGTGAAGCCGGAGACGGACATCGTGCTCATCGGGCTCCACCCGACGGCGCGCAAGCTCCAGTTCCGTCTCCCTGCAGAGCAGCCAAGTCTCTGGATCGATGGGCGCAACGGGAAGCTGGTGAAGACGGAGCCCGTCCTGCACACGCTGCGGCTGTTCCCCGATCGCGGCCTCTTCACGGTGACCTGGTGCGGCTCGGGCCCGGCGCTCCGGCCGTACCTCCCCGAGGAGCTGGAGAAGATGCCTTTCAAAGTGGCCTGGTGACTCCAGGCCGAGGCCTGCGCGCAAGCACCTCGTCGCCTTCTGTTCGTGGGAGCGACGCGGTATGAAGTGAGTCCACGAAAGAACCTGATTCCTGGAGTAGCTGCGTGTCAGACTCGGATGACGTTCTGCGCCGCCTCAAGCAGGGCCAGCAGGTGGCTCAAGAGGTCAAGGAAACCATCAAGCAGGCGCGCGAGGGCGAGGTCCCCGTCGAGCAGGTGCGCAAGCTCGAGAGCGCCGTGAACGAGCTCCCCGAGGTGCAGCAGGCCCGGCAGCAGTTGGAGCGCGCCGGGGGCACCGTGCGGCAGGTGGTGGACGTGGCCGAGCGCGTGCTGGGCGCCGCAGGCCCGCTGGAGGCGCTGTCCGAGGTGGCGCAGGCCCTCGCCGGGCGCAAGCCCCTGGACAAGGTCCGCTTCTCCTTCACGTCCAGCGCGGACCCCGGCGGCTCCTGGCGCGTGGTGGAGCTGCATGCCCGCGAGGGCCTGTCCGAGCTGTACAGCTGCACGCTGGACCTGGCCAACGAGCACCTGGGCGCGGACGTGGACGGGCTGCTCGGCTCCTCGGCAGAGGTCGTCATCTCCCGTGAGTCCGCTGCCCGCCGCCTGTGCGGCGTCATCCACCGCGTGGAGCACACCGGCACCAAGGCGGGGCACCTGCTGGCGCGCGTCCACATCGTCCCCGCGCTCTGGGCCCTCTCCCAGCGCCGGGACTCCTACATCTTCCAGGAGAAGACGGTGAAGGAGATCCTGGAGGACGTGCTCACCGAGGGGCTGCAGCCCTTCGAGCGCTCGTTCCGGCTGGATCTGAACCGCGAGTTCCTGCCGCGCGAGTACTGCGTGCAGTACCGGGAGACGGATCTGGAGTTCCTCCTGCGGCTGATGGAGGAGGAGGGCCTCTTCTTCTACTTCGATCACTCGGGCGAGAAGGAGGAGCTGGTGGTGGCGGAGGAGAACGAGCAGGTCCCCACCTGCGAGGCGGTGAACGGCGGCCCTATCACCGTGAGGGGGCCCGACGGCGGCACCGCCGAAGAGGAGTCCGTGCGCCACTTCGACTTTGCTCAGCAGCTGCACACCACCAGCGTGGTCATCCGTGACTTTGACTGGACGCAGCCGGCGCTGGATCTCACCAAGAAGGCGCTCGCCTCGGACAGGCAGGGCCGGGAGCGGGAGCTCTACGAGTATCCGGCGCCCCTCCTGGGCCCCTATGACGCGGGCTCGAAGAAGTACAAGCACGAGCAGAAGCAGGAGACGCTGCGCCGCCAGGCCCTGCACTCCGAGGGCCGGCGCGCGCACGGCGTGGGCTACATCACCGGCTTCTGCCCAGGCCACATGTTCGAGCTGAAGGAGCATGCCATCCCCGCGCTGGATCAGTGGTACCTGCTCACCCGGGTGGAGCACGCTGGCCATGCGCCGGAGGAGCTCACCAGCGACACGCATGAGCACGGCCGGGAGGGCCGGAGCACCGAGCGCTACCGCAACACCTTCGAGTGCCTTCCGCTGGACGTGCCCTTTCGCCCCGAGCGCCGCCACCCGCGTGCCCGGATCAGCGGCCTGCAGACCGCCACGGTCGTCGGGCCCTCAGGCGAGGAGATCTTCACGGACGAGCACGGCCGCATCAAGGTGCAGTTCCACTGGGATCGAGCCGGCCAGCGGGACGAGCGGAGCTCGTGCTTCCTGCGTGTGGCTCAGGTGTGGGCCGGCCCGGGCTGGGGCTTCGTCTTCCTGCCGCGCATCGGCATGGAGGTGCTGGTGGACTTCCTGGAGGGGGATCCGGACCGGCCGATCGTGGTGGGCTGCGTCTACAACGGGCAGAACACGCCCCCCTACCCGCTGCCGGAGCAGAAGACGCGCAGCTCCATCCGCACCGCCAGCACCCCTGGGGGTGAGGGCTTCAACGAGCTGCGCTTCGAGGACGCTGCTGGCGCGGAGGAGCTGTTCCTCCATGCCCAGAAGGACTTCAACGAGGTGGTGCTCCACAACCACAGCACCCAGGTGAAGGCCAACCAGAGCAACTCGGTGGACGGCTCGCAGTCGGAGACGATCGGCGGCAACCAGTCGATGACCGTCCACGGCAAGCGCACCAAGACGGTGGACAAGGACGAGGAGGCCACCGTCACCGGCAAGCGCACCGAGGAGGTGACGGGCCAGGAGAAGCTCACGCTGCACGGGGGGCGGGACACCACCGTCAACACGCTGGAGAAGCTCACCGTCACCGGCCGGCGGGATGAGACGATCGGCGGCAACGACGATCTGACCGTCGAGGGAGACAAGACGGACCACATCACCGGCAAGTACGCGATGACGGGGGATCAGGAGGTCAAGCTCAACCAGGGCGACGTGAGCATCGTCCTCAACCGGGGGGGCGCCGTCATCGAGGGCACCGGGCAGAAGATCCAGCTCCACAACACCTCGGGGCAGATCACGTTCGATGGAGGGCGAGTCGAGGTCTCCGCTCAGAGCGAGCTGAAGCTGGTGTGCGGCTCATCGAGCATCACGCTCGCGAGCGACGGCACCATCACGCTCTCCGGCTCCACGGAGGTCAAGATGAGCTCGGGGCCGAGCTTCGTGAAGGCGACTCCCTCGGCCGTGCAGAGCTCCGCGCCGGCCGTCAGCTCCTCGGCCACCGGGGGCAACAACGAGATCTCCGGCACACTGGTGAAGATCAACTCCTGACGCGCGGTGCTTCAGGGCCACGTGAGCAACGGCAGCGACCCTTGAGGTATGGTGTCCCTCCCCTACCCGAGGCGCCCCATGCAGCCACCCCAAGCCCCTGCCCTGAACCCGGCGCTGCTTCCTCCTGGCACCCTCGTGGGCTCCTGGCTCGTGGTGGCCTGGGCAGGCCGCGGCGTCCACGGCGCCGTCTACCAGGTTGTGCCCGTAGACAAGCCCGAGGCCCGCCCCAAGGCCCTCAAGCTCGCTCTGCTCCCCGGGGATCCCCGCTTCGTGCGCGAGGCGGAGCTGCTCTCCCTGGTGCGTCACCCCAGCGTCCCTCGCCTGTGGGACTCCGGGGACTGGCAGCACCCGGGCGGCGCCCTCCATCCCTTCGTTGTCATGGACTGGATCGACGGCGCATCGCTCTATGACTGGGCCCGTCTGCACCTCCCCTCCTCCCAGGAGGTGCTCCTCCTGCTGGCCCAGCTCGCTGGCGTCCTCCAGACCTTGCACTCCCAGGGCTGTCTCCACCGCGATGTGAAAGGCGACAATGTCCTGGTGCGCCGCTCCGACAGCCGCGCCCTGCTCACCGACTTCGGCTCCGGCCGTTACCCCCACGCCTCCTCCCTCACCCCTGACATCCTGCCCCCCGGCACCCCGGCCTACCGCTCCCCGGAGGCCTGGCTCTTCGAGCTCCAGTTCTTCCGCGACCCCAAGGCCCGCTACTCCGCTCAGCCCGCCGATGACCTGTACTCGCTGGGCGTCACCGCCTACCGGCTCGTGACTGGCACGTACCCCGAGCTCGGGGAACCTTCCAAGGATGAGGCCGGCCTCTGGCACCTGGAGAGTCTTGCCTCTCCTCCTCCGCTCGTTCTCAACCCCCGCGTGGACACGCGTCTCAATGCCCTCATTCTCCGCATGATCTCGGTGCGCCCCGAGCAGCGTGGCACCGCGCAAGAGCTGGTCGAGGCGCTGGAGCAGGCCGCGCAGCTCACTCTTCCCGAGAGCACCCGTTCACTCTTCGTCCAGGAACTGTCGCCCTCGGTGGACTCGGGTGGGCAGGCTCCTGCCGCTTCCGGGCCTGCTCCCCTCCCACTCGCGCATGACATGGCCGAGGCCCAGGCTCCCAAGCTGACCTCGCTCACGCCGGGCTCCGCTGAGCGTGTCAGCCCTCTCGTGCACATGCGGCCCTGGCTGCTTCGGCTTGCGACGGCCGCAGCGCTCCTCGCCCTGGGCGCCTGGGTCGGGTGGCTCACTCCCAGGTAGTTCCCGGAGCCTCCCTCTCTCGTCAGGCATGCGGTGGGCGCAGCCCGCCTGCAGGACGGTGGCGAAGCAGGGCTCGGAGATGCTTCGGCGAGCACCTCCACGGGGCCATCCCCCACTCCCTCCGTCCCCGGAGTGCGGGCCGAGGACACGCTCCCCGAGCCGTTTCAGGACCAGGCGCGGCCCGACGCGAAGGGCCGGTGCCCTCACCCGCGGCAGGTTTCCCTCAACGGTGGGTGTTGGGTGAATGTGAAGTTGCAGCCCGAGGAGTGCGAGGCGCTCAAGGGCTCCATGCTCAAGGGGGCCTGCTACGTGCCCGGGCCCCTTCACGAACGCCAGCCCACCTCCCACCCCGTGCGCAAACAGTGACGCCTCACTTGGGCCGGTACGTGCTGTTGGGGCTGCCGATGGCCAGCACCTTCCCGTCCAGAAGATGCACGGTGCAGTGATCGGGGCCCAGGTGACCCACGGCGACAGCATAGGAGCGTGTAGGCGGTTGCTCTCCAGGGCCCCTGTCCTGCCCACGCTCTCTCGCGGTATTGTCGGGTAGAACACGTTGTGTGCCGCGAGGGCTCACATGAATGAAGCCTGGGTAGAGCAGATCCGTGAGCGCTACCGCGGCTTCATCAAGGAGAAGGTGAACCCGGGCGCCGTCGAGCGGGACGCGGCGGCGGCCACCCTCTCGAGAGAGCTCCTGCGCGAGGCCGCCAGCCTGGGCCTGTTCCGCCTCCCCCTTCCCAAGAGGCTGGGAGGCGAAGCCGTCGACGAGCTCCGCTGGGGCCTGGTCCTCGAACAGCTGGGCTACCTCAGCGTGGATGCATCGTTTCCCACCCTGGTCGGCCTCTTCGTCGGGACCCACCAGTTCCTGCTCGGCCTGGGCAGGACAGACCTCGAGGAGCGCTACCTGCGTCCGCTGGGGCGCGGCGATGGCCTCGTCTCCTTTGCCTATACGGAGGGAGCCGATCCGTTCTCCTTCCGCTCGCGGGCGCTCGAAGTGCCGGGGGGCTACCTGCTCCACGGTGAGAAGCACATGGTGAGCGGAGGCACCATCGCTGACGCGTTCATCGTCTACGTCCGCGATGAGAAGAACGATCTGCTCGCCTTCCTCGTCGAGCGCGATGACCCGGGCCTCGAGATCCTCCCCCTCCAGCTCTCCGGCCTGCGGGCCCTGGGGGTAGCGGCCCTGAGGCTGAAGGACGTCCGCGTGGGCCCCGAGCGGCTGCTGGTGGCCTCGGATGGCCTGCGCGAGGCCCAGAGCTACCTGAATGCCCGCCGCGCCAGCGTGGTGCCGCCCATGGTGGGCCGGATGCAGGCGATCCTCGAGGGGTGTGTGGAGAGCCTCGGCGCCACGCTCCGGTATGACCGGCCGCTCACGGACATGCAGAACGTCCAGGCCCGGCTGGGCCGGATGTCCGTGGCGGTGGAGATCTCCCGGGCGGCGATGTACCGGACCCTGGAGCGGCTCAGCAGGGGCGAGACCGACGCCCTCTGGGACGCCTCCATCTCGGCCACCAAGTACTTCGTCACCGAGCAGGCGCTGCAGGTAGCCGAGGCCGCCCTGAGGCTGCTGGGCACGCGCGCCTACCTCCGGGAGAACCACTTCGAGCGCTCCGTCCGGGACTTCCTGGCAGGGCTGGCGGCCGCCGGCGCCCAGGACACCCTGGAGGTGGATCTCGGAGTCATGGCGATCAGCGCCATCGAGCAGCGCAGACGTCAACCCCCCAAAGGAGGCCAGCCGTGAGGTTCAGGTTTTCGGGCACGTTGCTTCGCTTCACAGACTTCCAGAAGGAGATCCAGGTCCAGGCCCCAACGCTCGGGGAGGCGCTCGTGCACCTGGTCTCCCAGCACGAGCGCCTCAAGCCGGTGCTCCTCGACAACAACGAGCGGCTCCGAGGGATCCACCGCCTCTTCCTGAACGGCGAGCAGCTGCTCGAGGTTCAGCCGCAGCAACCGCTCGCGGACGGCGACTGCCTCGAGTTCGTCACCGCCGTCGCTGGGGGATGACGCCTTGGCACGCACCATCTCCTTCGAGGTCCCCGTCGACACCAGCCTCTTCACCCCACAGCAGCTCCAGCCGCGCGCGGCGCTCGCACTGGCCATGCAGGGGTTTGCCCGGTGGGCCAAGGAGTACCTGGTCAGCTTCCCTCGGATGATCCGGGAGTTCGGGGTGGGCCTCGTCGTGGCCCGGCTCCAGGTGGACTACCGGGCTGCGCTGGGGTTCTTCGACGCGGAGACGCTCCAGTTCACAACGGGGTTCCGGCTGGTCAACAAGGGGACCTTCATCGAAGGGGTGGCCTCCTGCTCCGGCGGCGGCGCCCCGGCGGTCGAGTTCAAGGGCATGATGCGCCCGGTCCTCCTCGGCGAGGCCGAGACCCTGGCGGCCAGGCCGGGCCGGCTCCCCACCGCGCTCCAGGAGCGCTTCCTGCCGGACGAGATCATCTCCGAGCCTCCCGCCCAGAGCCTGCGCGTGCTCTCGAGACACCTGATGGAGCACGAGCGGCCGCTGGCGGAAGGCCGCTACCCGTTCGTGGTCCACCGGCATGCGTGCGAGGTGGCCGACCAGTGGTCCTTCATCGAAATCCCTGGCCACGTGGGCGCAAGCCGGGAGAGCCTGATCATGTCCCAGGGAGCGAGCTTCGCCGGGGTGCGTCCGCGCCTGAGCAGCCCCCTCCAGTCGCTCACCCTGGAGCTGCGGCGGCCCTACTTCCTGCTCGATGAAGGAGCCGTGCTGACCCAGGCCTTCCTGCACGAGGGCCAGCTGCTCTTCCTCCACCGCCTCTGTTCCGGCAGCGGGAACGAGAACCTCCACGGCATCGTGCTGGAGCGGTACTGAGGGGGCGGCGGGACTCGAGCCGGGCGGCAACCTGTCAGCGGCCCTCTCGCAGCTCGCCGCCCGCGAGGGCACTCCCGCGGGAGGAAGCGAGCATTCCGTCCTTGAAGAGTTGCTCCACGAGCCTCTGAGCGCACGAGTCGAGGATGGCCTGTGACGCTTTGCTCGTCCGGCCGTACTGGCAGGTGGCGCTCCAGCTGCGCCGGTCCGACCCCACAGGCGTCAACAAGGCCTCAATCCGGGTGGTCGTCATGCGCTCGGCCGCCACACCGCCCATCCCCCCGGAGGCCACCCATGCCTCTGTCATCGCCAAGGTGAGGAGCAGCACCCCCTCCGCTTTCCACTCCTCGATCCGCTGGCGCAGCGTGTCGGGGCTGCCGGGTTCCCGCGGGTCGAGCACCTGTGCCGAGGCCGCGATCCCCCGCTCAGCCAGCTTGTTCATCACGGCGTTCGACAGCTCCCCCAGGCGAGCGCTGTTCTCGGGGCTCCCGGCCAGGGGATTGCCGACGACGAAGAGGCGGGAGAGCCGTGGCAGCTCGCCTGGCTCTCGCGCCGAGCGGACGCTCGCGGAGGCGCACCCGGTCGCGGCGAGCGACAGCGCGGTGAAGGCCAGCATGAGGAAGGGGAACACTGTACGCACCATGAGGTCGCCCACTCTAGCCTCTGACGGCCTCTCCCGGGCGGACACCGGCGGGCCTCATACACTGGGTGGTTCGTCCACGCTGGGCACCGGAATCTCCGCGCCACGCAAGCGCGCTCTGAACACCGCGGCTCGCATCAGGAAGACGGTGGTGACCGGTCCGGTGAGAGCAATGAACACCGCGATGAGCAGCGCATGAACGTAGAGCTGCCCGTGCTCGAACGACACCTGCACCACCGTCGCGAGCGTGAGGCTCCACGTTCCCAGCGTCGTGCCCAAGGTGGGCGCGTGGACGCGCTGGAAGAAGCTCCTCAGGCGCAGCACCCCGAACGATCCGATCAGGGCCGCCAGCGCGCCGGCCACCGCGAGCACCGCGGTGAGGGCATCCACCCACGGAGTCGTCGACACGTTCATTCGATGATCTCCCCGCGCAGGAGGAACTTGGACATCGCCGCGGAGCCCACGAACCCGAAGAGCGCGATCAAGAGCGCCGCTTCGAAGTAGGAGCTGCTGCGATAGAGGAGCCCCAGCGAGAGGACGATCAGCATCGTGTTCACGTACAGGCAGTCGAACGCCAACACGCGGTCCTCCGCCCTGGGCCCGACAATCATCCGTGCCAGTGACAGCATCATCGCGAGGGCGAGGCAGCCGAGGGCGAAGGCCAGCGCCCAGGAGAGCAGAGGGCTCATTCGAAGATCTCCTTGAGCGGACGTTCGTAGCGGTGCTTGATGAACGCCACCAGCTCCGCCTCGCTCTGAAGGGCGAGCACGTGCAACAACAGGACGCGATTGTCCGCCGAGAGCTGCGCCCAGGCGGTGCCCGGCGTGAACGTGACGATCATCGCCAGCACGGCCAGGCCGTTCGGATCCCGCAGCTCGAGCGGAACGAGGACGAAGCCAGAGCGGATGTCGCGCGAGCGCCGCGCGAGAATTGCCCACGCGACCTCGGCGTTCGACCGCAGCATCTCGATCACGACTCGGCCGAGCAGGCGCGCCATGACGAGGGGCCTGCGCAACCGCACGGGGGCTGGCCTGAGCCTGGCGGTCACCGCGGGCCAGAACAGCGCCAATGCGACACCGAGCACCAGCGTCCCCGCGCTCAACGACTGCATGAGCAGTATCCAGAGCAGGAGCAGCGCCACCGAGAGCACAGGGTAAGGAATGAGCCGCCTCATCGCCCAACCTCCGGCGCCGTGGGCGACGGCCGCACCTTGGCCCCGAGGACTGCGCCGATGTACCCGCTGCGGTCATAGAGGGACTGCGCCGTCGCACGCGCGAGCTCCATCGTGGGCGCAGCCGCGAGTGTCAGCGCTCCGCACGCGGCGAGGAGCGCCACCACGGGGAGTCCCTCCGGTGCCCGAACCCGAGGTGGCTCGCGCTGCATTTCCGCCCAGAAGGTTCGGATTCCTGTTCGCGTGAGCGCGATGAGGGTGAGCAGGCCGGAGCCCAGCAGCACGCCGACGAACAGCCACGAGCGGGCGGGAATTGACCCGCTCTCTTCACGCACCGCGAGCGCCGCCGACAACATGCCGAGCTTGCCGATGAAGGTCGACAGCGGTGGCAGGCCGGAGATGAGCAGCGTACACGCGACGAACGCCAGCCCCATCAAGGCGGTGGAAGCGGGGAACGGCAGCGCGACGAGCGGTTCCTCCTCGTCGTCGAGGTTGACATCCTGCGCTTCGAGCGTCGCGCTCAGGAAGGGCGCCTCGTCCACGACGGTCGCACCCGCGCGCCACCGCTCGACGAGATCGACGAGCAGGAAGAAAGCGCTGGAGGCGAGCGTGGAGCTCACCAGGTAGAACACCGCGCCGCCGAGGACGGCTTCCTGGCCCAATCCAAGAGCAGCCAGGAGCGTCCCGGCGGAGACCACCACCCCCGAAGCAGCCTGCTCAGCAAGCCGATGCGAGGCGATCATCCCAAGGGCCGCGAGCAGCGCGGTGACCAAGCCGAACGCGAGCAGACCGTCCGCACCGAACCCCGCCAGCGGCCCCCCGGCGAACATCAACGTCCAGAGCCGCACCAGCGCGTAGACGCCGACCTTGGTGAGCACGGCGAACAGCGCCGCCACAGGTGGCGTCGCTGACGAGTAGGCAGGGACGAGCCAGAAGTTGAGCGGCCAGGCCGCCGCCTTGACCAGGAACGCCACCGCGAGGATGGCCGCTCCCGCGTCGATGAGGTGCCGATTGGCCACGGCCCCCTCGGACAAGCGCGCGGAGAGCTCCGCCATGTTGAGTGTCCCCGTGACGCCGTAGATCATCGATGCGCCGATGAGGAAGAGCGACGAGGCGGCGAGGTTCATGGCCACGTAATGCACGCCCGCGCGGACTCGCGGTCTTCCGGAGCCATGCAACAGCAGGCCATACGAGGCGGCGAGCAGGATCTCGAAGAAGACGAAGAGATTGAAGACGTCCGCCGTCAGGAACGCGCCGGAGAGCCCCATGAGCTGCAGCTGCAAGAGCGGGTGGAAGTGAACGCCTGCGCGGTGCCAACGCGCGGAGGCGAAGCTGAGGGCGCAGGTGCCCAGGGCCCAGCTCAGCACCAGCATCCCGGCCGAGAGGCGGTCCACCGCGAGGGCAATCCCGAACGGCGCGGGCCAGTTGCCGGGGAGGTAGGCCACGACGCCGTATTCGTTCACCCACGCAAGAAGCGCCGCCGAGACGGCGAGTCCCAAGAGCGCTGAGCTCATCCCAAGCACTCGCTTGGCAGGGCGCTTCCCCTCGCCCAGGAGGAGCATCGTCGCTGCGGTCAGCATCGGCAGGAGGATGGGCGCCACGATCAAGTGTGGCATCACGCATTCAACAAGCGCTCTCATGGTTCGGTGCCGTCCACGTGATCGGTCCCAGTCGTCCCGCGTGAGGCCAGGATGACGACCAGGAGGAGCGCCGTCATCGCGAAGCTGATGACGATGGCAGTCAGCACGAGCGCCTGAGGGACCGGGTCGGTGTAGTGCACAAGGTCTCGCGGGACGCCCTCGACGAGGATGGGCTCCCTATCGATGGCCAGGCTGCCGATGCTGAAGATGAAGAGGTTGACCGCGTAGGAGATGAGCGACAGGCCGACGACCAGCTGAAACGTGCGGGGCCGCAGAAGGAGCCAGACACCAGAGCCGGTCAAGATGCCGATGGCGACCGCGAGCACCACCTCCATCACTCACCTCCTGAGGCCCGGTGCGCGCGGATTGACTGGTGCGCGAGCGCCACGAGGATGAGCAACGTGGAGCCCAGCACCAGACAGAACACGCCCAGGTCAAAAAACATCGCGCTCCCGATGTGGATCTCGCCCAGCACGGGAGCTTTCAGATGGAAGGTGTGCGAGGTGAGCAGCGGATACCCGACCACGAGCGCCCCTGTGGCCGTGCCGAGGACACACAGGAGCCCGATGGCCATCAGCATGCGCGGTGCGAGGCGCAGCCTCTCCTCGACCCACTCCGTCCCGGACACGAGGTACTGGAGCAGAAAGCCCACCGACATGACCAGCCCCGCCACGAACCCGCCGCCTGGCGCGTTGTGCCCGCGCAGGAAGAAGAATGCCGCCACGACTCCCGACACGGGCAAGAGCAAGCGAACCAGCACCGCCGGGACCATCAGGTACCCCACCGCCGTGTCACGCGCCTGGCGTGGGTTCACCAGGTCTGTCTGCAAGTCCTTCGGGAGTGCCTGCTGCTGCGGCGTAGGCGCCATGACCTCGGTGGCCGGCCGGAAGCGCCGGAGGAGCGCGTAGACAGTGAGCGCGACGAGCGCCAGCACCACTCCTTCCCCGAAGGTGTCGAACCCGCGGAAGTCCACCAGCATCACGTTCACCACATTCCGCCCGCCGCCGCCGCTCAGAGCGTTCTCGAGGAAGAACGAGGTGCGCTCGGGGAAGTCTCGCGTCATCACCGCGTAGGCCAGGAGCGCCATTCCGCCGCCGGCACTCACCGCGATGACGAAGTCGCGGGCTCGCCGGCCCCTGGCAACCCTCAATGTGTGCGCATCGTACACGCCGCGGGTCGGCTCTCGCGGCGGGAGCCACCTGAGCCCCAGCAGGATGAGCAGTGTCGTCACCACCTCAACGGTGAGTTGGGTGAGCGCGAGGTCCGGCGCGGAGAACCAGATGAACGTGACGCAGCTCACCGCGCCCGCGGTCCCTGCAAACATGAGCGCGGCGAGCCGGTGGAACTTCGCCTGCCATGCTGCCGCCAACGCCGCGACGCCGCCCACCGTCCACAGCGCGATGAACGTCGGCGAGAGAGGCACCAGCGGACGCTCCCCCTTGCCAATGCCACCCCACAGCGCCCAGATACCCACGAGCAGCGTGACCACCACCAGCGCCAACAGCTGCCGCTGGAGTCCCGCGGTGAGCAGCCAGCGACGGGTCCATCTGCTCAACGAGGTCAGCCGCGCCAGCAGTGACGCAAAGAGCCTCGCACCATCCAACCGCTCCACGAGGCGGCCGCCGAGGCGCACGTGCCTTACCTCCAGCCGCCGGGCCCACAGGTACAACATTCCGCCACCGCCGAGCGCAAGCGCGCTCATGAGGAGCGGGGGAGTGAACCCATGCCAGAGCTTGAGGCTGTACGGCGGGAGCGTTCCGCCCACGACCTGCCGGGACGCGGCATCGAGGATCGGCCCGATCGACACGGCTGGCGCGACGCCCACCACCAGGCACATGACGACCAGCACCTCGACGGGGACGCGCATCCACTTGGGCGGCTCCTCCGGGACGCGCGGAGTGTCCCGTGCGCTGGAGGGCCCAAAAAACACCTTCGCCGCAAACCGGAGCGAGTACGCAACGCTCCCCATGCCTGCCAGGGTCGCCGCAATCGGCAGGCCCCACTGGACGGCGGGCATGGCGTTGACGACAACCGTCTCGGCAAAGAACATCTCCTTCGACAAGAAGCCATTGAGCAACGGGACTCCCGCCATCGCCGCCGTGGCAACGACCGCGAGCGTCCCGGTGATGGGCATCAGGCGGAAGAGCCCCGACAGCCGCCGGATGTCCCGCGTCCCTGTCTCATGATCGATGATCCCCACCGCCATGAACAGCGAGGCCTTGAAGGCCGCGTGGTTCATGATGTGGAACACCGCCGCCACCGCTGCGAGCGGGCTGTTGAGCCCGAGCAGCAGCACCACCAGCCCGAGATGCGAAATGGTGGAGTATGCGAGCAACCCCTTCAGGTCGCGCTGGAACAGCGCCGTCCACGCGCCGAACAGCAGCGTGACGAGCCCAGCGGACCCGACGAGCCAGAACCAGAGCTCCGTCCCCGACAGCACCGGCCACAGTCGCGCCAGCAGGAACACGCCCAGCTTCACCATGGTCGCCGAGTGCAGATACGCCGACACCGGCGTCGGTGCCGCCATCGCGTTCGGGAGCCAGAACTGGAAGGGGAACTGGGCGCTCTTGGTGAACGCGCCGAGGAGGATGAGGCAGAGTGCCACCGGGTAGAGCGCGTGGGCTTTGACGCGCTGCGCGCTCCTGAGGACGACGTCCAGCTCGTAGCTGCCCACCACCTCGCCGAGCACCAGCAGCCCAGCCAGGAGGCACAGGCCGCCCATCCCGGTGACTGTGAGCGCCATCCGGGCCCCGCGCTGTGCGTCCTTCCGTTGGTTCCAATAGCCAATGAGCAGGAACGAGAAGAGGGAGGTCAGCTCCCAGAAGAAGGCAAGCTGCAGCAGGTTTCCCGAGAGGACCACGCCCAGCATCGCGCCCATGAATGCCAGGAGGAATGCGAAGAACCTCGGCACGGGATCCGACGGCGAGAGGTAGTACCGCGCATACAGCATCACCAGCGCGCCGATGCCGAGGACGAGCACGCAGAATGTCCATGAGAGGCCGTCGAGCCGCAGCACAAGGTCGAGCCCCAGCGAGGGCACCCACGAGATGCGCTCGACCAGCAGACCTCCACCCCGAACTCTCGGGAAGTGGAGCGCCACGCCCACGAGCCCCGCCAGCGCGGTGAGGCCCGCGAGACCCGCTGCGCGGTTCCGGGCACTCGTGGGCAGCAGCGCCGCGATGGCAGCGGAGACCCCGGGGATGAGCAAGAGCGCAAGAAGCGGCATCGTTCAAGCAATCGATGGGAGCGAGCTGCCAACCCCTCAACTTCTGCCGGACCCCTGGGGCCTGGGGGGTACAACCAGGACGTCGCACGGCACTTCCCGGAGGACGTCGCCGGCAACAGTCCCGAGGAGCGCGTGCGCGACACCGGCACGGCCATGCGTTCCAAGCACCAGGAGGTCCGCTCCAGCCTTTGCGACAGTGTCCGCTATGACCGTCCTCGGCGAGCCGTATCGAACGTGGGACTTCCAAGAAGGCGCGTCGTCATGCGAGGCCTTCATGTCTGCCAATGCGGTGGCCAGCGCGCGGGCGATATCGTGAAGTGCCTTCTGCCGATAATGGTGGCGGAACTCCTGGCCCTGGTCCGGTGAGAGGCTCGGATAGATCAGGCCGTGGTAAGGCACGTCGTAGGCGTGGACCAGCCCGATCTGAGGACGGGGAGGCGGAAGCACCCGAAGGGTCAAGGTCAGAACATCCTGGGCAGCTTGATCCGTATCCAGGGCGAGCAAGGGGCGTCGATAGGCCCCGTGCGGTTGTAGGCGAACCACCAGGACTGGCAGCTGACCCTTTCGGATGACGCGCTCCGCAGTCGATCCAAGAAAGATGTCGCGGAGCGTACGACCGCCGCCGCGGCCCATCACAATCAACTCGGCCTTGCACGAACGCGCGTGCCTGGCGATCTCGGCAGCCGCGACGCCAACCTTTACGCTCGGCATGACCTTGACGCTCTCCGGGAGCTTGGCCGCCACGTTCCTCACCGCGTGCTGGAGCGCCTTCGTCGCATCGCTTTCTGCCAGGCGCCTGGCTTCCCGTGAGAGAAGCCTCGGGACTACGTGGAGAAGGGTGAGCTGAGCGTTCTTGGCGAGGGGGAGCAGCGCTGCGCGCTCCACGACCCGTTCCGTCGCGGGTGAGAGATCGACAGGGATGAGCAATGAACGAAAGTCGTGGGGAATGGAGCGCCCTGCCCTGTCCCAGACACGACCCTGAGTCATCTTGGGCATCGTGTCAGCCTGCGCATTCCTATATTGCGCCGCAAGTGAAAGAACGGCGACGGCTGTACGCTGTTGACTGCATGGCATGCGGGGAGCGGATGGGGCACCTGAGCCGCACGAAAAGCTGGAGAGGCGCTCGGCTCTACACGGTCGGCCATTCGACCCGAACGTTCGATGAGCTGGTCGCGCTGCTTCGTGCCTTCGACATCTTCGTCTTGGCGGACATCCGGACCATCCCCCGATCGCGGCACAACCCCCAGTTCAACGGCGATGCGCTTCGATCGGCGCTTCGTGCGCGGCGCCTTCGCTACGCACAGCTCCCCGAGCTCGGAGGCCTGCGCCGGCCACGCAAGGACTCACCCAACGCGGGGTGGCGCAACGCCAGCTTCCGGGGGTACGCCGACTACATGCTGACCGAGGACTTCGAGACTGGGCTCGCGAAGCTGCACGCGCTGAGCGCGGAGGGTCGCGTCGCGCTGATGTGCGCAGAGGCCGTGCCATGGCGTTGCCATCGCTCCCTCGTCGCAGACGCACTGACGGCCCGCGGAGCCCATGTGGAGCACATCACCAGCGCCAAGCGCTCGACTCCGCACCGCGTGACGGCGTTCGCCAAGGTCAAAGGCACACGTGTCACGTATCCCGTCGAGGACTCCGCGGGCGGGCGGCTCGCCACCCGGGCGCCCTTCCATCTCGAGGCGACCGTGCGCGTGCTGCAGCGCCGTCCGACGAACCGGGTCAATGTCTGGGAGCAGGAGCGCTACCTGCGAGTGCTGGCGACGGCTGACGGTCTCGCGCTGGCCGAGGTGACGAATCGCGGAACGATCGACGAGCCAGACGTTCGGTTCACCGTCCTCCAAGGCAACCTCTCCACCGCCACGCGCGAGGCGCTCGGACAGACCATGCGGAGGATGCTCGGCCTGGAGGTGGACCCGGAGCCGCTGCAGCGGCTGGCGGAGGCCCAGCGCAGGCTTGTCCCCACGGCGCTCGCGCTGCGCGGCATGCGGCCACCGCGGTTCGCCGAGTTGTTCGAGGCGTTCGCGAACGTGGTGCCTTTCCAGCAGGTGAGCCTGGACGCCGGTGTGGCCATCGTGGGCCGGCTGGTCGAGCGCTTCGGCAAGTCCCTCGAACACGACGGCCGTCGCTTCCACGCGTTCCCTACGGCTCAGGCCCTCGCCGAGGCTCGCCTCGACGCGCTCAGAGCGTGCGGCTTGAGTCTTCGAAAGGCCGAGACACTCCGCCACGTTGCCAGCGCGATCGCAGCGGGCGAGCTGACGGAGGAGCAGCTCTTGCGCATGAGCAGCAAGGAGGCGATCGGGTTTCTGGCCGAGCTGCAGGGCATCGGCCCCTGGAGCGCCAGTTTGGTGCTCCTGCGGGGGCTCGGTCGCCTCGACGTGTTTCCTCCGGGTGACGTTGGTGCCAGGCGCGGGCTCAGCACGTTGATGCGCCTGGAGCCAGGACCCGCGCTCGATCGCGTCGTCCAGCGCTTTGGCGATCGCCGCGGCTACCTCTACTTCTGTGCCCTGGGCGGCAGCCTCCTGGCAAAGGGCCTGATTCACCCGGCTCCTCCGCCGTGACGGAGCTGGGCTGCGCTCACCGGCTCAGCGCACCCGAGTGCCGTGCGGCAGCGGCTTGGCGATCTCGTCCTGGAAGTCCATGAAGCGCTCCATCTCGCGCACCGTCTCGTCCGTGGCCTGCACCTCGGCGCTCACCACGTCCAGCTGCCGGTTCACCGTCTCCGGATCCCGGATGGTGATCGACTGCTCGTGCGTCAGCCGCATCAGATCTTCAATCCCCGCCAGCTGGTGGCTCACCACCTCACGGCTCTCGCCCGCCTGCTGGAAGCGCCCCAGCCGCTTGCGGAGGATCTCCAGCCGCTTCTCCTTCACGTCCTTCAGCCGCGCGTTGGCCTCCTGCGCCACCTCCGCCTCCAGCTCGCGCAGCTCCTTCTCCAGCTGCTCCCTGTCCGTGCTGTTCAGGTACGTGCGGTGATGGTTCAGCGCCGCCACCAACCGCAGGAATGAAGTCAGCAGCGCGTCCAGCCGCGGCTCGCTGTCCGTCGCCAGCACCTTCCCAGCGGGCAGCCGGCGGTAGTTCTCCAGGATCTTCTCCTTCAGCCCCACCAGCACCTGGTAGTGCTCGCGCTGAGAGGGCGCCAGCTCCGCCAGCAGCCCGTCCACCTCCTTGCGCGCCGGATCGCTCGCCTCGTCCCCGCCCCGCGCGCGGATCGCCCGCTGGAAGCGCTTCATGGACGGGACGATCCCCAGGTACAGCCCCTCCACCCCCAGCGCCACCAGCGCGGGCAGCGGCTCCCCCGTCATCAGCGACGAGGCCCCCGCCGTGAGCAGGCCCACGAGGTTTGCGGGCAACATGAAGGCGGCCTTGATGAAGCTGGGCGAATCCGCCACGGAATCTCTCCTCCCCTCCCGGGGGGTATCAGGGTCCGCGAGCCTCCGACACGTACTTCAACGCTCCGAGATCTCGCGTGTCCTCTGCAGGCGGCGCCACGGCCCCCCGCTTGAGCTTCTGGAAGAGCGCCGAGGCGCTCTGGAACAGCTCGTCATAGGTGACGGGCGCCTCGCCGGAAAGCCCGAAGAAGGCGCGATTGTCCGCCAGTGTCGCCGGAGGCGCCGAGCGGATGGCCTCCGTAGGGTCCCCCAGGTAGGGCGCCACGTCCCCCAGCATCCGCGCTGCCGGGCCCGGCTCCTTCTGAACACTCTGCCCCGCATCCAGCAGGCCCCGCAGCACCCGCCGCACCGCGTCCGGGTACCGCGCCGCGAAGTCCCCGCGCGTCACCAGCACCGTGGCAATCAGGTGCGGAGCGTCCGCAGTCGTGGCCAGCACCGCCCCCCCGCGATCCCTCGCCGCCAGCTCCACGTCCCCCCACAGCCCCACCACCGCGTCCGCCCGGCCCTCGCGCAGCGCCCGGCCCGCATCCAGCGTGGAGGGCAGATCCACCCACCTCACGTCCGTGGTCCGCAGCCCCATGCGCGACACCACCCACAGCGCGAAGTAGTG
>NZ_DASPHO010000290.1:0-9294 GCF_035629615.1 Hyalangium sp. | reverse complement strand
ATCCCGAACACGGAAGTTAAGCCCTCCAGAGCCGATGGTACTCCGCGGGAAACCGCGTGGGAGAGTAGGTCGCTGCCGGATTTTTTTCTCATGCGCCCCTGGCGCCCTTCACTGGGCCCCAGGGGCGTTTTTTTTTGCTCGTTTTTTGCTCCAGGTCGCGCTCGGGGAGCCGCCAGGCGGGCCCCAGAATGCGTCCAAGCCTGTGGATTCTCTAGACAATTTGGGCGTGCACCTCTGTTTGACTGACCGTCCGTGCTCCTCTAAAGTCCTTAGGCTCCGCCCGGCATACTTCCGCCTTCGACGGCACTGTTGCCGCCCGGGCTGTGGCGACTCCACGAGATGAAGCGGCCTACCACATTCGGCAAGTACCTCCTCCTCGAGCGCATCAACGTCGGCGGCATGGCCGAAGTGTTCATCGCCAAGGCCTTCGGCGTGGAGGGCTTCGAGCGCTTCCTGGCCATCAAGAAGATCCTCCCGACGATGGCCGAGGACCAGGAGTTCATCACGATGTTCGTCGATGAAGCGCGGATCAGCGTGCAGCTGAACCACGCCAACATCGTGCACATCCACGATCTCGGGAGGTACGAGGAGGCCTACTACATCGCGATGGAGTACGTCGCGGGCAGGGACCTGCGCACCATCCTGGAGCGCTACCGGCGGCGCAAGGAGATCATGCCGACGGCCCAGGCCGTCTTTGTCTCGTCGAAGATGTGCGAGGGGCTCGATTACGCGCACCGCAAAAAGGACGCGCGCGGGCAGGACCTGTCCATCATCCACCGCGACGTGTCGCCGCAGAACATCCTCGTCTCGTACGAAGGCGAGGTGAAGATCATCGACTTCGGCATCGCCAAGGCGGCCAACCGCGCGCAGAAGACGCAGGCCGGCATTCTCAAGGGCAAGTTTGGCTACATGAGCCCGGAGCAGGTCCGGGGGATGCCCATCGATCGCCGCAGCGACATCTTCGCGGTGGGCGTCATCCTCTACGAGATGCTCACCGGCGAGAAGCTCTTCGTCGGCGAGTCGGACTTCTCCACGCTGGAGAAGGTGCGCAACGCCGAGGTGCCGCTGCCCCGCCAGTTCAACCCGAACGTCCCGGCGGGGCTGGAGAAGGTGGTCCTCAAGGCGCTCGCGCGTGAGCCCGAGGAGCGGTACCAGTGGGCGTCGGACCTGCAGGAGGACTTGATGAAGTTCCTCCTCGCGGGGGATGCCATCTACTCCGGCAAGCACCTGGCCTCCTTCATGAAAGAGGCCTTCGCCGAGGACATGATGCGCGAAGCCGAGAAGATGGAGCGCTTCGCGGGCATCGAGAAGCCGGACCAGCTCGAGACTTCGGGCGCCAGCGCCATGCCCTCGCCGCCGTCGCGAGCGTCGCGCAAGCCTTCCATGGTGACACCGGTGGGTCCGCCGCCTCCTCCTCCCATGTCGCGCTCGGAGAAACTTGCCCCTCCACCCCTCGTCCCGCCTCCCACGGCCGAAGAGCTTGCCGAGATGGATGGGGCCGGGGACAAGACGCAGATCGTCGACTCGGCCCTGGCCCTCAGTGGTCTCGGCGAGAGCGTGCTCTTCGACGACAGCTCGACGGGCAAGAACTCCAACCCGCTCGATGACAGCTCCACAGGCCGGACGGAGAACCCGCTCGACGAGAGCAGCGATACGATCGACGGTTCGATGCCCAGCCCGTTCGCCAGCGATGCCACCATGGCGGCACCGCGGCCGACGGGCTCGATGCAGGCCGTTCGTGGCAAAAGCAAGAGTGGCTCCAAGCCTCAGGTCGTCATCGGCGACGGAGAGCCGGCGAACTACGCCAACGCGACGGTGATCGGTCCACCGCCCACGTCCCGCCCCTCCAAGCCTTCCGAGGAGGAAGAGGAGGAGCAGCAGGAGGAGTCGACCGACAGCGGGATGGTCGCGCCGGCTCGCCCCGGGAAGGGGCGTTCCCAGCGACGCGAGGAGGACGAGCAGTCGAATCCGCGCGCCAGGTCCTTGGAAGAGGATGCTCCGGACACGGAGAAGGCGCCCGTTCCGTCCAAGAAGAAGGCCGTCGCCAAGCCCGGCAAGACGGCGAAGCCCACTCCGAGTGGCCCGCGCAAGCCGGTCAACCCCAAGGTCTTCATCATCGCTGCAGCCGCCGTGCTGTTGCTCGGTGTCATTGGAACCGTGGTGGCGGTCGCTTCCGGGGGCAGCTCGGGCGGTGTCATGTTCACCGTGGAGCCCCCCACCGCCAAGGTGGTGCTTCGCGTCGATGGCCAGGCTGTCACGCCGAACACCGTCATCGAGCTCGAGCCAGGGCCACACCGGGTGGTCGCGGCGGCGGACGGGTTCGCGCCGCTTGAGCAGACGGTGAACGTCATCGAGAGCAAGAATCCCATGCCCGTCACGCTGAAGCTCAAGGCCGAGGGCGGCGGTGACACGGCGGAGGCCCCGCAGGACAAGCCGCCCACCGAGCCCGACCCCAAGCCCGAAGGTGTCGTGGACGGATCGCAGGACGCTCCGCCGCCCAAGCCTACCCAGCCGGAGAAGCCGAAGACGTTCGTCGCAGTCTTCGTGGGTGAGTCCGGCGCTGACATCCAGGTGGATGGCAAGCCGGTGGGTCAGACGCCCAACGCGAAGGTCCCGGACCTGGCGATCGGGAAGACCTACAAGTTCGTGGCCAAGCGCACCGGGTACAAGCCGTTCTCGGGGCAGTTCGCGTCCGACGGCAGCCCCGAAGTGAAGGTTCAGTTCGCACTCGAGAAGGAAGAGCCCAAGCCGCCCCCCACCCAGCAGACCAAGC
The DNA here is from genome assembly GCF_035629615.1 of Hyalangium sp. Taxonomy (GTDB): domain Bacteria; phylum Myxococcota; class Myxococcia; order Myxococcales; family Myxococcaceae; genus Hyalangium. The sequence continues at coordinate 6,521 of NZ_DASPHO010000290.1, read as the reverse complement.
CCCCTCCCGATCCTAAGCCCGAGCGTATCAAGCCCGTGGCACAGACCCCTGTGGCCAAGGGGAAGTTCGCCGCCAGCACCAAGCCCGCTGGGGCCCAGATCTGGGTGGACGGCAGGTACTCGGGCCGGGATACCCCCGTGGCCATCGGCAACCCGCTGCTCCTGCCCGTGGGCAGCCGCAAGATCGTCTTCAAGCTCAACGGCAAGCAGACCAAGCCTCAGAGCGTCACGATCACCGACTCCGAGGTTGCCAAGTTGATCAATGTGCCTGTGGAGTGAGCGGGCATGTGTCTCCTTCCTCGAATGTTCGATAAGGAGGGCCACCGCCGCGGGACTGCTCTCGCGGGTCGGAGCTTCACGGTAAGGTGACGCGCCATGCAAACGAAGCCCACTCGCGGTCCGGCTGAGTCCGGCCCCGCCCCGCAGCCCATCTCCTATCCCACCCGCCGGGAGTTCCTGGAGCCTGACTGGCGGCGCATCCCTGCCTACAAGGGCGCCACCTCAGAGGAGTGGGAGAGCGCGCTCTGGCAGCGCAAGCACACCATCAAGAACCTCCGCGAGCTGAAGGCCGCTCTAGGCCCGCTGCTCCCGGATGACCTGGCCGAGAGCATCGAGCGCGATCAGAAGGAGCGGGCGACCATGTCGCTGCTGCTCCCGCCGCAGATGCTCAACACCATGAACCTGGAGGACCTCTGGAGCGATCCGGTGCGCCGCTACATGCTGCCGGCGTTCGCGGACCGGCGCATCGACTGGGCCAACCACCCCAAGGCCAGCCGCGACAGCCTCCATGAGGCGGAGATGTGGGTAGTTGAGGGCCTCACCCACCGCTATCCCACCAAGGTGCTGGCGGAGATGCTGCCCACCTGCCCCCAGTACTGCGGCCACTGCACCCGCATGGATTTGGTGGGCAATGACGTGCCCCAGGTCCCCAAGCACAAGTTCTCCATCGGGCCCAAGGAACGCTACGAGCAGATGCTGGAGTACCTGCGCCGCACGCCCACCGTGCGCGACGTGGTGGTGTCCGGCGGCGACATCGCCAACCTGCCCATTCAGCAGCTCGAGCCGTTCGTCAGCTCGCTCATGGATATCCCCAACATCCGGGACATCCGTCTGGCCAGCAAGGGCCTCATGGGCATCCCCCAGCACTTCCTCCAGGACAGCGTTCTTCAGGGGCTGGATCGGCTGGCGAAGAAGGCCGTCGAGCGGGGCGTGGATCTGGCGCTCCATACCCACGTCAACCACGCCCAGCAGCTCACGCCGCTGGTTGGCAAGGCCGTGCGCAAGCTCATCGACATGGGCTTCCGAGATGTGCGCAACCAGGGCGTCCTGCTGCGCGGCGTGAATGACAGCGCCCACGCCCTGCTGGACCTGTGCTTCACGCTGCTCGACCACGCGAAGATCCTGCCGTACTACTTCTACATGTGCGACATGATCCCCAACTCGGAGCACTGGCGGCTGTCCGTCGCTCAGGCCCAGAAGCTCCAGCACGACATCATGGGGTACATGCCCGGCTTCGCCACGCCGCGCATCGTCTGTGACGTGCCCTTCGTCGGCAAGCGCTGGGTCCACCAGGTCGCCGAGTACGACAAGGAGAAGGGCATCTCCTACTGGACCAAGAACTACCGCACCGGCATCGAGGCAAACGATCCCGAGGCGCTCACCCGCAAGTACGAGTACTACGATCCCATCGACACCCTGCCGGAGTCCGGCCAGGCGTGGTGGCGGGACCAGCTCAAGGCGGCTTGATGGACTCGTCCGCCCAGCCGGGTGCGGTGTCGGCGGTGAGCCCGTCCAAGTCTCGGGCGGGCCGCCCTCCCGCAAGTGCCGAGGGCCGACGGCGGTTGTTTCCTCAGGCCACCGAGGCCGAGTGGAACGACTGGCGCTGGCAGCAGCGCCACGCCGTCCGCAGCCTCGAGCAGCTCGAGAAGTACCTGCCGCTGACGCCCGATGAGCGCGCTGGCGTCCAGGAGACGGCCGCGCTCTTCCGCGTCGGCATCAGCCCGTACTACCTGTCGCTCGTCGACCCGGAGCACCCGTTCTGCCCCGTGCGCATGCAGTCCATCCCCGTGCGCGCCGAGGCCCGCATCCGCCCCGGGGAGCTGGCCGATCCGCTCGGCGAGGACAAGACCCGGCCCGAGGAGGCCATCGTCCACAAGTACCCGGATCGGGTGCTCTTCCTCGCGCTCGATACGTGCTCTGTCTACTGCCGGCACTGCACCCGCCGCCGCATCACCAAGGGCGGCGAGGCCGAGCTCAGCAAGGAGCAGCTGCGCCGCGGCATCGAGTACATCCGCCAGCACCCAGAGGTGCGGGACGTGCTCATCTCCGGGGGCGATCCGTTCCTCCTCAGCGACACGCGGCTCGAGGAGCTGCTCGCGCCGCTCCATGAGATCCCTCATGTGGAGATGATCCGCATCGGGACACGCGTGCCCGTGTGCCTGCCCATGCGCGTCACCGACTCGCTCGCGCGCACGCTGCGGCGCTACGCCCCCGTCTATGTGGTGACGCACTTCAACCACCCCAAAGAAGTCACTCCCGAGGCCAGCGAGGCCTGTGAGCGCCTGGTGGATCATGGCGTCCCCGTGGAGAACCAGGCCGTGCTCTTGCGCCGGCTCAACTCGGATGCGCGCATCATCCAGGAGCTGAACCACGCGCTGCTGCGCAGCCGCGTCCGGCCGTACTACCTCCACCAGATGGACGTCGCGGAGGGGTGCGAGCACCTGCGGACGCCCATCGCCAAGGGTGTGGAGATCCTCCAGCAGCTCCGGGGCCACACCACCGGACTCGCCGTGCCGCACCTCGCCGTGGATCTGCCCGGCGGCGGCGGCAAGGTGACGCTCCAGCCGGACTATGTGGTGGAGCGCAGCGCGCGCGAGACGATCTTCCGCAACTACAAGGGTGAGGAGTACGCCTACCCCGAGCCGGAGGAGACGGATTGCTCCTGCCCGTATGACGCGATCTGGCGGGCGAAGCCTCGCTGAGCAGGAGCGGCTACTTGCCCCGGCCCCTGGGCGCAGGCGCTGCCGGGGCCTCCTCTGTGGCTCCCTCCAGGCCGTCTCCGACGGGTGCCTCTTCCAGGCCTACCTCGCCCGGCGGTAGGCCCTCCTCCACCACGGACGCCGCGCCCTCCGCTGACTCCAGCTCCACCGGGCTGTCCTCGCTGATGCCGTGCTGGATGGGGATGTCCTCAGGGGCGTGGGCCTCCTCTCCCGTCTTCTTCTTCGCCGCCGCTTCCCGGGCCGCCTGGGCCGCCTTCTCCTCGGCCTCCAGCTTCTTCTCCGCCTGCTCGACGGCCTCGCGCTCCTCCGGCTTCATTCGGGCTGTGTGGCGCGCGTACTCCTTGTCCGACACCCCATGCTTCTCCAGCACGCTCATGCCCGCTGTCTGCTGATCCCTCGCGGCCTGACGGCGCTCCTCGTTGCTCATCTCCGAAGGCTTCCGGTTGCCGTACGCCGCATCCACCTTGGCCTGGGCGGCCTGCTCGTCACGGCGGATGGCCGCAATCTTTTCGGGCGTGAGCTCCTGCGCCAGTGCCAGCCCTGGCACGGCGAGCCAGGAAGCGACCAGCAGCACGGACATTCGGCGGGACATGACGGCTCCTCGAGGGTTGCCCGAATCTAGGGGGGGGAGGGGGACCCGGGCAATCCGCCCGTTGGCCGACCCCTTGCCCCTCAGCCGCCGCTCTGGCACCGGGTGCAGCCCCCGTTGGCCTGGGCGCACTGCTCCCGGGCCTGGACGCAGCGCGGTGGCAGATCCGTCCGGTCTGGGTTCGCCTCCACCCGCCCACACAGCTCCTCGCCCACCTCGCAGGTCTGCCGGGCCACCGCGCACCGCTCCGAGCAGGACAGTGACTCGGACTGCTCCTTCACCCGCAGCTCCTCGAGTCGGGCCGTGGCGGAGTCGATCTGGGAGTCGTCGGAGCCAGCCACCCTCTCCACCTGCTTGGGACAGCCAGCGAGGACCAGGGCCAACAGGGCAAGGCAAGGAGCGCGCATGGCCTTCCCTTATGCGCCGTCCCACCTTCGCGTCCAGCGCTCAGGGCGCCGGCGGGCGCTTCAAGTAGAAGTATGCCGCCAGCGCCAGCAGCAGCCCCACCGCGAGGCGCCGGATGAGCTCCTCCCGCTTGCGGTGGGGTGAGGCTGCCTCCAGGCGCTCGATGGCGGCGAGAGCGGCTTCCACCTCCTTGCCCACCGTCTGGAGCCGACGGCAGAGCGCCACCGTGTCCTGGAGCCCCGGACTCACAGACGCCGTCTCCCGCTCCAGCGCAGCCGAGAGCTGCCGGGCCCAGGCCTCCTCCTCGTCGTCGCTCGCAGGCGGACGCGGACTGCCTCCCGCTGCCGTGGTGAGCTCCAGGGCCGCCCGCAGCAGGTGGATCGAGATCGCCTCCAGCCTCACTCCATAGAAGGCGGCGCACGCCTCGAGCGAGGCTCCCTGCACCAGTCGCCGCCGGAGCAGGGCAGTCTGGCGGGGAGGCTGGTTCCGCAGCTCCACAGCGAGGGCGGCCGGCGCGAGCTGCGAGGGATTGAAGGCAGGGGGCATGGCGCGTCAGTTTCCTTCATTCGCTGGCCATTTTCTTGAGTGGTGATCACGGCCTCCTACACTGCAGGGAGCCATGTTGCGCCCTGTTGCACTCCTCCTGCTCCTCCTCCTCGCGGCTCCTCCCTCATTTGCGGTGGAGACGATGCGCATCGCCATGAGCGAGGTGCGAGCGGAGGTCCAGGTGAGTGGCCGGGGGCTGGCGCTCGGGATGGACTCCGAGGAGGCCACCTTCCACTCCCTCGGCAAGAGCCGCGTCACGGTGCGGCGGCGCGGGCGGAGGTTGGAGGTCAACGGCGCGCCCATCGTCGGCGAGGCCGCACGCTTCCGCGCCGGGTGGGCGCCCGATGACGGGGGTGTCCCTGGCAATGAGCCGCTGCGCGCCGGGGACATGCAGGTCCGCGGGGACGTAGTGGTGAGGCTGTACAAGGACGGACTGCAGCTCATCAACGTCATCCCCCTGGAGGAGTATCTGGCGGCGGTGCTCGGCAGTGAGATGCCCGTCTCCTTTCCCTCGGAGGCGCTCAAGGCCCAGGCCGTCGCCGCCCGGACCTACGCCCTCCAGAAGAAGCTCGAGGCCTACGGGAGCGCCTTCTACATGGGCAGCAGCGTGCTCCATCAGGTGTATGGCGGCGTCACCAGCGAGGATCCACGGACCCGCGCCGCCGTCGCCGCCACCCGAGGCGAGGTGCTCACCTACGAGCTTGCTCCCATCGAGGCCTACTTCCATGCCTCCTGTGGCGGGCGCACCGAGTCCGGCTTGGCCGCCCTCCAGCGAGATCTGCCCTACCTCCAGCCGGTCGACTGTCCCTGTGGGAAGCTCGCTGCCAGCCGCTGGTCTGCCTCCGTCAGCGAGGCAGAGCTCCGGGAGGCGCTCAACGGCTCTGCCGAGGGGCTGCGCATCTCCGGGCGAACCCGGACGCACCGTGTCACCCGCATGAGCAACTCGGATGGGGTCTCCGTGGATGGGGCCCGCTTCCGGCAGAGGCTGGGCTACACGAAGCTCAAGAGCCTGGACTTCGAGGTGGAGAAGACGGCCCACGGCTACCTCTTCACCGGGCGTGGCTATGGCCACGGGGCCGGGCTGTGCCAGTGGGGCGCCAAGGCGCTCGCGGACGGGGGCTGGAGCTACAAGGACATCCTCTCGCACTACTACCCGGAGGCCGAGCTCCAGCAGCTCTACTGAGTTCGGTTCCGAGGCGGCACCGAGGCTGGTACAAGCGCCCCGTGCCGTCCCACCTCTCCGACTACGACTTCGAGCTGCCCGAGGCGCAGATCGCCCAGCAGCCGCTGGGTGCTCGTGACGCGTCGCGGCTGATGACCGTGAGCCGGTCCACTGGCGCGTGGGAGCACCGCCGCTTCGCGGACCTGCCCGGGCTGCTCCGGGCGGGCGATGTGCTGGTCCTCAATGATGCGCGCGTCATCCCCGCCCGGCTGCTGGGCGCCAAGGCGGGCACGGGCGGCCGGGTGGAACTGCTCGTGGTCCGCCCCTCCGCCTCCACGCTCACCTCGGCCGCGCTCGCCCAGGCGCCCGAGGCCAGCGACTGGATCTGCCTCGGACAGGCCTCCAAGGGCCTCAAGCCCGGGGCGCGCGTGGACTTCCCCAGCGGGCTGACGGCCGAGGTGCTCGAGGCGCTCGGCGGAGGGGAGTACCGGGTCCGCTTCCATGCGCCCCCGGGGGCCTCCTTCCAGGAACTGCTGGAGCAGGCGGGCAAGCTGCCCCTTCCGCCCTACATCACCCGCGAGCCGGACGCCGCGGACGCCGAGCGTTACCAGACCGTGTATGCCCGCTCCTCCGGTTCGGTGGCGGCGCCGACGGCGGGGCTGCACTTCACAGAGGCCTCCTTCGCGGCCCTGGAGGCTCGTGGCGTGAAGCGTGTGACGGTGACGCTCGACGTGGGGCCAGGCACCTTCCTCCCTGTGCGCGAGGAGGACCTGGATCGGCACAAGATGCACCCGGAGCGCTACGGCGTCCCCGAGGAGACG
>NZ_DASPHO010000289.1:0-6060 GCF_035629615.1 Hyalangium sp. | reverse complement strand
ACGAGGCCAGGAGCCAGTCCGGTGTTCAGTCCTTGCCCGCGTGGGTTGTCCGGGACACCGGCAATGAACACTCTCCTGACGTAGCCTCGGGGCGAGCCACTCCGGCGTGCTGCTCCATGAAGTCTGCGGTGTTCTGAAGTCCCCGCTCCTCGCGCATCCGCGCTCCGAGCTCCCGGGCCCGTGCCTTCACCGGCTCCGAGAGGATCTGCTCGAGCGCCTCGCCCAGCCGGGCTACTGAGAAACGCTGGAACGGCATCCACGCCCCTGCTCCCAGCTCCTCCACCCGCCCCCCCCAGAACGGTTGGTCGAGGAGGACGCTGCACACGAGGGTCGGCAGGCCAGCCGCGAGGGTGGCCGTGGTCGTTCCCAACCCGCCGTGGTGCACCGCAGCCTGGCAGCGCGGCAGGACCGCGTCGTGGTTCACCGAGGAGGTGATGAAGAGGCGCTCGTCGTCCGCCAGGGCTTGCAGGTCTGACCAGCCGGAGACGATGAGCCCGCGCAGCCCCAGGACTTCGAGCACATCGCGGACAGCTCGAATGAACGTCAGAGGCTCCAGGACCGGCAGGCTCCCGAAACCAAAGTAGATGGGAGGCGTCCCGCTCTGCAGCCAGCGGTCCAGGGCTGGCTCGATGGAACCTTCTCCGATGCGCGCCCGGACCGCGCCCGGCAGCTCACAGTGCCCCGTCGTCACGTGGTGCGGAGCCCAGTCCGAAGGACGCGGCAGGAGCGTGGGGCTCACCAGATGCGCACAGGGGACCTGCTCCTCCTCCAGCAACACATGGGGATTCCGCGGGGCCGGCTCGAGCCCGAGCTTCCGGCATGCCGACAGGTGCGCCGGGCGCGCCGCACGCCAGAACACCGTCCGCGCAAGCCGGTGCGTCCAGTGCCGGAGCGCCCCCCAGCGGATCCGGCCAAGGTTCAACAACGGGCTCGGGAAGGCGCGGGTGGGAATGACGGGGGCGAGCTGAGTCCGGATGAGCGGAACCTTCCTCCACTGCGCGAGCGTCCGGGCTCCCACCTCGAGGAGCGGATGCGAGACGATCACCTCCGCCCGCTCCGTCGCCTGGACCACCCCGTCGAGCACCGCGCGCTCGTGCCGGGCCTGCTCGGTGCTCGACCACTGAAGGAACCTCATGAACTGCCCGCGAGCCAGGAATGCCTTCCCATGCGGCGAGTCGAACAGCTCGCGCATGCGCAGGCCCGAGTACGGAACGGACTCGACCCCGGCCTTCCTCACGAGCTCCGCCAAATCCTCGCTCGACGCGATGACGGCCTGATGGCCTCGTAGGACCAGCTCACTCGCCAGCGCCACATAGGGCTGCGTGTCACCCCGGGTCCCCATCGTCAGGAATGCGAAGCGCACGGAACTCCCCTCCCCAGCGCGCGTCCTGGCTTCACCTCCGTCCAGGCAAGGCCCGCTTCGGATGCAGCCTACAGGCTCGCTGCTCTCGAGGCGCGCCCTGCCTCTCAGCGACCCGAGCCAGCGACTTGCCGTTTCACAGCACCGGATCGCACCTTGAGCGGTGTCGTCTCACTCGAAAGCGCCCCCTCGATCGGGAGGCAAGCGAGGTAGCTCCGAGGCGGAGATCGCCACCCGGCAGCGCGAGCTGTACGCCCTGCCTCTTGATCAGTTCACCCGTGCCCGAGACGCGCTCGCCAAGGAGCTCGCGTCGAAGGGCCGGGCCAAGGATGCGCAGGCGATACGAAAGCTCAAGCGCCCGGTCGTTGGCGCGTGGGTCGTCAATCGGCTGGCCCAGCAGCAGCCAGAGCACCTGGGAGAGTTCCTGGACTCCGCGCGCGCTCTGGAGAAGGCCCACCGCCGGGCCATGTCCGGACTGGCGTCGGAGCCTTTCAAGGAGGCCAACCGTGCCTTCCAACAGTCGCTCGATGCCTTGATGAAGGACATTACCGCCTTGCTGGCCGCGACGGGACGTCCCGCCACGGGTGATCTCATCCGCCAGGTCGAAGAGACCCTGCGCACCGCCGCGCTCGGGACGGAGGAGGAGCGCACGGTCTTGACCCAAGGCACATTGACGCAGCCGCTGCGCAGCTCCGGCTTCGGCTCCTTCTCCCCTCTCCTGCTCGTCGGTCCATCCCCAGCTCACACATCACGCAAGCCTGCGAGAGCGCCGCCAGGCCGCCGCCCCGAGAAGCCACCGGCGCCGCCCGCGCCAGCGCCTCCTCCCGCCGGCGGCAAGGTGCTGAGAGGCCCGTGGACGCCTCGGGAGGACGAGGTTGAAGCCCCAGCTCGTCCTCCACCTGCCGCCAAGCCTCGCATCGCTCCGCCTGTGCCCCATCCACCGAAGCGGCAAGCCCGCGAAGCAGCAGCTGCCGAGGCCCGGCACCAGCGTGAAGCGGAGCTCCGGCAGCTCCGGAGGGAGGCCAAGCAGCGCGCGGACGAGGCTGCCCGCGCCGATCGGAGCGCACGCCAGGCCTTGGTACGCACCCAGGCTGCGCTCAGGACCACGAAGGGAAAGACCCTGCAAGCACGCCGGGCCTTGGAGAACGCCGAGTCCCAGGTCCGCCGCGCACGGGAGGCGCTCGAAGGCGCAGAGGAAGCAGAGCGGGTCCAGGCCGAAGAGGCCTCACGCGTGGACGAGCAGGCCACGGCCGCCAAACGGGAGCTCACCCACGCACGGCGCCACCTGGAGCAGGCCGAGTCGCGCGTGCGACCATGACGCTTCTCTCACCGGGCGCGAGGGTGTCTCATCACTTCTCCTCGGCCTTCTCTTTCCACCACCCCTGGGCAACGTTGACGACACCTTCGACTCGGGCCCGGAGGTTGCGCAGCTTGACATGACCGGCCGTCGCCGCAGCGACGTCGCTCAGTGTCGAGCGGAACTCCTCGAGCATCTGGCGCGCTGTGGGCTCCGTCACGAAGTGGCGGGTGCTCCACGCAGCGTCCTCGACACCCCAGTAGGGCTTAAAGGCAAGCTCGAGGTCGATGTAGAGCTTGGCCCATCGCGCTTGATCGACGAGCCGCTCGAGCACGCGGATGTCCGTCTTGGCTGTCCCCAGGATCTCCTCGATGGTGCCGAGCAGCTTCCCGATCCGTACATGCACTTCTGCGATGGCCATGGGCATCCCATCCTACTGAACGCCCAGGCCGTACAAGTCGTGAGCAGGGCTTCTGTCCAATGGCAGGAAGAAGCCCTCCCGTCACCCGGCGCAGTGCGTCATTTGGAGGCAGCGGAGCCCTTGTCTACCACCGCTCCATTCTTTCCCCCGGGGCCGAGCAGCCCCTGCATGGAGTCGAAGAGGTTGAGGTTGGAGCCGCTCGGCAGGAACACGACCTTGTCCAGGCCCCCCACCACCGCGGCCTGGGCCTGCGCCGCCACCACCTTGACGAAGTTCTCCCCTCCGCCCAGCGCCTCGACGCGCTGGCGGAACTGATCGGCCTCCACGGCCGCCAGCCGCGCCTGACGATCCACCTCGAGATCGTTCAGCTTCTTCTGCCGCTCCAGCGCCACCTCGCTCATCATGCGCTCGCGCTCCAGCTCCGCCTCGGTGCGGATGCGGGACGCCCGGGCCTCTGCCTCTGCGCGGGCCAGCGCCTCCTCGCTCTCCACCCGCGCCTTCTCGAGCTCCGCCTCCGCCCCCACCTTGGCGTGGCTCAGCGTGGCCAGCTGGTGATTCTTGTTCTCCAGCTCGATGAGCGACTGCCGCTCGGCCTCCGACTTCCGGTGGCTGGAGATGTCCGCCAGCTTCTTCTCCTCCTCGCTGCGGATGCGCTTGAGCTCGGCCGCCGCCTGCGCCTCCTGCTTGGAGGCATCCAGCTGGATCTGGATGTTCGTGTCGATGGCCTCGCGCAGCTTCAGCGCCGTCTTGTCGTCAACCGGGGCGATGTCCTTGATGTCGATGTCGATGATGCGCAGCTTGTTCTCGGAGAAGAGGCGATCCTTGCGCGCCTTGCCCGCCTCATCCACGCCGAAGATGGAGCGGCGGATCAGCACGCTGGCGTTCTTGTGGAACGTCTCGAAGTCGTTCTCCGCGGCCACCTGGCGGATGCGCGAGGCGAGGTTCTCGCATACGTAGCCAATGAAGTCGTTCACCCGGAAGATCGCCTTGTCCTTCTCCGAGTCGCTCTCCACGTCGAACTGCCACTTGTACGAGAGCTTGATGCGCAGCCGGGCATGATCCCGCGTGGCCACCTCGAACAGATCCGTGGCGAAGTCCGGCCCCAGCCGCAGCATGAGCACCTTGAGCTGCCGCGGGCGCTTGGGCGTCCCGCCTGACAAGTCGAGCACCGTCACGTCCTCATATGGGCGCAGCATCACCTTCGCGGGGCCGAACTCCACCCGGGCGTGGTTCGTCTCAAAGTCGTTGATGAGCACCGCGGTGTTGTCCTCGATGCGCAGGACGATGGCCCGGGTGCGATCCATCCGCTCCCCGGCAGCCGGGGACGGCCGCGACACCTTGGCCTCCTTGCCATCCACGGCGGAGAGCTGGACCCCCTGAGGAGCAGGAGCCAGCCCCAGCAGCGCCTCAGCGTCGGCGGAGAGCCGCTTCTCGTGCAGCTCCTGGTGGGCCTCGGGCATGAACTGGCACGGCCCCTGGACGAGCGACACCTTGCCGGAGCGCAGATCCCTCACGTAGAGGCCCTCTCCCTGGCCGAGCGACAAGGCGTGGATCTCCTTCTGGATGACCACCTTCTCGTTGGGCACGTAGGTCCGCGGCCCGCGGACGATCCACGTGTCACCCGCCTTGCGGGGCCGGGGCTCGCCACCCTCCTCCGGCTCGGGGAAGTCGTCGAGCGCCTGGAGCTTGAGCCCCTGCATCTCGGAGAGGACGTGCTTGCGGCGGACCTCCCCTTCCAAGACCTCGCCCGGCTCCAGGAAGAAGACATCCGGCCCGGAGATGACCTTGCGCCGGCCCTCCTGGATCTTCCCGGTGGTCCGGTCCACGGGGTTGAGCACGATGCAGTACTCGGTCTCCTTGAGGACGCGCGCCTTCTCGGTGGAGACCACGCTCACCGCCTCGCTGGGGACGTAGCGGCCGGGCCCTCGGACGAGCCACTCGTCGCCGGCCTCCCTGCGACGCGGCCCACCCGGGGCGCGCTCGTCCATGAAGGCGGTGAGCGCGCGCATGCGGAGCGCATCGTAGACGCCGAGCACGTACTCGGGAGTGATCTCGCCCTCGAGTTCCTCACCCGGGTAGAGCGGGAACACCTGGGGGCCGACGCGGACCTCGCGATCGCCCACGGCGATGCGAGCCTGGCCAAAGTCATCCAGCGAGACCTTGCCGTCCTCGCGCACCACGGGGTTGCGCACCACGCACCAGCTGCCGGTGCCCAGTTCCACCATCCGGCTCTTGGTGACGAGGGTGAGGTGGGCCTCCAGCGTGAGCACCTTGGGGCCAATCTCCACCAGCACCACGCCGCGGTTCGCGTCTTCGATATAGGCGTACTCGCGGTTCTTCAGGGAGATGCGCTGGATCGCTTCGCTGCTGTTGTTCGACGGAGGCACGGAGACACCTGCTCGTGGGAGGGTTCTCCCCTCGCCTATGCCAGCCGCGTGCCTGCGCCATTCCAGACGGGAGCCGCTCGGAAACGGGGGAATTCCCGCCCAGAATGGATCTCCTGCTCGCTCCAGATTGAGGCAGGGTGAGCCATCCTGGCGCGCTCGCAGGGCCGCCCGTGGGGCGCACGTTCATCCGTGCAGTGGCGCCCCTCTGTCCCGGACGGGCCGCCCTGCCTTCAGCAACCGCTGGGAGACACACGCCCGAAGGGCCTGGTTGTCAAAGGGCTTCTCGAGCCACTGCTTCTCTCGGAGGAACTGCCGCGCCTCGGGTGAGAAGGCGCCCCCCGTCAAGAACAGCATCCGCGCAGCGACGTCGGGGGCCTGGCGCGACAGCTCCTCATGAAGCTCCATGCCCGTCATCTGCGGCATCATCAGATCGCAGAGGACGAGATCGAAGCGCTCCCCTGCATTCACCAGCTCCAGGGCTTCCTGAGCGCTCGTGACGACGACGACCTCACACAGGGACTTCAGGACCCGCTTTGCCGAGGTCCCCACGAAGGGCTCGTCGTCCACGATCAGGACACGCCCGGCCTTCTCGGAG
>NZ_DASPHO010000288.1:0-11979 GCF_035629615.1 Hyalangium sp. | reverse complement strand
GGGGCCAGGTGCGCACTCGCCGTGGGCAACCCCAGATGCTCCACAATCGCTCTCACCCCTCCTGCTCCCTTCACGTACGCCAACACCCTTAAGCCTGCCTCCACACCTCAAGCACGCGAACACATCCAGGGCGAACGTCCTTTTCAGCAGCCCGGCCCAGTCCAAACGGGGTGTGCGCTCCTTCCTCGGCTCCTCCACCATCGCGGCAAAGGCGGGGCTCTCCTCCTCCAGCCCCGGCTCCGCCCCTGCTTGAGGGAGTGGCCAGCGTCCAGGACACCCCGAGCCCCCGCAGGAGGGGTATCTCCCATGGGCGGGGGGCGGGCCCTGCCTGGGGAGTGGGTGCTGGGGTGGCGGGGTGGCTCGTCTCGCTGCCGCCCGCCATGTTCGCGAAGTGCCGCGCCTCCTCGGGGCGCTGGAACTGGAGGAGCGCCTGAGAGATGAGGCGGGCCGTGTCTGGCTTCGGCGCTCTGGCGAACATCCGCTGCGCCAGGGCGAGGGCAATCGAGGACTCTCCCGTCAGCAGGTGGACTCGCAGCGTGGCAGAGAGCACCTCATGCGAGGAGGTGCGGGACAGTTCACGCAGCACCGCGGCGCCACAGCCCTGCTGGACCAGAATCCGGCCTTGTAACTCCACGGCCTGAGCGTGGGTCCTGGCGTTTCTCGTCAAGGCCTCGGCTCTCCGCGCAAGCCGGAGGGCACGGCCCAGCGAGCCACTCTGGTGGGCCTTCCGGGCGCGGGCGAGCAGCCGGGCTGTGTACGCCTCTGCGGCCTCGGGCCATGTCGCCTCGAAGCAGCGGGCCAGGTAGCTCATCACGGGCAGGACAAGGAAGGTGCCCCGCAGGTTGTACTGGGAGGAGAGGAGGAGAGTGCTGGCGATCAACAAGAGGAAAATGCAGCCCAACTGCCACCGGTTGAAGATCTTCCAGAGGGTCCCCTTGCAGCGCCAGATGCTCCAGCGCAGAGCGATCTCTTCGAGCAGGGGGTGCGCGTCTCTTGTGGCCAACGTAGAAAGTCCCATCTCTCACAGCATACCTACCAGGTCCGGAGCGTTTCAGGTAGGGAGACGAGTTGCTCACGGCGGAGCGGCTTCGGGAAAGCGGTGGGGGTCGCCTTCCGCGAGCCACTCGAGGATGCGAGCGACGTCCGTGTGCTTGCCGTCGAGGTTCGGGTATTCGATGAGGCGGACGCCCGCTTGGGAGACGCGATCGCGGCGAATGCCCTGGAGGGCGCCCTTGGGCATCAGGGCGAAGTGGCGCGGGGGTTGATCTCCCGAGAGCGCGCGGACCTGGGAGAAGAGGCTCTCGAAGTTGTCGTCCACCAGGCCGAAGCCGACGAAGAGGATGGGGCAGGACAGGAAGAGGGCGGAGAAGGTGGTCCGGAAGAGCGGGTCGGCCCAGATGACGCGATCATACTGAGAGCGGGTGAAGACCCAGGAGGAGCGATCCAGGAGCGTGCCGTGAAGCTTGTAGATGAACTGGCGGCGCCGCGCGAGATCCGCCTGGGGCCTCGAGAGAGCAGGCCAGCCGATGAGGGCACGCTCGAGGAAATGGTCGAGGTTGGTGGTGAGGGCGGCTCGCAGCTTGGGTTCGAGCTTTGAAATGGCGTGAAGCGCTGGCGGCAGGTCACGCTTTTTGTCGTTGAGGTGCCGCTCGACGAAGGTGCCGAACTCGGAACCACCGAAGAGTTGATAGGCGGCAGAGAGGGCATCCACGAGATCACCTCGGCTGACGAGTTCTTCCATCTCCGCGATGCGTGAGGGCGGATCACTGCGGCCACGCGCATGGGCGATGGTGAACTCTACGAGCTTCTTCCAGCCAGGGAGGCCGGCAGCGGAGGATGTGCCAGCGCCCGCGAAGAGGACAAGGTCTCCCGCGTCGTAGAACTCGCATAGCTCTGTCAGCGCCGGGTCCGAGATAAGGGGAGGAGAGGTGGAGGCGGTCATCGAGAGGGTGTAGAAGAAGAGCCACAAAGATTTCAGCGAGGCAACACCGAAAGGATGTCACGGAGCGTCTGATAGTCAGAACGGCCTTCGAGGTGTCGCAACTCGTCGAGAAGCCGCTCTGCATTGGCGCGATGGATTCGCAACGCATGAGGGTCCTTGGTGGAGATCGCCAGCATGGCAAGCCTGAATTCGGTGGCAATTACAGCCATCTTGCTCTGTGTATCAAGGGGGGCTGCATTGGCCAGGGACTGGGTCAGGTCGAGGGCTTGCTGGAGGAAGGAGTGGGCCTCATCCAAATGCCCCTGTCGCTCAGCCACGTTGCCGAGCTCGTGGAGCATGCCGGACAGATTGTACTGAAGGGAGGCTTTGGAGGGCTCTGTCTTTGCCAGGGACTGGGTCAGATCGAAGGCCTGCTGGAGGAAGGAGCGGGCCTCGTCCAAGCGCCCCTGTCGCTCAGCCACGCTGCCGAGTTGGTGGAGGATGACGGACAGGTCGTACTGAAGGGAGGCTTTGGAGGGTTCTGCCTTAGCCAGGAGCTGGATCAGGCTGAGGGACTGCTGGGAGAAGGAGCGGGCCTCATCCAAGCGCCCCTGGTGCAGAGCCACGTTGCCGAGCTTGTAGAGGGTGAGGGAGAGGTCGTGCTCAAGGGTGTCGTCGTAAGGGGCTGCCTTGACAATGACTTGGATGAGACCCAAGGACTCCTCGAAGAAGAAGCGGGCCTCGTCCAGGCGTCCCTGTTGCAGAGCCACGTCGCCGAGGCCATGGGGGATAACCCAGAGATCGCGCTGAACGAAGTCGGGGGGGGCCTCGGTCAGAGGGGAGTGGCTCCATAGGCCGAGGGCTTGCTGGAACAAAGAGCGGGCCTCGTCCAGGCGTCCCTGCTCTCGAGCCACCTTGCCGAGCCTCTGCAGGATGACGGACAGGTCGTATTTGGCGAGAAATGAGTTCGGGGCTTGGGCTTCGAGTTGGCGTGCAATTTCCAGCCCTGCATCGAACTCTTGGCGCGCTTGTTCCAGGTTGTTGTGGCTGGATTCCAGGTCCCCGCGTTCTTGATGGGCTGCCAGCTGGATTCTCAGCAAGACGGCATTGTCCTGAGCGCCCGCTCGCAGCGCTTCGAGGAGCTTGGAGGACGACTCCAACAACTCCTTGCGAACCTGCGCTGTGCCACTCAAGGGTGCTAGTTTCCGGTCAATCGCGAAGACGACCTGGTCGGCTACCGCGAGGGCCTCCGCGAGGCGTTGCTGGGCCAGGGCGCGCTGGCGGAGAGCGTAGAAGGCCAGCCCAGAAACAAACACTAGGCCTATGAGAATGAAGGCCCCTATCGCCGCCAAGGTTTGCCTGCGCCGACGCTCTCGCTTCTCCGCACCCCGGAGGAACTGCCGCGCGAGATAGGTAATCGGAGAGGCTTCTCGAAGATAGGCCAGCCTGCCGCCCGAAGGCAGGTTGTCCGAAAGAGAGCCCGTGCTCTCCCATAGGCGGGCCGCTGACTCTAGCGTCCCACGCAGCTCCAGTGCTGGGCGAGCCTCCTCGATCCACCGGCGGAACGTGGCCCAGCGCATGAGCAAGGCTTCGTGGACGAGGTCAACACGATCCTGCCCTTCCGCCTGAGTCGCTACGATGAGACGTACCGGGGCTGGAGCTGTGTCTGACTCCGCGGGGCTACGGCCACCGGAGAGACGTGTCAGGACCCACGCAGTGTTGTCGCCTCCTGCGGCCTCCAGCGCCTCCGCACGCGTGAGGGACCGGCGCGAGACCTTGCCCCCCTGCGAGGTGACAAGGGCCAGGAGCAATCTGCGTGCGTGGTCCTTGCCCTCCGCGCCCAGAGAGCCCAGGAGCTGGTCCGCACTGCCAGTGAGCGAGCCCAGGATACCGCCCTGATCGTCGTAGGTCTTGTGCGTGAGCAGGTGGCCGGAGCGTCCCTCCCAGAGGACAAGCAGTGCATGCGCCAGCAGAGGAAGGCCCGACTCGATGCTCGAGACGTCTTCCAGGAGCCGCTCGGGCAGACCCGCCTGCCAGCGCCCCCCCCCCAGCTCCGCTGGCTTCGTAATGGCCGCCCGGAAGCCCACGGGGCTCATGGGGGGCAGGGTGTAGCGCGAGGCCCTTGTCTGGAGCAGCGGCGCCAACTGCTCCATCGAGCCGAGATGCTCCGAGAAGTCACTGCGGATCGCCGTGACGAGATAGAAGGGAACACCCGTATCTTTCAGGGCCGCGGCCAAACATCGAGCGAAGCCCTCGACGGATTTCTTCTCCGCCAGGGTGCAGAGCTCTTCGAATTGATCGACGAGCAGCAAGAAACCGCTCCCTGCCGGAGCATGTTGCCGCACGAAGTTGGTGAGCGCTGTCTCCGAAGAGCTCAGCTGCTGGAAGAACTCATCGAGCGAGGCTCCCTCGGGCCGCAGCGCCTTGAACACCGCCTGAGCGAGGCTGAGCAACGGTTGCCTGCCCGGGCGCAGTTCGGCCACGCTCCAGCGCTCCGAAGCGCCGCCCACCCAGCCGCCCAGGCGCACCTTGTGGAGCAGCCCAGCGCGGGCAAAGGAGGACTTGCCTGCGCCGCTGGCACCTTCCACCTGGAGCCATCGCTCGTGTCCCTCGGGCGTGTTGCCCAACTTCTGAAGCGCCGCGCTGATCTCGGTGTCTCGGCCGAAGAAGAGGTGGGCCTTGTGCTCGTCGAAGGATTCAAGGCCTGGGAAGGGGCTCTCCTCTGACAGCGAAACGGTGGGTGCCGGGACAGGGCTGGGGGCACCCGAAGCCACCGCCGAAACCTCAGCCTCGGGAGTGCCTGCTATTGCCGCGAGGAACTGGCGGGCCTGGGTGTGCTGGCCGTCAGGGTTGGCGTACTCGATGAGATGGATGCCGGCGCGCTCCAAATTCAGGCGGCGCTGACCCTGGACGGTGCCCGAGGGCACCAGGGCGAAATTTCGGGGTGGGTGGTCTCCCGCCAGCGCACGCACCTGCGATAGGACGGCCGAGAGATCCTCACTCTCCAGATCGTGCCCGACGAAGAGGACGGGAAAGGAGCTGAAGAACCGCTCGAGCGTCTTCTGACTCCCGCGGTGTCCCCAGGTGGCCTGATCGTAGTCGTCGCGGGTGAAGACCCAGGAGGAGCGGTCCAGGAGGGTGCCGTGCAGTTTGAGGATGAAGCGCCGCTGCTGGTAGAGGCCGTCAGGCACCGTCCAGAGGCAGGGCCAGTAGCCACCGAAAGCGTGCTCCAGGGTGTGATCGAGGTTGGTGGTGAGCACGGCCTTCAGGCGCGGGGACAGCGCGGCGATGGCCTGTGCGAGGGGAGGAACGGGCAGGCTCTGGTCATCGAGCATCTCCTCGATGAGGTTCATGCACTTGAGGCGGCCGAGGATCCGCGCGGCGACGGAGAGCGCATCGACGAGCTTGCCACTCTGGAGCCAAGCCAGCATTTCCTCCCGGTGGGCGGGCGCCTGGTTCATCCCGGGAAGATCGGCGAGTGCGCTCACAATCTTGGCCCAGGAGGGCAGCCTCGCGGCGGTGGAGAGAGCAGCGCCCGCGAAGACGACGAGGCTCCTCTGGGAGTAGGCCTCGCGCAGCTCGTTGAGCGCCTGTTCCTCACCGGCTCCCGGTCTCAAGGGCTGCCCCCTTTCCATGGGTGGACAGATTACCAAGGGGAGGGGCGTGGCGGTAGATCACACGGAGGCGAGGCGGACGGCCTGATGGAAGCGCTGGGAGAGGGTGAAGTCCAGGGGAGCGTTGGGGGATTGAATCAGGTGGTGGGCGCGCAGGAAGGGCAGCCAGGCGCAAGGCCCCACCACCACAGCCGCTTCGAGCAAGGAGCTGCGAGGCACCCAGCGACCGTCGAGGTGTTTGACGAGCAATTCCCCCAGGTAGCCGCCGAGCATGGGCACCAGCCTGGCGCGCTGGTCAGTGGGCATGTACTCAGAGAACTCGGCCCAGCGCTCGCGCAGCACGTAGTCATCCACCGCGATGATGGACTCAGGCTTCTCGCCCAGGACGGAGTCGATCTGGGTGTGAAGGACGGCGATGAGGTCCTCGGCCATCGTCTCGTAGAAGGCGATCTTGCGCGTGCGGGCCTCGACATCCGAGTGGACTTCCTGAGCGGGGAGCCACTCGGAGACGGGGGGAGGGCGGAAGCGGTTGTAGCGTTCAATCTCCTGACGGAGGGTAGACAAGCCCGTCGAGCGCTGGAGGATGAGTTCGATGACACCAGCGATGTCCGGGTCGAAGTCTTTGTCCAGGGGTCGGAAGGTGAGGCTGCACTCGGCGAGGGAGTGCTCGACGTCTTCGAGGCGAAGCTCGGGGCGCACCTCCGGCTGCCTCCGCCGGTACGCCCACCCGCGCTCCTCCACCCGCTCCTCCCCTGCCACACCTTTCCAGGGCACACGCTCCTGTCCGCCTCCCACGGGGTTCTCGTGAGCCCTGGGAACTCAGGCCGCTTGCGTCCAAGCAGATTGCCCCTGTTGGGCCGCATGTGCCCCCAGTGGGCCCCTCCAGCGGGGATAAGAACGGGACGAGACGGGACGAGACGGGACGGAGCGGGGGAATGATCCGATGTGAGATCAAGGCGTTAGCCGGTAACAGCGCGACCTGCTTAGGGTTTTGCTTCCGCCTTGTTACGGGTTCGATTCCCGCCACCTCCACTGCAAGGCTGCTCAGGCCCCCACCACCTTCTCCGAGGGCTCGAGGGTGCGCCGCAGCACTTCCGTCAACCGCTCCAGATCCACCAGCCTGAGGTGGCGAATCTGGAGGTGGAACCGCAGGTTGTGGACGTGCCCAAGGACCTCGGGACGGAAGCGGGCATGCTGCGCGAAGTGCCGTTTCACCATCTCGAGGTAGCGCTCGACCCGCTCCTCGTCCCTCTCCCGCGTTCCCTTGCCAGGCCAGGAGCGCGCGCCGCGCACGGCCTGCCTCAAGTCCTCCGCCGTGCAGTCCGAGAAGGGCTTCGTGAGCTGCAGCCCTCCTCGGCGCGGGATCTGGATGGGCGTGGGACCCGGCTCGTCCGTGTCCACGTTCCAGATATGAATACAAGCCAGCCGCAGGTACTCCAAGAGCGCCCCGAGGCTGGCCATGCCGTACTTCTCGCAGACCGGCAGGCGGAAGTGGTGCTCCACCGCGCCGTACATCGTCAGCGTCGCGTGCGAGAGCACTCGAACATGGCGACGGAAGTACTCGCGGGTGGTCCCGTACCCGCGATTCACGGCCAGCCGGTGGGCGACGATGTGATTGTAGAGCTGGCCAATCCGGTAGTGGCCTGCCGTACCCTGCATCAAGCTCTGGAGGATGGAGTCGTGGGCCTGCTCGAGGGTCATCGTTCGCGGGATGCGCTCTGCGCTCTGCTCGGACATAGGTGTTCTCCTGGGTCTGCGGAGTGGGTGCACCGCCGCCAGAGCAGGAGTCAGGCCACTGGAAAAACCTCGTGGTTCCAAGGGCTTTGACGCACGAAGGAGGCTCGGTGTCTCACCTCGTGGACGGGACGGTCCATGAATCGAGACGGTTCCAGGGACTCCGAGGATGATCCGCCCCCTCCCAGGAAGGGCTCCACCCCCATCATAATGTTGCGGTATGCCAGTCTGCACTTCTGCCGAGAACCGGGCAGCGAGGCACGCACGTGACGGGGTATTGTGGCGCCCTCGAATGCGTTCCCTGCTTCTCTTCCTCGTCCTGTCCGCGGGACTGACCGCGCGGGCCCAGGACGGCACTGGCGCCGTGCCCTACGTGCTGCCCCCGCGAGCCCTCACGAACGAGATCTCCTCTTCGCTGGGCCTCCTCACGGGTGGCTACTCGTACTCGGGGGGGAGCTGGGACGACCTCTATGCCGCCTCCGTGACGAGGGGCCACTACCTCTTCAACGGCTTCACCGCGGAGGCGGGGATGCTGTCGCTCACGCCGCTGGAGCGCGGCGGCCCCAAGATGAGCACGACCGTGAGCGTGCGGCTGGGCTACACCGGCGTGCGCTGGAGCGTGCTGGCCGGGCCCCTGCTGCAGGCCACCTACCCCTCGACGCCCATCCTCACGGTGCTGCCCTCGGTGCGGGCGCTCTACCAATGGGGGAAGGTGACGGTGGACGCGGGCCTGCTGGATCTGGTGGGCCTGGTGCCCGCGCACGTGGGGGTCTCCTACGGCCCGGTGGGCCTGGCCTACGTGCTGCCGCTGGGCGCGCGGGCCCATGTGCGCATCCCCCTCTCGGACCGGGCGGGCATCCAGGTGGAGGGCTTCGCCTTCCGCCTCGGCAGTGCCCACAGCTCCATGCTCACCGTGGGCCTGGTGGGCAACCCTCAGTCCTCCCGCCCTGGAGGAGCACCGTGAGCCGCCGCCTCCTGCTCGCCCTGCCCCTGCTGCTGGCCGCGTGCAGTGAGCGGCCGAGCTTCGATCCGGACGTGGTGAAGGCCACCCGGCTGGGCGAGGGGCTCCCCGCGGGCTTCATGCTGGGCACCTCCACCGCCGCCCACCAGGTGGAGGGGGGCAATGAGAACCAGTGGTCCGTGTGGGAGCGCGGCCAGTGGCCGGATGGCCGTCCGCATATCAAGGATGGGGCGCTGTCCGGTGCGGCCACGGACTCGTGGAACCGCTTCGACGAGGACGTGCGGCTGATGGAGCGGCTGGGCTCCAACGCCTACCGCTTCAGCGTGGAGTGGGCCCGGCTGCAGCCCACGCCGGAGGCATGGGACACGGAGGCCCTGGCGCGCTACCAGCAGTGGGCGCGCACGCTGCGGCAGAAGGGCATCACCCCGCTGGTGACGCTCTACCACTTCACCCTGCCCACCTGGGTGGCGGACACGGGCGGCTGGGAGAACGCCGCCACGCTGGAGGCCTTCGAGGCGTACGTGGCGCGCGTGGCCGAGGCGCTGGGGGGCGAGGTGGACTGGTGGTGTACGATCAACGAGCCCAACGTCTACGCGGTGCTGGGCTATCTGGAAGGGGAGTGGCCTCCCGGCAAGCAGGACATGAAGGCGACGGCCACCGTGCTCTCCCACCTCCTCGAGGCCCATGCCCTCGCGGCTCGGCAGCTCCGCCTGAAGGACACGGTGGACGCGGATGGAGACGGCCATGCCACCCGTGTGGGACTGGCTCACCATGTGCGCGTCTTCCAGCCAGCCAGTGGCACCACGGCGGACACCACCGTGGCGGCCCTCACCGACAGCTTCTTCAACGAGAGCGTGGTCGAGTCGGTGCGCACCGGCCGCATCCGCCTCTCCGTGCCGGGCCAGGTGAGCATTGACCGCGAGGTGGCGGACCTGAAGGGCTCCATCGACTACCTCGGCATCAACTACTACACGCGGGACTACGTCCGGCAGTACCTGGGCGAGCCCGCGCTGTCGCGCCAGTACGTGCCGCGAGGCCGGGAGAAGAACGATCTGGGCTGGGAGCTCTACCCGGAGGGCCTCTACCTCTTCCTCACCCGCTACGCGAAGCTCGGCCTGCCCCTCATGGTCACCGAGAATGGCATGGCAGATCACAGCGGCGAGCGCCGCCCCTACTTCCTCCAGAGCCACGTGTACGCCGTGGAGCAGGCGCGCGCGCAGGGGGTGGAGGTGCTCGGGTACTTCCACTGGAGCTTGCTGGACAACTTCGAGTGGGCGGAGGGCTACGAGCCGAAGTTCGGCCTCTTCGCGGTGGATCTGGCCAGCCCGGAGAAGACTCGCACGGACACCCCCGCCGTGGCCACCTTCCAGGACATCGCCCGTAACCTCGGTCTCACTCCCCTTCCCTAGCTTCCCGGACACACCCGTGGTGGTTTCTCATAGGATGCGCTGATCTCCCGAATGTCCGAGCCTCCCGCCAAGAAGCGCTCCCGGCGCACCGAACCGGCTCCCGCCCCCGAGCCGGGCAAGCCTGCCGCCAGCAAGCGCGCCGCGCCCGCCCCCGGTCCGAGGAAGGGCGCTCGTGGCTCGGAGGAGCCGGCCCCGGCCGCCGAGCCTCCCGAGGCCCCGCAGACTTCGAGTGCCCGCAGCCTCTCCCTGGCGGCGCTCGTCGAGAGCGTCCCCGACGCCGTCTTCACCAAGGATCTGCAGGGCCGCTACCTGCTCATCAACGAGGCCGGGGCGCGTCTCCTTGGCCGCACCGTGGAGCAGGTGGTGGGACGAACGGACTCGGAGCTCCTCCGGCCCGAGGCCGCCGCGGCGCGGATTGCCAGGGACCGGCAGGTGTTCGCCACGGGCCGCGCGGTCACCTACGAGGACGTGGAGCACGCCCCGGAAGGCGTGCGCGTGTGGCTGTCCGTCATCGGCCCGCTGAAGGACACCGAAGGCAACGTGTTCGGCCTGTTCGGCAGCACCCGCGACATCACCTCCTACCAGCACGTGGAGGAGGAGCAGGCGCTGAATGTGGAGCGGCTGCGCCTGGTCATGGATGCGGCCCAGGTGAGCACGTGGGACTGGGACATCCAGGCCGGGCGGATCCGCTGGTCCGAGAACATCACCTCCCTCCTCGGGGGTGTGCCGGGAGGACCGGGGGACACATACGAGGCCTTCCTCCAGCGGGTGCTGGCCGAGGATCGCTCCCGGTTCGCGCAGCAGGTGGCCGCCGCGCTCAAGGCCCCGGCGGACTTCGACGCCGAGTTCCGGATGTACGTGCCCACCGGGGCGCCCCGGTGGATGCGCGCGAAGGTGCGGGTGCTGTCCCGGGGCGGCCGGGCCCTGCGGATGCTGGGCACGCTGAGGGATGTCACCCGCGAGCTGCTGCTGGAGGAGGAGTCCCGCCGGGCGGTGGACTTCCAGGAGCAGCTCGTCGGCATCGTCAGCCACGACATCCGCAGCCCGCTGGGGGCCATCATCTCCTGGGCGCGCATCATGGCCGTGGGCGGCCCGCCGCCCGAGGAGCAGCAGCGCACCTTCAAGCGCATCACCTCCGCCGCGCTGCGCATCGAGCGGCTCACCCGGCTGCTGCTGGACTTCGCCCGGGCGCGGCTGGGCGGGGGCATCACCCTGGAGCCGCGGCGCGGAGACATGCGCGATCTGATCCAGAAGGTGACGCACGAGTTCCGCGTGGCGTACCCGGAGCGCTCCGTGGTGTGTGAGGTGGAGGGCGCCGACACGCACGGGAGCTGGGATCCGGATCGGCTGGGGCAGGTGCTCTCGAACCTGCTGGAGAACGCCCTCAAGTACAGCCCTCCGGACACGCAGGTGCGGCTGTTGGCTCGCGGGGACAAGGAGCAGGTGGTGCTCATGGTGCACAACCAGGGCAAGCCCATCCCCCCCGAGCTGATGCCCCACATCTTCGAGCCCTTCCGGCGCGGGCCCCAGGCCTCCCGCACGGCGAAGACGAGCTACGGGCTTGGGCTCTACATCGTGCAGGAGATCGTCCACGCCCATGGGGGGACGATCGAGGTGCGCTCCAACCTCGAGGAGGGCACCACCTTCAGCGTGCAGCTGCCGCGCCTGCCGCCCGCGGCGCTGGAGCTGATCAAGCGCCGCGCTCCGGCTGCTCCTCACCGCAGCTGAGGGCGACTCAGGAGGGCACGCCCTCCCGTTTCTCGATCACGAGAGCGCTGGCCTCCCAGCGACACTGGCCAGGAGGAGGAGCAGCTCCGTGGGCTCGACGGGCTTGGAGACATGCTGGGTGAAGCCCGCGACGAGCGCCTGCCGACGATCCTCCCAGCGGGCGTATGCCGTCAGCGCTACCGCGGGCGTCAGGCCCCCCTCCGAGGGCGGAAGCTGGCGAACCTTCTGGATGAAGGTGTAGCCGTCCTCCCCCGGCATCCCGATGTCCGAGACGAGCACGTCGGGCCTGGAGCGCTTCAGCACCTCGAGGCCTTCAGCCGCCGAGGCGGCAACGGAGACCCGCACGCCGCAGCTCTCGAGCATGTCCTGGAGCATCTCCCGGGTGTCTGCCTCGTCGTCCACCAGCAGCACGTGCTTCCCAGCCAGACTGGGTGGGCAGACCATCGTGTGGAGCTCGGTGGGCCGGGCCTCGCGTGGCCTCACACCGGCGTTCACCGGGCGCGTCGTCGTGAGCGGGAGCTGCACCGAGAAGGTGGCACCCTTCCCCTCACCTTCGCTGTGCGCCGTGATGATCCCGCCGTGCAGCTCGACCAGGTGCTTGACGATGGAGAG
>NZ_DASPHO010000287.1:0-8880 GCF_035629615.1 Hyalangium sp. | reverse complement strand
CCGAGGTGCAGTTCCCGCTGGCCCGCGCCCTCTGGGACGCGAAGCGCGCGGAGCGCCCCCGTGCCGTGAAGCTGGCCACCGAGGCCCGGGAGCACTGGCAGAAGGTGGGCCAGCCCTCCAAGCAGACCCGCCTCTCTCAGTGGCTGGCCGCCCACTCCAGCCCCTGAGGGCCTCAGGCCACCTTCGGCGTCTGCCCTTGCGCCACCGCGTCCAGGCGCCCGCAGGGCCGCCGGAAGGTACACCGCGCGCACTGGGACAGGTCCTCCGTCATCGGGAACACGGACTCATCCTTTGGCGTGTTGGTGGCCGGCTCCGCCAGCACCTCGCGCATGCGCGCCACGCTCTGGCCGAGGCGCACCTTGAAGGCCTCCATCGCCTCCAGATCCACCTGCACGTCCTGCTCGAGCCCCTCGTTGAGGTACACGAGCGAGGCGCGCACCTTCTCCATCGGGAACTTGTAGCGCTGCGAGACATAGAGCGAGTAGCCGAGCACCTGATCGTCGTACCCCTCGCGCGCCTTGCCCGTCTTCCAGTCCACCACCACCGGCGCGCCCGTGTCGTCCACGTACGCGAAGTCCGGAATGGCGAAGATCTTCACGCCGTCCAACGTGAAGCTGGAGAAGTCGAAGCCCGCATCCACCTCCAGCCACTGCGCCGGCTTGAGCGAGCGCGCCAGCGCCGGCCACCGCGAGGAGAAGAACCACGCGAGCGCCTGGCGCACCGTCTCCCAGTTCTGCTTCCACACCTCGTCCGCAATGGGCTCGGCGTACTCGTGCTCCACCAGCCCTGTGAAGGGCTTGCGGTGCTTCTGCGTCCAGTACGCCTTCTTCTGCGAGTGCCGGAAGTCGTCCTGCATCAGCTTGCGCGCCCGGGCCTCCACCTCCGCCGGCTCCACCGAGCGCCCCGCACGCCAGTCCAGCAGCACGTCCCGCACGCACTCGTGCACCACGCTGCCTGCCCACGTGTAGCGGTTGTTCAGCTTCTTGAGGACGTACAGCTCACGCACGTCCTTTGGTGCCTCGGCCTCCCACCCGCCCCAGGAGCGGTAGTAATAGAGGTAGTAGGCCCGGAGGCATTCGGAGAACCTCTCATGGCGACTCTTGGACCAGGAGAAGTCATTGGTGAGCGTGGTGCGCCGCATCGGAGGGGCGCATCTTATGCGCTCGTCCGCCCGGCCAGAAGGGGGGCGGGCGAGGAGCCAGGCGAATTCCGCACCCTGCGCGGGCCTCGCCTAGGACTGACTGTCTGACTCAGCGCTCCTGGTGCGGGAGGATGTGGAAGCGGTTGTCGTGGGGGGCGGTCGGCCGCGCGCCTCCGCCGAAGAAGCCACCGTTGAGCGCCCGGTCCTCCTTCACCAGTGCCAGCACGTACCGCTCGGCGACGGCCTTCTCTCGGCCCGAGAGGGAGAGCTTGTCGATCTGGGGCCTGGCCTCGGTCAGGATCTGCTGCTTGGTCTTGAGGGCCGCATTCTGGGAGATGGTGAGGCCAATGCTCTTGAGCGCGTCCCCATTCGCCTTCAGGTTGGGCGAGTAGTTCAGCATGGCGTCGGCCCGGTAGCACTGCGGATCGTTGGTGCTCGTGGTGCCGGGCCCCTTCGCCGCCATCAGGGACGCCTTGGCCGCCGTGTTGATCTTCTCCGCGGGCTGGCCCAGCTTCTCCGAGAGCCTCTTGGTCGCACGCTCGAGCGCCTTCGCCTGCAGCTCCTCCGTGGGCAGCTTGGAGATCCTCGCGCCCACCTTGGCGAACAGCTCCCGGTGCTTCTCCAGGGACGGGTCCAGCTCGAAGTCCATGTTGAGCGGGGGCTTGCCCGGCTTCGTCCCGGCTCCTCCGA
Source organism: Hyalangium sp. (assembly GCF_035629615.1). Taxonomy (GTDB): domain Bacteria; phylum Myxococcota; class Myxococcia; order Myxococcales; family Myxococcaceae; genus Hyalangium. The sequence goes on along the minus strand of NZ_DASPHO010000287.1, from coordinate 7,049 downwards.
CGTTCCCTGGCCCCTTGCGCTGAGCGAGCGGCGAGGCCGACTCGAAGCCATCCGCGGGGCGCTTGGCTGCGGGAACGAACCCTGCGTTCCGGGCCGCGGCGGGGGCCGGCTGCGGGCGCTCAGCGATGCGGGGGGCGGGGGCGAACTTACGGGACTCGATCTTCATGGGGCTGAAGCCTCGGGCTCTTGAAGAGACTGCGATCACAGGAATTCTCACATCCCGATACCCGAAAGTTGCGTGGAGCCCCGACGAAAGCCTCAAGCCACTGGATTTACTGGCGTTTAGCACCTCGTGAGCCTTCTTCTCCGAACGCACGATAATAGGAGGAGGCCACCCCCACGATCGCACGGCAGGGAAGATCCGCGCATGGAGCATCTCGACGCAGCCGAAATCACCCGGTTCCTCCGGGGCCAGCTCTCCGCGGAGCGCTCCTCTGCCGTGGAGCGCCACCTCGCGGCCTGCGCGCAGTGCGCGGAGCGGCTCTCGTCGGAGACGGACGGGGTCACCGAGGCGCCACCTGGAGCGGAGGTGAGCTATGCCACCGGGGCGGTCTTCGCCACCCCAGGCCCTGCCCCCGCTCCGGCCCCCTCACCCGAGCCGCCTGCCACGCCCCAGTGGGTCAAGGAGGCGCGCACGCCCGAGCGTGGAGAGCAGGTGGGGCGCTACCTCATCCTCGAGCGCGTGGGCCAGGGCGGCATGGGGATCGTCTATGCGGCGTGGGATCCGGATCTCGGCCGCCGCGTGGCGATCAAGCTCCTGCGCACGGACAAGCAGCACGCCGAGGGGCGCACCATCGGCCAGGCCCGCTTGCTGCGCGAGGCCCAGGCCATGGCGCGCGTCTCGCACCCCCACGTCATCTCCGTCTTTGACGTGGGCACCCTGGGCGAGGGCGTCTTCGTCGCCATGGAGTTCGTGGACGGCACCACCCTCAAGAAGTGGGTGAAGGACGCGCAGCGCCCCTGGCACCAGATGCTGGACACCTTCCTGGCCGCGGGCCGCGGGCTTGCGGGCGCCCATGACGCGGGGCTGGTGCACCGGGACTTCAAGCCGGACAACGTGCTGATCGGCAAGGACGGGCGCGTTCGTGTCACGGACTTCGGCCTGGCCCGCATGGCCGAGGACGGCGTGGAGCCTCCCCGTCCCGCGCTGCCGGAAGGTGCGCTCGATCACGCCGCGCCGGAGCTGGTCCAGGTGACTCTGGACGGCCACGCGGTGGGCACGCTCATGTACATGTCCCCGGAGCAGCGGCGCGGCGAGGCGCCCGATGCTCGCGCGGATCAGTTCAGCTTCTGCGTGGCGCTCTACTGGGCCCTCTTCGGAGTGTGGCCCTTCGATCGCCAGCGCTCGTCTGCGCGTGATGCGGACTCGCCCTCCTCCCACAAGGGCACCTCCCGGCCGAGCCAGCGCACCGGCGATCCCCGCCCCGTGGATCCGACCACCGGCGCCTTCGAGCCGCCCCGGGACTCGAAGGTGCCCGCCTTCATCAAGAAGGCGATCCTGCGGGGGCTCTCGCCGGAGCCGACGGCTCGCTTCCCGTCCATGGACGCGCTGCTGGCTCGGCTCGAGTACCGGCCGCGCGTGAGGCGGATGGCGGCGGCCGCGGCGGCCGTGACGCTGGTGGCGCTGGGAGGCGCCTATGCCCTGCATGCCCGGCAGGCCGCGCAGAGCCAGGCGCTGCTGTGTACCGGCGCGGAGCAGCAGCTGGCGGGCATCTGGGGCGAGGCGGCCCGGCGCCAGGTGACCGAGGGCCTGGTGGCCACCGGGAGGCCGGAGGCAGCCGACGTGGCCGCGCGAGTGACGTCCATGCTGGACGACTACGGGCGAGCCTGGGTGGAGGCAAGCACCGAGGCATGCCGCGCCACCCGGATCCGTGGCGAGCAGACGGAGCAGCTCCTCTCCTTGCGCGTGGTGTGCCTGGAGCGGCGCCTGCAGGACGTGAAGGCCGTCGCGGGAGTGCTGGCGGCCGCGGACACCGAGCTGGTGCCCAAGGCCGTGGACACCGTCTCGGTGCTCCCCTCTCTGCGAGGCTGCGCCGACGTCGCCACCCTGGGCCAGGTGGAGCCCCCGCCGGACTCGCCCAAGGCCCGTGAAGAGATCGAGCGCATCTCCGGCCAGCTGTCCCAGCTCAAGGCGATGACCGACGCCGGCCGGTACAAGCAGGCCAAGGAGATCGCTGAGCAGGCGCTGAAGGCCGCGTCAGAGCTCAGGTACCGGCCGCTGGAGGCCGAGGCGCTGCTCGGACAGGGCGTGCTGGAGGCTCGCTCCGCCGACTACATCCAAGCGGAGCGCCACCTCCACCAGGCCGTGTGGGCCGCCCATGCCTCGCGCAGCGACGCCGTGCTGGCCCGCGCCACGTCCATGATCGTCTTCACGCTCGGCTACGATCCGAAGCGGATCGATGACGCGCTCCAGTGGAGCGAGCTGGCGAAGGCCTCGATCACCCGGATGGGCGGCAACGAAGAGCTCGAGGTCGACGTTGAGCACTTCCTGGGGAACGTCTACTCGAGGGCGAACCGGCTCGAGGAGTCGCTCGCACACCTCGAGCGTTCGCTCCAGCTCGCCGAGCGAATCCTCGGCAAGGAGCACGTGCGCCGCGCCGGCATCCTCATGAACCTGGGTGTGATCTACCGGAAGCTGGAGCGGTTCGAGGATGCGCTCGCGGCGCTCCGCGAGGGGATCGTCATCCGCGAGAAGGTGAACGGGCCGAACCACCCCAGCGTCGGTTCGCTGAACTACGCGATCGCGCAGGTGCTGCTCAAGAAGGGTGACTTCGAGGAGGCGAGGATCTATGCGAACAAGGCGCTGGAGATCCGCCTCGCCACCTTTGGCCCCGAGCATGCCGAGGTCGGCGACGCCCATGACGTGGTGGGAGCCGCCAGCGCCCTGGCCGGCAAGAACCGCGAGGCGCTGGAGTCCTTCCTGAAGGGGATGGCCATCAAGGAGAAGGCGCTTGGCAAGGAGCACCGGACCGTGGCCTTCTCGGCGGCGGGCGCGGGCATGGCCTACCTGCAGCTGGGAGATCCTGCGCGGGCCGTGCCGCTCTTCGAGCGCATCCTGGCCATCAACACGCTCGAGCAGCAGGTCCGGGGAGACGCGTTCTTTGGCATCGCTCAGGCCTTGGACGCGCTGAATCGCAAGGAGGTCGAGGTCCTGGACTCCGCCCGGAAGGCCCGCGAGGCGTTCGCCAGCGTGAAGGACTCGGTGCGAGTGGCCGAGATCGATGACTGGCTCGCGCAGCGCGCGAAGCCCAAGGGAAAGACCCGGGCGGTTCGGCATCCGTGAGCACCGCCAAGGCGATGCGCGTCATCCTGGCGCTCCTCCTCCTCGCCATTGCCGTAGCGTGGTGGGGCCTGCGCACGCCGCCTGAGGAGTCATCCGCGGCCGGCACGCACGCCCCGCCTCGTCCCACTTCCTCCACCTCAGCGGGCCTCGGCTCCTCGGAGGAAGCGGAGGAAGCTCCCGAGGACGGCCTGGAGACGTCCGAGGAGGAAGAGGAAGAAGCGTTCCTGGAAGGGGACGAGCTGGCGGGCTCCGGTCCCTGCATCGAGCTGGAGGTGACGGCTGGCGGAGCGCCCGTGAAGGACGCAAAGGTGGCAGGGGTCCGGCTCGAGGAATCGAACATCTACTACGAGATGAGCCCGGTCAGCGTCGGGCCCGAAGGCCGGCGGCAGGCGTGGTGCAAACCGGGAGGGTACCTCCTCGCGGCGCTCGCCCCAGGGTTCGCCCCCTCGAAGCTGGCGATCGTCGTGAAGGAGGGCGGCACCGCTCCGGTGGCCCGGTTCGATTTGGGAGCCGGCTATACCTTGAGCGGACGCGTCCTGGACAAGGACTCGGAGGAGCCGATCCTGGGGGCAAAGCTGACCGTCTCGGTCGACGAGGATGACTTCAACCTCGTGGTGACTGATGTCTCGGTCACCAGTGATGCGGGGGGGAACTTCCGCGTGGGCAATCTCGCCGCTGGCAGCTACCAGATCCATGTCGAGGCACCCGGCCACACCGAGGCGTCAAAGGAGATCGAGCTCCCCGGAATGGAGTTCCTGAGCATCGAGCTCGATGGCACCTGTCAGCTCGAGGGACAGGTGGTCGATGGCGCGGGCGCACCCGTCCCCGACGCCGATCTCTCGGTGCTCTCCCACGGACGCCTCTTGGACAACACGCCCAGGAAGGCGGATGCACAGGGGCGCTTCTCTCTCGAGGTCGAAGAAGGCACCTACCTCCTCGCCGCGAGCGTCGGAGAGCTGTCGGGCATGCACGAGGGAGCGGTATCGGTCGCCCGCGGCGGCCTGGTGGATGGGCTCCTCATCCGGCTGCGCCCCACCGGCAGCCTGGCTGGGAAGGTCTTCGTGCAGTCGAGCCAGGAGCCCGTGCAGACGGCGATGCTGTCGATCAGTCACGTCGAGTCAAAGTGGAGCCGCATGTCCCGGACAGATGCGAGCGGTGTCTTCCGCTTCGAGCACCTCCTGCCGGGCACGTACACCGTCTCGGTCTTCAAGAGCGACTTCCCCGATGCCCGGCGGGAAGACGTGCGCGTCCAGGCGGGCCAGGAGGCCTCGGTGGAGTTCTCCCTGGTCCGCGAGGCCCGCTTGGAAGGGAGCGTGACGGATGCCTTGGGCCGTCCGGCACAGGGCGCCCGTCTCGTGGCGCAGCTCCTCCCCCTCACCCCTAAAGGGTCGAAGCGGCTCTTCACGGAGACGGATGAGTCGGGTCAGTACCGCCTCTCGGACCTGGCTCCCGGGAGCTACCGGGTCGAGGCCCGGCTGACCCCGGCAGGCCAGGCCATCGCCCAGGAGCTCACCTTCCGGGAAGGAGAGAAGGCTCGCGCCGACTTCGCCCTCCCGGACTCCCTGGTCCTGGTGGAGGGGCGTGTGCAACGGACCCGCGGCGGACCTCCGGTCCATCCCGTCGACGTCCAGATCTCCTCCGAGAAGAACGTCAGCACGCCCTATGTAGAGGTGGATGAGCAGGGCCACTTCACCGTTCAGATGCTACCGGGCTCCTACACGTTCAGCGCGTCCACCAGCGACACGGACGAGTCAGGCCCCGACCAGTCTGTAACGGTCGAGGCCGGCAAGGCCTCCCGGGTGGAGCTCACGGTGCCGGACTCGGTGGTGGAGACCTTGGGCGTCGTCCTGAACTCGCGAGGCGAGCCCGTCCCGGAGGCTTCGGTGACGCTGGAGGATGACGACGAGCTCTACGCGAGTGCGGACACCGATGGCCGAGGACGGTTCACGCTGAAGACGGCCACGGCCAGCATGGACAAGCTCGGCGCCCTCCGAGCCGAGCTCGGCCCTGAGGAAGGCGTGCTCCAGAACGTCCGCGTGGGCAGCCGGAATGTGGTGGTGCGGCTTCAGAAGGCAGCGGCGCTGCGGGGCCGGATCATCGCAGCGCGGGGTGCCCCCGTGCAGGGTTTCGAGCTGCGGGTGGACCGAGTGGACGAAACCTCTGGGCACAGCCGGGTGGACTCGCGCCCGTTCGCAGGGGACACCTTCGAGTTGGTGGATCTGCCGACGGGCGCCTTCTTGCTGCGAGTGCGCACCTCCGACGGACGCAGCGGCAAGGCCACGGTGCAGATCGCTCCCGGGCAGACTGGGACTGTCGAGCTCTCCGTCGGCATCCTTGGCAGCGTGACCGGGAGGTTCGTCAATGAGTCTGGCACCCCCGTCAGGCATTGGGTGCACCTGGCTGCCGGTACCCCCAATGCACAAGGGGCCCACACCACTCAAGAAGGCCGCTTCGAGTTCATTGCCCTCGAGGCTGGCAAGCATTTGCTCACTGTCCCCCACAAGAGCGTGCTGCTCTTCGAGCTTCGAGAAGGCGAGGCCCTGGATCTGGGGCAGCTCGGTCCGTCCCCCCTGTCCGAGCGTCCTTGATCCAGGAGCCAGCAGCCGAGCGATCCGACATCAGGAAGGAGATGCGCCACGGCCTACCAGGCAGGTAAGGTGCTCGTCACCATGTCTGACGGAGCCTTTCGAGGAAGGGTCGTCCTCATCACCGGAGCATCGAGCGGTATCGGCCGGGCGGCGGCCCGGGCGTACGCAGCCCAGGGGGCGCACCTGATCCTCGCTGCGAGGCGCGAGGAGCTTCTGCGGGAGCTGGCGCGCGAGCTGGAGGGCCTGGGAGTCCGCGCTGTCGCCGTTCGCTGTGACATCACCCAGGCGGCCGATGTGGCGCGGCTGGCGCGCGAGGCTGAGGAGCAGTTCGGCGGGGTGGACATCCTCGTGAACAACGCGGGCATCGGGCTCTTCGGCCCGGTGGAGGCGCTCTCAGAGGAGCAGCTCCGCAAGGTGTTCGAGCTGAACTTCTTTGCCCTGGTGCGCGTCACGCAGGCCATCCTTCCGCTGCTGCGCAAGCGACCGGGGGGACAGATCCTCAACGTCAGCTCGGTGCTGGGTCACCGGGGGATGCCGCTGCTGGGGGGCTACTGCGCGGCCAAGGCCGCGGTGAACGCGCTCACCGAGTCCCTGCGCGCGGAGCTCGCCGCCGAGCGCATCTCCGTGCTGCTCGTGTCCCCTGGCTTCACCGAGACGGAGTTCCGACAGACGCGGCTGCATGCCGACGGCTGGCAGCAGAAGGCGCCCCCCTTGAAGCAGATGAGCGCGGAAGAGGTGGCCCTGGCCATGGTGAAGGCGAGCAAGCGCCGTCGCCGGGACACCATCCTCACCCTGCCTGGGCGGCTGATGGTGCTCGCGAACCGCTTCGTGCCGGGCCTCTTTGATCTTGTCGCACGGCGCATGATTGCCCGGATGGTGAAGAGGCCGGAGTCATGAGGCTCGCGTCCATCCGCGTGCCCCTGCTGGCCTGGTACGACCGGGAGCGCAGGGATCTGCCCTGGCGACGCACGAAGGATCCCTATGCCATCTGGCTGAGCGAGGTGATGCTCCAGCAGACGCAGGTGTCGACGGTGATTCCCTACTGGGAGCGCTTCCTCGCGCGCTTTCCCACGGTGGACGCGCTCGCCGCGGCGCCCCTGGAGGACGTGCTCACCGGCTGGAAGGGCCTGGGCTACTACAGCCGCGCGCGCAACCTGCATCGCGCGGCGCAGGAGGTG
>NZ_DASPHO010000286.1:0-19822 GCF_035629615.1 Hyalangium sp. | reverse complement strand
ACATTTCTACCAGGCGAGGTGAAGGGAGATGGGCCGATCCTGCCGCAGTGGGCCTATACGGCTGCGGCGTGGGGCAAGGACGGGCCGGTGGCGTGGGCCATCCACACGGACACGCGCAGCCACTGGGATCCGGAGAAGTACTCGACGCCAGAGATGCGCTCGCTGGTGGAGAGCCATCTGGCGCGCTTTCCGGGCAGCCGGGTGCTCAAGCAGTTGAAGACCTGCGCGCTGCTGTACCGGTGCTTCACCTCGCAGAACACCTTCTATGTCCGCGATGAGGCGGCCATCCCCGCCTCGGTGATGTGCAACGCGCGCTGTGTGGGGTGCATCTCGGATCAGCCCGCGGACGGCCCGCCCGCCTCGCACGAGCGGATGGAGGACGGGCCCGCTGGCGAGGAGATGGGGGCGATCGGCCTCTACCACCTGGAGCACGCGCCCGGCCGGACGATGGTGAGCTTCGGCCAAGGCTGCGAGGGCGAGCCGCTCACGCGCTACAAGGCCATCGCCGAGGCCATCCGCTACATGCGGGCGCGGACGGACAAGGGCTCCATCAACATCAACACCAACGCGAGCCTGACGCACGGGCTGGCGGCGCTGTTCGACGCGGGGCTGGACGCGGTCCGCGTCTCACTGAACTCGGCGGTGAAGGATCTCTACGAGGCCTACTACAAGCCGGTCAAGTACACCTGGGAGGACGTAGAGGCTTCGATCGCCCTGGCGCGGGAGCGGGGCGCGTACCTGGCGCTGAACCTCTTGCTGTTCCCCGGCGTCACCGATCGCGAGGGCGAGGTGCAGGCCTTGGAGCGGCTGGTGAGCCGGTACAAGGTGGATCAGGTGCAGACACGCTCGCTGTGCATCGATCCCCTCCAGTACCTGGAGGTTGCGCGGGACCGGGGCGCGGGGGGAGAGCAGGTGGGGATCCGTGAGCTGCTGAAGCGCTTGAAGGCCGCGCGGCCCGGGCTGATCATCGGCAACTTCGCCCGAGGCCTCGAGGAGCGGGACAACGCCGCAAGCCCTGTGTAGGCAGAGGAGAAGTGCTACTCCTGGCTGGCGGGCGCCGGGTTCAGCTCGCGGGCCACCAGGCTGCTCATCACGGCATCCTTGGGGACGTAGCCGTCCGCCCCGGCCTCGCGGCAGATGCGCTGCAGCTCCTCGACGTTCTCCCCTGAACAGAGCAAGACCTTGATCCCCTTGAAGAGGCTGTTGCTCTTGATGAACCGGCAGAACTGCTCGCCGTTCACGTTCGGCATCCGCACGTCCAGCAGGACCAGATCCGGCCGCGTCTGCTTCTTGAGGATGATCTTCGTCGCCTTGTCCGCCGTGTCCGCCACGTGGACCTCGAAGCCCTTGGTCACCAGGTCCGCCTCGATGATCCGCGCCGTCATCTCGCTGTCGTCCACGATCAGGATGCGCGGCTTGCGCTTCCCGGTGGCCGGGGCCGCGGGAAGCCCGCCACTCTTGGCGGGCGGGGCGGAGGCGGCCTCCGGAGCGGCAGCAGCGGGGGCGGGTGGGGGCTCAGAGGCCGCCGGGGGCACCGCCGTGATCGCCGGGGGCCCGATCAGCTTGATCACCTCCGCCAGGACCGCCTCCAGGCCCTGGCCCTTGACGATGTAGCCGTCCGCCCCTGATGTGCGGGCCTTGGTGGCCAGCTCCTCCTCTGAGATGTCCGAGTACAGCACCAGCTTCGAGGAGACCTTCTTCTGGCTGCGCAGGTACTCCACGACGTCGTCGCCGAACATCTCCGGCATGTTGACGTCCATCAGGATCAGCGCGGCGGGCCCCTCGGTGAGCTTCTGCTCGAGGCTCGCCAGATCCACCGCGCCGCTTGCCTGGTAGCCTGCCGCGGTCAACGCCCGCACGGTGAGCTCCACCAGCATCGGGCTGTCGTCGATGACCAGTACGCGGGACATCTGCCTCCTCAACGAATCCAGAAACAACCCTACACCGTTGGCGATTGGGGGACCATCGAAACGGCATGCAGGCAGGCGACCAGGCGAGTCCCCTTGACCCGTTTTGATCGCCTCCGGATACTTTGGCTCCTTGAATTCGACTCCCCTCCAACGCGCCCTTCGGAGCGCCCCGGCTCGCGCCCTCACTGCCCAGGCTCGTCCGGAGCAAGAGTTCTTCTGTTTTCGTGTAGGGAACCTTCGCCTGGGTGTTCCCAGCGAGAACGTGCTCGAGGTGCTCCGGGCCGGGCTCCTCACTCCGTTGCCGCGGGCGCCGTCGTTCCTGCTGGGCGTCACCGGACACCGCGGTGAGGTGCTCCCCGTGGTGGATCTGCTGCGCTTCCTGGCCAAGGGCGAGGCGCGCGTCCTGCCTCGCACGCGCATCTTCGTCGGTGTCAGCGGCACCTACGTGGCGGGGGTGGTGGCCGACACGGTGCTGGGGCTGCGCAAGGTCCTCGTGTCGGACATCCTGCCGCCCCCCATGGGTGCGGACGCCGCCACCGAGCACATGCTGGGCGTCGTCGCCGGGGCCTCCGCCGAGGAGACCATCAACCTGCTCAACTTCTCCAAGCTGCTCCAGACCGCGCGGCAGCGGGCGGTGTCCCGATGATGGATCTGGAGGAGCAGGAGCGTGTCGAGGAGGAGGTCGACATCCTCTTCTTCGAGGTGGGCGGGCAGCTCTACGGCACGGACGCCTCGCAGGTGCTGCGCATCGACCGCTCGATGCCGGAGGACATCACCGTGGCGGAGCTGGGGCTGCTCAAGCGCGGCGGGCGGGCGCTCGTGTTCTCCACCTCTGTAGGCGAGGGCCACCTCAAGGTGGACGAGGTTCACGGCGTGCGCCCCATCCCCCTCGTGGACCTGCGGCGGCTCCCGCCTGCTGTGATCGCCGCCCCCTTTACCATCGGCGCGTGTCTGGATCAGACCCGCCTCGTGTTGCTCATCGATCTGCTCGAAACCGCAAAGACTCAAGGAAGGCACTGACAGCAATGGCTTTGGACACCTCGAACGACAAGCCGGCGAAGGGCCGCGGGAAGAAGCCCGCGGCCGCCAAGCCCGTGGCCAAGAACGCCGGGAATGGCCTCGCCCTCAAGGCGCTCTCGGACACGCTCCGCTCGGTGCTGGCGGGCAACCTCCAGGCACGCGTCGTGCCGGAGACCGTCGCCGGCGACTATGCGGAGATGGCGAACCTGCTCAACCAGGTCCTGACGCGCTTCTCCGAGTCTGAGCACCGCAAGCAGGTGGCGGCGCAGGAGATCGATCAGGCGCTGGACGCGCTCATCGCCCTGGTGCGCGAGGGAGATCTGTCCCGCTGGAACACCACCACCGAGGATCCCCAGCTGGCCCCGCTGCTGGAGGGCTTTGGCAAGGTGATCGAGACGCTGCGCACCTTCGTGCGTGAGATCAACGAGGCGGCGCTGCGGCTGTCCTCGTCCGCCAACCAGGTACTGGCGGCCTCCACCCAGCACGAGACGTCCTCCACGGAGCAGGCGGCGGCCATCCACGAGACGACCGCGACCATGGAGGAGCTGAAGCACGCCTCCGCGCAGATCGCGGAGAACGCGGGCGCGGTGGCGCGTGTGGCCGAGGAGACGCTGGGCGCGGCGCGCGCGGGCCGTGGCGCCATCGCCGAGTTCATCCAGGCCATGCAGCAGATCCGCAGTGACGGGATCGCGGTGGCGGACTCCATTGCCAAGCTGTCCAAGCGCGTGGAGCGCATCGGCACGGTGGTGGAGGTGATCGACGAGATTGCCGACCGCTCGGACCTGCTGGCGCTCAACGCGGCGCTGGAGGGCAGCCGCGCGGGCGAGGCGGGCAAGGGCTTCTCCATCGTCGCGGCGGAGATGCGGCGGCTGGCGGAGAACGTGCTGGACTCCACCAAGGAGATCAAGAGCCTGATCACGGAGATCCGCGAGGCCACGGCCAATGCCGGCAGTGCGGCGGAGGCCTCCAAGGTGGCCACCGAGTCCGGAGAGAAGCTGGGCGCCGTGGCGGCGCAGGCCGTCGAGGGCATCCTCGCGGGCGTCCAGGAGACGAGCGACGCGGCGCGGGTCATCAACCTTGCCACGCAGCAGCAGCGCACCGCCACCGAGCAGGTGGTGGCCTCCATGGCGGAGATCGAGGACGTGACGCGGCAGACGACACAGGCGTCGAAGCAGGCCACCGGGGCGTCCGCCGAGCTCTCGCAGCTGGCGGGCCGGCTCGCCGAGCTCATCAAGCGCTTCAAGGCCGACTAGGACAGGCCGGAGGCAGAGGCCGCCCCCAAGGCAGCCCGAGCCCCGGAACCCCCCTTGGCGATGGATACCGAAGCTCTCAAGAAGTCCCTCCTGAAGAAGTTCCAGGAGGTCACCGCTGACCGGCTGCAGAAGATCCAGCTCGGGGTCCTGGACCTCGAGAAGGACAATGCGGAGCAGGCGGCGGACGACGTCGCGCGCGAGCTGCACACGATGAAAGGCGAGGCCCGGATGCTGGGGCTCGCCGGGATCGGCCAGCTGGCGCACTCCGCCGAGGACGTGCTGCGTGCCGAGCGCGAACGCAAGACCGCGACCGAGGTGGCCACGGACCTGCTCCTGCGCGCCTGCGACGTCCTGGCGGATCTGATCGAGGATATGCCCGGCGCGCACACCGGGACGCAGGCCAGCGAGGAGATGGTCAAGGCGCTCGCGGAGGCCGCCGGTCAGCCCATCCCACCCCTCAGCGGGAGGGCACAGACTTCGAGGCCCACGCCCGCGCCCGCCGCCCCTGCTCCTGCCGTCGCGGCTGCGGCCCCGCCCCCGAGCCGGGCCCCTGCCGCACCGGCACGGGCACCGGCACCTGCTCCCGCCCAGGCCCGGCCCGAGGAGGAGGCACCCGCGGCGACGACGACCGCCAAGTCTTCCGTTGCCGATCGCAGCATCCGCGTGAACGTCGAGCTCCTCGACTCGCTCGGGCTGATCGCGGGCGATCTGCTGGTGGAGAGCGCGCGAGGCCGGCTCCGGGGCTCGGAGACCGCCGAGCTGTTCGAGCGCTTCTCGCGCCTGAGCGACCGCTTCCTGCGTCTGGGAGAGCAGCTCCATATCGATCCGGAGCTGCGCCCGGAGTGGGAGCGCGTCGAGAGCGATCTGCACATGCTGCGGGACGACGCGTTCCGCTTCGTGCGCCGCAATGGGGACGGCATCAACACGCTGCACGGCAACCTGACCAAGATGGCGGACGCCGTGTCCGAGGCGCGGCTGGTGCCGATGTCCACCGTCTTCGATGCCTTCCCCCGGGCGGTGCGCGAGCTGGCCCGTAACCAGGGCAAGGAGGTGGACCTCATCATCGAGAACGCCGACATCGGTGTGGACCGCTCCATGCTGGCGGACGTGCGCGATGCGCTGGTGCACCTGGTGCGCAACGCGGTGGACCACGGCCTGGAGTCGCCCGAGTCCCGCCAGCAGCTCGGCAAGCCGCAGCTGGGCCGTGTCCGCATCCGCGTCCGCGCTGACGGGGACATGCTCCACATCCAGGTGGAGGATGACGGGCGTGGCATCGATCCCGATCGGCTGAGGGAGGTCGCCGTCAGCCGGCGGCTCATCACCCAGTCCCAGGCCGCCGCGATGTCCGAGCGCGAGGCCATCGATCTCATCTTCCGCCCCGGCTTCTCTACCCGCGAGGAGGTCAGCGAGATCTCCGGCCGCGGGGTGGGCATGGACGTGGTGAAGCGCAAGGTGGAGACGCTGGGCGGCTCGGTGGGCGTGGCCAGCCGCATCGGCCGTGGCACCAACATCACCCTGCGCCTGCCCCAGTCCCTGGCGCTGATGAAGGTGCTCCTGGTTCGCCTGGGGGACGATGTCTACGGCATCCCCGCGGCGGATGTGGTGGCGGTGACGCGGGTGAAGCCGGAGGACCGGATGGAGGTCTTCGGCACCATCGCGCTCAAGCACCGGGACAAGCCCATCGCGCTGGTGGCGCTGGGGCCGCTCCTGGGCGTCAACGGCGGCAACCGCTTCGAGAAGCCGCCCGCGGTGGTGGTCCGCCACGGCGAGGACAACGCGGCGCTCGTGGTGGACGGCTTCGTGGACGAGCGCGAGGTGGCCGTCAAACCCTGCGGCGGGGACTTCCTCAAGGGAGCGCCCTTCATCGCGGGCACCGCGGCGCTGGAGGACGGCCGGATCGCCGTGCTGTGTCACGTGCCGGACATCATGTCCGAGGTGCGCCGCATGGCACGCCCCGTCACCCAGCCGCAGGCCTCGCAGCGGCTGCGGGTGCTGCTGGTGGACGACTCGCCCATCGCCCGCGCCACGGAGGGCGCGCTGGTCAAGGCGCTTGGCCACTCGGTGGAGGAGGCCCAGGACGGCGAGGAGGCGCTCGCCAAGGTGCAGACCAACACGTACGATCTGATCCTCACCGACGTGCAGATGCCGAAGATGGATGGCTTCGCGCTGACGCGGCGGCTGAAGACAACGCCAGCGGTGGCTCGCATTCCTGTCATCATCCTGTCCTCGCTGGCCTCTCCCGAGGACAAGCGGCGCGGACTGGAGGCGGGGGCAGACGGATACCTGGTCAAGGGTGAGCTCGGCGTGGAGGTCCTCGCCCAGACCATCGAGCGGTTGACGTAGAAGTCGAGGGGGACGCGTGCGCAACGCTCCAGGGCTCGCATACCGGGTGCTGCTCGTGGGCGGCGGGCTGCGCATTCTCGCGCGCACGCTCTTCGACGGCGACGCGCTGACGAGCGCCGGCGAGTGCGGCTTCAGCGAAGCCCTGGACACGGTGCGGGCGCAAATCCCGGACGTGCTGCTCATCGATCTCACGTCGGTGGAGGCGCTGGACGCCATCGAGCGGATCATGGCGGAGCGGCCCACGCCCATCCTCGGGCTCGATCCGGGCTCCCTGTCGCGCGGGGAGGCCTTCCGGGCCCTGGCCCTCGGGGCGCTGGACGTGGTCGAGCGTGCTGTCTCTCCCGGCCCCGACTTCTGGCACGCCACCGCTCGCCGGCTGACCATGCTCGCGCAGGTCCGCGTGGTGCGGCACGTGCAGGGCAAGCTCAAGCGGCTGGCAGCCCATGAGGGAGCCGACGCCCCCTTCCCGCTGGTGGCCATCGCCGCCTCGCTGGGCGGGCCGAAGGCGATCTCCCACGTGCTCCGGGTGATCCCCAGGAAGTTCCCGGCGCCGGTGGCCATCTGCCAGCACATCAGCGATGGCTTCACGGAGGGGCTGGCGCACTGGCTGTCCACCGAGACCCCACTGCGCGTGCAGGAGGCAACTCATGAGCGGGCCATGGAGCCGGGGACTGTGTACATCGCTCCCTCGGGGGGCCACATGCTGGTGCGCCCGGACGGGAAGCTGGTGCTGGACACCAGGCCCCCGGTGCGAGGGTTCCGGCCTTCCTGCGATCTGCTGCTATCCTCCGCGGCGGAGTCGTTCGGGCGACGGTGCATCGGCGTCATCCTCACGGGCATGGGGCGCGATGGGGCGCGAGGGCTGAAGGAGATCCGCGAGCGCGGGGGACGGACCATCGCTCAGAACGCGGAGACGTGCGTCGTCTACGGAATGCCACGAGAGGCGGTGCAGATCGGCGCCGCTGAGGAGATCCTGCCGCTGGATCGGATTGGGCCAACCCTCGTCGAGTGGGTGGAGACGTGCTGAATGTGAGCCAGAAGGCCCTGCAGCAGCTCGCCGCCCTCCTGCTGGAGCGCGCCGGTCTGAAGATCACGCCTGATGGTTTCCACAGCTTGCGGCTCGCGCTGTCCACGCGGATGCCCGCGGTGGGCGTCACCGATCCGGAGATCTACGTGCAGCGGCTGCGGGAGGTGGGTGGCGAGCAGGAGCTGCGCGCGCTGCTGCCGCTGGTGACGGTGGGGCACACGGAGTTCTTCCGGGACCCCAAGCAGTTCCGCGCGCTGGAGCGCTTCATCCTCCCGCAGCTGCTGGCGAAGGCGCGGCGCGAGATGCGCAAGGTGTTCGTCTGGTCCGCCGGGTGCGCCACGGGCGAGGAGCCCTACAGCGTGGCCATGGTGATGTCGGAGCTGGGCGCGCTCCCCATGGAGGTGGATGTCTGGGCCACGGATCTGAACCTGGCCGCGGTCGAGGCCGCGAAGCTGGGGCGCTTCTCGGTGCGGCGGGCCGGCGGCATGTCCTCCGAGCGGCTCGAGCGCTTCTTCAAGCCCATGGAGGAGGGGCTCGAGGTCCAGCCCATCCTGCGTGAGTATGTGCGCTTCGACGGGTTGAACCTCGCCGCGCCCTCCTTCAGCGACATGGTGGCGCCGGGCTCGCTGGATCTCATCCTCTGCCGCAACGTCATCATCTACTTCGATCTGCCCACCATCCGTGGCTTGATGGATCGGTTCCTCACCGCGCTGAGGCCCGGCGGGCTGCTGTTCCTGGGGTACTCGGAGAGCCTCTTCAAGGTCTACGACCGCTTCGAGATGATCGAGGTGGAGGGGGCGTTCGTCTACCGGCGGCCGCTGGTGGAGCAGAAGCCCACGCGGCTGACCCTGCCGCTCACGGCGACGCCCGCCCCCATCGCTCCGGCGGCGTCCGCAGCCGCGAACATGCCCGCACCTTCTCCGAGCTCCGCGCTCCTCTCGCGAGGCCGCTCGCCGGACAACAGCTCCGGAGCGGGGACTGCGAAGCCGCTGGCGGCCGGCGCCAACTCGCTGGCCTCCATCCTGGAGCGCCTGGCCGCAAGCGCGAAGCTGAACCCCAGCCCCGACCCACGGAGCGTCCCGGAGCCGACACGGCCCACGCGCCTGACGCTGGAGATGCCCGCGGTGGGCTCGCCTGAGCCGCGGGTCGTGCGCACCACCGAGGTGATCGGCGGCTCCAAGAAGCTGCCACCCGCGGAGCGCCTGAATCAGGCCATGCGGAAGATGATGCAGAGTGACTTCAACGCCGCGATCCGGGACGTGGAGGGGCTGCTGGTGGACGAGCCAGGCCACCTGGATGGCCTGCTGACCCTGGGCAACCTCTACTCGCTCACCGGCCGCATCGCCGAGGCGCGCGAGGCCTTCGTGCAGGCGCTCACGCGGGAGCCGCTGTGCGTGGAGGCCCGCGTCTTCGGAGGCGTGGCGGCGCTCCAGGCGGGCCAGCTGGCAGAGGCTCGCTCCGAGTTCAGCAAGGCGCTCTTCCTGGAGCCTACGCTGGCCATTGGCCACTACCTGCTGGCCCAGGTGCAGGAGCGCACCAAGGACCGCGAGGGCGCCCGGCGCAGCTACCGCAATGCCATCGCGCAGCTGCGCTTCCCTCAGCGTCCGCTGGCGGGCCACTACCCGGACATGCCGGACTCATCGGAGGCGATCGCCCGGGTGGCTCGCTATGCGCTCTCGGCGTTGGAGGAGGACGGGCACTAATCCATGCTGCCCTTGATGTCGGCGAGGCTCTTGCCCGGATCGAGCACCGCGGCGAACTTCTTCTGCAGGTAGGCCTTGGCCTGGCCCCGCAGCAGCATGCCCGGGTCGGTGCCCTCGCCCTGGACGGCCTTGTCGGTGATGACGAAGCTGGCGTCCAGGTTGATGCCCATCACCTTGCCGTTGAGCTTCGCTCCGTCGCCGGACCAGTCGGACTTCACGCCGTACTTGGTACCCCAGTAGTGGAGCAGCTGCTCGACGCGCTTCTTCACCTCGTCCTTCGGCAGGGAGTGGGAGACCTCGAACTTCATCGTGCCCATGAGCTGGCTCCTGATCGGGGTGTCTTGCCCGCCGGTTTAGTGTCGATGGGGCCGGAAGGGAACCGCCGAATCGGGCCTCGGGGCTCGTCGCACCGCGTCGAGCCCCTGGAGTGCGCGCCTCTGAACGTCCCGGGAGCCCGGGAAAGAATTCGGGTCTGCCTGACCTGGGGAGTGGGCTAGCTTGCCCGCCGGATCCCCACCGGAGGTGTCTCGATGCGCGTCTTGGTCGCCGACGAGTTTCCCAAGGTTCACCTGGAGTCCCTGCGGGGGCTGGGGCTGACCGTCGACTTCCGGCCCGGCCTCAAGGGGGACGCGCTGGCGGAGGCGGCGAAGGACGCCACCATCGTGGTGGTGCGGAGCACGGAGGTGCCCGCGAAGGTGTTCGAGGTGGCCAAGGGCCTGTCCCTGGTCATCCGTGCGGGGGCGGGGGTGAACACCATTGACGTGAAGGCGGCCAGCGCCCACGGAGTGTTCGTGGCCAACTGCCCAGGGCAGAATGCCATCGCGGTGGCGGAGCTGACGTTCGGGCTGATGCTGGCGGTGGATCGCCACATTCCGGACAACGTGGCGGCGCTGCGCCAAGGCGTGTGGAACAAGAAGCGCTTCTCCGAGGCGCGGGGGCTCTACGGGCGGACGCTGGGCATCGTGGGCCTGGGCGCCATTGGCGCGGCGGTGGCGGAGCGGGCCCTGGGCTTCGGGATGCGGGTGGTGGGCTACTCGCGCTCGTTCACTGCCGCGCGAGCGAAGGCGCTGGGAATCGAGCGGGCGGAGAGCCTGCTGGCCCTGGCGCGGCAGAGCGAAGTGCTGACGGTGCACGTGCCGGCCTCGGCCGACACGAAGGGGCTGGTGTCACGGCAGGTGCTGGCGGCGCTGCCGGAGGGGGCACTCTTCATCAACACGAGCCGCGCGGACGTGGTGGACAACGACGCGCTGCTGGAGGAGGCCCGGAAGGGACGGATCTCCGTGGCCACGGACGTGTTCCCGGACGAGCCCAAGGCGGGAGAGGCCACCTTCCACAGCGAGCTGGGCAAGCTGCCCCAGGTCTACGGCACGCACCACATCGGCGCCTCGACGGAGCAGGCGCAGGACGCCATCGCGCGGGAGACGGTGCGGCTGGTGGATCGGTTCCTCAACGAGGGCATGGTGCCCAACTGCGTGAACATCGCGGAGAAGACGCCGGCCCGCTACCAGCTGATCGTGCGTCACCATGATCGGGTGGGTGTGCTGGCCAACGTGCTGGATGCCGTGCGCCAGGCGGGCATCAACGCCCAGGAGATAGAGAACACGATCTTCGAGGGGGCTCGGGCGGCGTGCTGCAAGATCCAGCTCGACTCCCGGCCGCCCGAGGAGATGCTGGAGCGCATCCGCTCGCGGGCGGAGGAGATCATCTTCGTGGATCTGGTCGAGCTGCGGGCCTGAGCAGGCCGGAGCGAAAAATCGGTGCAAGCGTGGCGCGGTTGGGGTCTTCTACACCGCTACGAGGCCGGACCTTGAGGAGTGCTTGCGTGTCTCATCTGAGAACCTGGAGCTGTCTCACCGTCGCCATCGTCGCTCTCCTGCTGCCGGGGACAACCCGGGCACAGCCATCTCCGTCTTCACCCCCGCCGCCAGCCCCCATCTACCACCCGCCGCCCGAGGCCGCTCAGGTGGCTCCTCCGCCTGCCACTCCCGCGCCCACGGATCCGCAGCAGGGGGTGCCGCCGCCCCCCTCGGGCTCCAGCACCCAGCAGCCCACCACGACGATCCCGGCCTCGCCGGATCCTCAGGAGACGGGCACTCCGCCGGCCCGGCCGAGCGATGCGCCGGTGGCGCCTCCTGATCCCAACTCGCTGCGCACCCGGCCCCATCCGCCGCTCACGGAGACGGGCCTGGCGCCCCAGGCTACTGCGACACCGCCTCCTCCGCCGGAGGCCAGCGGGGTGTTGCTGGACGGCCGGCCTCGCCAGGGCCCCTTCCTGTCCGGCACGGGCAGTCTGACGTTCGTGCTCCACCACACGATCCTGGGCGCTCTGGGAGGCCTCTTCACGCAGGGCTTCGCGCAGGAGTTCAAGATCGATCGCGACTCGCGCGAGGCGATGCTCGCGGGCACGCTCATTGGCGCGGGCCTGGGCTTCGGTGCGTCCGCGTGGTGGCAGTTCAACAACTGGGTGGATCGGCCGCTGGGCTACTTCGGCATCGCCAACTCCCTTGTCGGTGCCATGTTCCTGGGTGGCTTCATGGATCTGCTCGGGGATAACCGGGACGTGCTGGCGTGGTCTTCCTTCGTCGGCGCCGAGCTGGGCGCGTGGCTCACGGCCGTCATCGGTGGCGGGCAGCTGCCGCTCAACCAGGGCCTGCTCATCTCCTCGGGGGCCGCGTGGGGGCTGGCCTATAGCGCGCTGCTGCTGGCCATCGTCCACTTCTCGGGGACCGAGGTCCGCGGGAAGACCTGGGCGGACACGCTCTTGATCGCGCCAGGCATTGGGGCCGGAGCGCTGGCCATCGCGACGATGCGCTACACCCCGACTTCCGGGCAGATCCTCAGAGCCAATACGTTCGGGGCGGGCGTCGGCGCCTTCGTGTTGCTTGTCTCCGGGCTGGTGCTGGGCGGCTTCAATCAACCCACCCCCTACGTGCTGTCCTTCCTGGGCTCGGCGGGCGCCATCACCACGGTGAGCCTGCTGTGGGAGGAGAGCGTGGATCGCAGCGCCACTCCCACGGGTTCTTCGGGCGCCAAATCGAGGAGCAAGCCCTACAAGGGCCTCTGGTAGCCGCACGCCAGGGGAGCGGACGGGCGAGCGTGGTGGCAGGGAAGAGGAGGCAGCCTCACCTTCTCCCTATATGGCGCGAGTCCTTCCGTTTCCCGCTCTCCTGTCGACTCTGGGTACCCACCTCGAAGCGGACGGGCCAGCCTCTCGAGGTGTGCCCAAGCCCGCGCACGTCCGTCCGCTGCTCGAGGCGGCGAACCCGGATGCGGAGCTGGGGCGGTGGCGCGCTTCGGGCGCTGTCCTCCGGGATCCCCGTCCCGCGTTGTATGTCGTGGAGCTCTACGGGCCCACGGGGCGGCTGAGCGGGCCTCCGGTCCGCTTCCTCCTGTGCTCACTGAAGCCGGACGCCGCGCTTCCGCTGGAGCACGATCCCTACCGGCCCCGCTCCTGGTGCGCGGAGCCCGCGGTCACCCTGGCCGCCGACGATCATGGCGTGCTGCGGGGTCTGCTGGCCGAAGTGGCCGAGCGGGCCGGGGTGGTGTGGCAGGGGGCGTTCGAGGGCTCGCGCGTGGTGCTGCGGCGCATCGAGCCCTCGGTGCTCTCCAAGCGCATCCAGGCCGTGCTGGATGAGGCGCCGATGCGGCCGTTGGCGGCGCTGGATGAGCGGCACCTGACGCTGGCGGCGGTGGTGCCCCTGTCCGATCCGGGCCTCCAGCTGGAGCCGATCCACCGGGCCTTGAAGGGGGTGGACACCTTCAAGGAGGAGACGTTCCTCACGCTCGTCACGGCGTACGCGCGGATCTACGAGCTGGATGAGCCGCTGACGTCTCCCCGAGGGCTGGCCGCCGCGCGAGAGCGCCTGGCCACCCTCATCACGGGCCACCACGCGGTGCTGCTGGTGCTGCCGGAGGGGCGAGGGAAGATCCTGCGGTTCCGGCAAGGGCTGGACCTGGCCCACCTGAAGGGGGCGCCGCGCAACCCGACCCTGCGGAGCCTGGATCTGGCGCTCCTGAACGCGCTCGTGCTGCGCACGGTGTTGGGGATCCAGGATCCGGAGGATGCGGGGCACCCGCAGGTGTTCCCGGTGAGTGAGCTGGAGGAGCTCGTGCAGGGGGTGCAGTCGGGGCTCTACCAGGCAGGCTTTGCCCTGAACCCTCCTCCGGTATGGGAGGTGAGGGCCGTCATGGAAGCGGCGGCGACGCTGCCTTCGCTCACGCTGCGGGTGGAGCCGCTACCGCCCGCAGGCCTGCTGTTCCTGGATCCGGAGGCTTAGTTTTTCGAGGTGAGGCTCCCGTCTTCCCGATCCCTGCTGGAGTGGCCCCGCCAGGTGCAGCTCGAGCTGCGCCCCGAGCTGGGGGAGACGCTCGACGCCATCTGCGGCGGCGAGGTGCAGGTGCTGCAGTGCCGCTCGGGCTACCGCTTCACCTTGGATCCGATCCTGCTCGCGCACTTCGCGGTGTACGAGGGAGGAGCGCACCGGGGCCGGTTGATGGACCTGGGGACGGGGAGCGGGATCATTCCACTGGTGCTGGCGAAGCGGCTGGGGCGCAAGGACATCACAGCGCTGGAGCTGCAGCCGCGCCTGTACTCGCTGGCGGATCGCAACGTGTATCTGAACCGGTGCGAGCAGCAGGTGACGCTGGTGCAGGGCGATCTGCGGCAGGTGGAGCAGCTCTTCGCGGCGGGGAGCTTCAGCCATGTGCTTTGCAATCCGCCGTACCGGGCCTGTACGACGGGGCGAAGCAGCCTGACGATCGAGAAGGCGATCGCGCGGCACGAGGTGGCGTGCGCGCTGTCGGACGTGGCGCGAGCGGCGAGGTACCTGCTGGCGCCGCGGGGAGGGCTGTGCGTGGTGTACCCGGCGACGCGGTTCGCGGAGCTGGCGGGGGTACTGCGGGAGCAGCGGCTGGAGCCGAAGACGGCGCGCATGGTTCATCCACGGGCGGATCGCCCGGCGAAGCTGGTGCTGCTGCACGCGGTGAAGGGCGGGCGTGCGGATCTGACGGTGCTGCCTCCGCTGGTGCTGCACGCGGAGGACGAGCACGCGTTCACCGAAGAGGTGAGCGCGATGGTGGGGTGAGGGCGGGTCACCCGAAGTGCTTGCGGTACTCCTCTTCCGCGAGCTCGGGGGAGAGTGTCGGGGCGGCCAGCTCCTCGGAGGTGACGCACAGGGCACCGACGATGCTGGCGAGCCGCGAGCATTGCTCGATGGGGTAGCGCCGGGCATGGCCGAAGAGGAACCCCGCGAATAAGGCATCTCCTGCGCCATTGGTGTCGTAGTCATGGGTGGGGATGAGGGCTTCGAGCCGGGCCAGGTCGAGCTGAGGCTCGAAGGTGGCATAGGCCATGTAGATGGAGATGCGGCCGCCCTCCGCGTCCATCAGGTTCACATGGCGCTCAGTGCCGCGCGGGTCGAGGTCGCGGAGGAAGTGGATCCCCTCCTGCTGGAGCCGCTCCTCGATGCGGCGTCCATACAGGTCATCACCGATGGGGCCATGGAGGGTGACATCGAAGCCCAGCTTGCGGAGGTTCAGCGCCTTGCCGGCGCCAGTCTCTCCCAGGGCCTCGTGATAGCCGCGGCTGAAGACGGTCTGCGCGCGGGGTTCAGGAAACCGCTCGACCTGGATCATCGTGTTGAACGCCACTCCACCGACAACGAGGGCCCGTATCATCTCCTTCTCCCAGGAGCACTGTTCAAGGCGGTGTCATACGAAGCCATGCACGAGCGGCTCGCAGTTGCTCAAGCCACTTCAGTGCATCCCGTTCATTGTCGGTCAGGAAATCGAAGTGGCCAGCAAGCACTTGCTCCATGAGAGGCTCGTCTAGCGCAATGAGTTGAATCATGCCCGAGGGGAAGTTGATGACCTTGGCGAAAGGTTGGCCGTATCCGGGGTCCGCCCAGAAATTGCTCCCAGTGAATCCCAGATGCGAGAGATGCTTTTGTGCGCGCTCTTATGAAGCCCTGCGAGGTTGGCTTTGCCAGTGATGTCCAGCTTTGGGAAGAGGTGGGCATACCGCAGAGGGCAGAGATGGTGAACCTCATAGACGCTCATTCCCTTGTTGCCCAGGAACTTGGCGAGTTCAGGGTGGTACTGCTCGAAATACGCCTTACGTGACCATTTTCGGAGGTCTCTCTTGGCATCGATTCCTACAGGTGATTCGAGGATTCTCTCCAGGCGGCCCATGAGAGCCTGAAACTGTTGCTTCTCCGCCGCCGTGAGGGCGTTGATGCCTTGGGTCTCGGCCTTTGTCCACAGCCGGAGCACCGCCTCACGCTCCGCCGCGGGGGCCCGTACCAGGAGATCCCGGAACCAGCGCACCGCGGCCTTCCCGCCCTTGGAGAGGACGGAGAGGATGGTGGGGGCCCCCTTGCCGATGAGCGCCCAGGCTCCCTTGAGCGCCAGACCTCCCACGATGCTGTAGGCGATCTGCTCCAGGGTGAAGCCCGCGGCCAGAATGGCAGTCTCGCGGGCCTCGTTCTGAAAGCCGACGATGATGGACTCGTGGAGCTGCTTGTACTCGCCGTGGATGTCAGCCACCTGTGGCCGCAGAGGAGGGGGCTCCAGGAGGTGTGCCGCCGTGATGCGCCAGCGAGGACGGGCCTCGCCGGGGTGGTGCTCGGCCTGGAGCGAGAGGGACACCGTGCGCTCGCCCAGGCCTTGAGTGAAGGGCAGCAGGACCGCGACCACGAGGTTGACCGCCTCCTCTCCAGCAGATAGCGCAGGGCCGCCACCGGAAGAGTCCAACTCCTCGGGCTCCCAGCTCAGGATCCGGCTGTCTTCCAGCGAGACCTGGGCCGTGAGTTCGGAGCTGCCGCCATGCGGTACCGTCGTCAGCCGGGCGATGCCGCGCGCCGTGTCCAGCACCTGCTGGTGCGTCGAGCGGGAAACTCCGCTTCGTACGGAAGGGATCGTTCGGACAAAGGGAGGGGTTTCCTCCTTCGAGGATTTATCGAGATCCACACTCCAGCCAGTCTCCTCGCGCTCAAGCGACAGGGTGACTTCGCGAGGGCTGGTGCCGAGCAGTGTGGGCAACTCGCGTGAGAGGCGGGGGAGGAAGGCTCCACGGCTGAGGGGCGCCAGATTCTCATCGCCCGCTTCGGCGCTGTGGAGCGACAGCAGCGTGAGCGCACCACCCTGGGACCAGAAGCGGAACTCCCACTCGGTGCCGAGAGCATGCGTGGAGCCCGCTACGCCCCACAGCACCTCCAGTGCGCGTGCGGCTTCCGCGCCGGGCCTCGTCCCACACAGGGTCATCCGGCTCACGCCACAGGGGGACGCTGGAGGACGAGGAGAGACCTGCTGCATGCCTGTTCTCGACTTCCATGCCAGGCCCACCGTGCCGTGAGAGCCCCAGGTTCCTTCGGGGATGGCTCGTTTCCGCAGTGGTGGCGCACGCCAGAAGCAGCAAGAGGGCAAGCAGGGTGAGCGTCGCTGTACGAGCCGACATCACAGGAGTTGGCTGGGCGGATGGAGCGATCGCAGGCACGACCTGATGTTACCCGGAGTGCGATGGCATACAGCCCCTGGATGGATCTGCAGCCTTCGGCCGGACTCAGTTCACATCCGACGGTGCCGGCCGCGGAAGTGGCGATCGAGGTAGCTCTCAGCCTGTGCCCAGACCTCCTGGGTCTGCGGTGGCAAAGGGCCTCCGTTCTCCGGCAGGTCTTCCTTCCGCGCTCGCTGGAGCACGGCGCGTGGGGAGTCAGCGCGCTCAGAGGGAAGCAGGGCTTCCACTGCGCGGATGCGCGCGTGGGCCTCGTCCACCACCACCTGCGCCTCCTCCGGGGACACCTCCCCCTCCGCCAGGGCCGTCAGCAGGAAGCAGCGGTAGCGGCGGCATTGCTCGGGGCGCTCCGCATACACGGTGCAGCACTGCCCCTTCAGCGCGGCACAGCGCTGCTCGAGCCCCGGCGTGCCATCCGGCCTGTTCACCACCGGCAGGGACAGCCGCTGCATGGCCTCCACCTCGGAGTAGCGCAGCGGCAGGGACGAGAAGAGGCTCCCGTCGCAGCACAGCCCGCATCGCTGGCACAAGGTGGAGAGCGGCATACGGATCTCAACTCTCTGGAGCCGGATCCTCATTCTCGGGCGGCAGAGCGACGGCCCGCTCCTTGACGGCTCGGAGGCTCGCCCTCACGGCGTCCAGGTTCTTCCCGTCGTAGCGCAGGGTGTTGGGGTGGCGGAAGTCCTCGTTCCACGGCTGAGCCGGGATGATCACCAGCCCCCTCGGTCGCCAGGTCAGCCAGCGCTCGATGTACTCGGGCCAGTCGTCTACCAGCACCTTCCCGTAGACCAGCCCCTTGTCCATCGTCACCGTCACCTGGGCGTCCGACACATGCCGCTGGCACCACTGCAGCTTCTCAGTCCACGCACTCGTCGCCTGCGCCGGCCCCTTGGTGAGGATGTGGAGCTCGAACTCCAGCGCTCGCAGCTCCTCCAGCACGTCGAAGCCCAGCTTCAAGCGCTCCAGGCTCGCCCACCAGCCCGGCTGCCGCCGGATGAGCTCCACACGCTCGCGCAGCCAGGGCTCCGAGTGGTTCTCCCGCATCTTCAAGGGCCGCTCCTGCGGGTTCCGGATCTTCTCCAGATCCCGCGCCATCGCACCCTCGTAGTCACACAGCGTCCCATCCATGTCGACGAGCGCCACCAGCTCCGAGCGTTTCATGGCCGCACCTCCGAAGCCCCTACGGCCTTCTGCTCGTCGCGGCAGAACGCGAGGCGCTCCTTGATGACATCCAGCGGCACCGCCAGCTCCAGCTTGAACTCCGAGCCGTCCGGCTGCACCTTGGCGAAGTCCAGCAGCTGCGCCATGTCTTTGTTGCCGTCCGCCTGCGCCTTGATCCGTGCCACCGACAGCGCCGCCCCCAGCGACTTGCCCAGATCCGTCACCTTCGACGGGTCCGAGCCGCGGATCTCCGCCACCATCGCTACATCCGAGCGAGCGTCCATGTGCAGCTCCACGGTGTCAGCCACCTCTCTCAACCGCTGCGCCAAGTCCCCCTGGTCCGGCGGCACCATCCGCGCCAGCTGCTCGATCGACAGCACCCCATACATCTCCCCGTAGGTGCTCCCCTCGGAGATGATGGGAGGCTCATTCGAGCCCCCTCCCTGCACCTGCTCGAGGACCTCCTTCACGGAGTCCGGTGTGTCTCCCACCACCAGGAGCTGATCGTTCCAGAGGCCCACCGACGAGCTGTCCTCGCCCCTCCGTGTGCCTCCATCCGCCAGCTGGACGATCACGCTGCCTGGCTCATACACCCGCGCGCCCGGCCCGTAGTCCGAGGCCACTCGCTCCTGCAGCAGCTCCTTGAAGCGGGCATTGCCAAAGTTCCCCGAGAGGACGATGCCCTTGTCCGTGATGACCAGCCGATCCAGATCCTGCAGGGGATCCACGCCGCTGATCTTCCGGAACTCGTCCATCTTCTTCCCGCCATCGCGCATCAGGCAGTCCAGCAGCAGCTCGCCAATGGGCGAGTAGCGGAGCGCGTTGGCCTCGATGACCACCGCCGAGCGTCCCTTGCCTCGGGGCAGCGCGGCCAGCACCGGATCTCTCGGGCGCTGCGGCTCGGCCACCTTCGTCCCCGCATCCGGGACGGCCGTCTGCACCACCTGGGTCCGGCGCTGCTCGGCCCGCTTCCAGTCCTCCCGGCGCATCTTGCGGGGGAACTCCACGTTGAGCGGCTCGGGAGCAGGCTCGTCTCCTTGGCCGCTCCACATCAACCCGGCTCCGACCGCCAGCAGCACCACCGCCAGGGCGAGCCAGCCACGCCGCCGATTCATCAGTAGTCCTTTCCTTCGAAACGCCAGAAGCCCACCGCGAGCACCCCCAGGCCGAACACCACCACGCCCACCAGCAGTGTCTCCAGGGATTTCACCTCCGGTGGTTGCGAGGCCGCCAGATCCGCGGAGGCGTCCGCCAGCGACGACAGCCGGGGCAGCAACGCCGTCACCACCTGGAAGAGCTTCCGGCTCAGACCGTCTTCGAAGACCCGGGCGATGGGGGTGCGATAGCCCGCGATGACACCCCCCACGAAGATCAGGATACCCGCCGCCGCGCACAGGGCCGCACTGCGCACCAGCGTGGCCGTGGTCAACATCACCGCGTACACCGCCGCGAAGCTCCCGCACGCCAGCAGCGCCGCGATCAGCGGGCCCGCCGTCCAGTACCCTGTCTTCACCCCGAAGATGATGAGCAGTCCCGTCGAGCCGTAGAGCGCTCCGCACAGCGCCAGCGTCATCACCCCCAGGAACGTGCCCGCCAGGATGTGCCAGCGCTGGAGGGGCAGGGAGAGCAGGTGCTCGATGCGGCCGGGTGACAGCAGGCTCGGAGCGAAGTCCGAGCACGCCACGATTCCAAAGAGGATGCCCCCGTAGAAGACGACGTAGGCGCACGCCTGGAAGAGCGGACGCAGCGCCACATCCACCGCGCGGATGCTGGTGTCCATCTCCTTGCCGAACAGCCGCGTGGCCGCCAGCGCCCCGTCCAGCACCTCCAGCTTCAGGCTCAGCGACAGGACGAGCAGCACCAGGGTGATGCCCACCAGGAAGGCCAGGATGAAC